>CALMVT010000538.1:0-18843 GCA_937873175.1 uncultured Acetobacteraceae bacterium | reverse complement strand
CGCCCGCCCCGGCCAGGAGTCCGCATGACCGCCCCCTTCCCGGCCGCGTCCCTCGCGCCGGAAGTCCAGTCGCCCATTATCCTAGCGCTGCCAAAGGGCCGCATCCTCGGCGAATGCGCGCCCGTGCTGGAGCGGGCCGGGATACGCCCGGCCGCGGACTACGCCGACGAGAACAGCGGGCGCCTGCGCTTCCCGACCGACAACCCGGCGCTCGACATCGTGCGGGTCCGCCCCTTCGATGTCGCGACCTTCGTGGCGTTCGGCGCGGCGCACATCGGCATCTGCGGCGCAGACGTGCTGATGGAGTTCGACTACCCGGAAATCTACGCGCCGCTCGACCTCGGCATCGGGCGGTGCCGGGTCAGCGTGGCGGAGCCGGCGGCGAGCGTCTGGGCCGACGATCCCGCAACCTGGTCCCGCGTCCGCGTCGCGACCAAGTACCCGAACATCGCCCGGCGGCACTACGCGGCGCGCGGCGTGCAGGCGGAGGTGGTGCACCTGAACGGCGCGATGGAGCTGGCGCCGGGCCTGGGCCTATCCCGCTTGATCGTGGACCTCGTGCAGACCGGCAGTACGCTGCGGGCGAACGGGCTGCAGGAAACCGAGGTGATCTCGCATGTCACCAGCCGCTTGATCGTGAACCGCACCGCGTTGAAGACGCAGCCCGAGGCCGTGGGCGCCTGGATCGCGCGCTTCCGCGCCGCCCAGCTTGCGCCCGGCGTGGCATGAGGCGGCTTTCAACGGCGGACGCCGGGTTCGCCGAAGCGTTCCGCAGCCTATTGCTGGACCGGGACACGGCGACGGATGTTGGCGCCGCCGTGGCGGATATCATCGCCGCCGTCCGCGCCCGCGGCGACGCGGCGTTGTGCGAGTACACGGCGGCCTTCGACCGCCAGGCGCTGACGCCCGAGACCCTGCGCATCCCGGTGGACGAGATTGCCCGGGCTTCGGCTGGCATCGCCCCGGACCTCGCCGCCGCCCTTGACCTGGCGGCACGGCGGATCGAGGCGTTCCACCGCGCCCAGATGCCCTCCGACCTGCGGATGCAGGACGAGGCCGGCGTGGTCCTCGGCTTACGCTGGACGCCGCTCGACGCCGTGGGGCTTTATGTGCCGGGCGGCAAGGCGGCCTATCCCTCGTCGGTGCTGATGAACGCCCTGCCCGCCCGCGTCGCCGGCGTGGGCCGTATCGCCATGTGCGTGCCCTGCCCCGGCGGCGTGCCGAACCCCCTGGTAATGGCGGCAGCGAATCGCGCCGGCGTCACCGAAATCTACCGCGTGGGCGGCGCGCAGGCCGTGGCCGCGCTGGCCTTTGGCACTGCCAGCATTGCCGCCGTGGACCGCATCGTCGGACCCGGCAATGCCTACGTCGCGGAGGCCAAGCGCCAGGTGTTCGGCCGCGTCGGCATCGACAGCATTGCCGGGCCGTCCGAGGTCGTGGTCCTGGCCGACGCCGACAACGATCCGCGGCACGTCGCCGTGGACCTGTTGGCGCAGGCCGAGCACGACGAGGCCGCGCAGAGCATCTTGATCACCACGGACGCCGCCTTCGCCGACGCCGTTGCCCGTGCCGTGGAGGCGGAGTTGCCGACCCTGCCGCGCCGCGCCATCGCCGGGGCAAGCTGGCAGGACCACGGCGCCACCATCGTGGCCCGCGATTGGGACGAGGCGGTGGTGCTGACCAACGACCTCGCGCCCGAGCACCTGCAGATCATGGTGGCCGACCCCGCGGCGCTGTTCGGGCGCATCCGCCATGCCGGGGCGGCGTTCCTGGGCCGCAACTGCCCGGAAGCGGTGGGCGACTACGTGGCCGGCCCCAACCACGTCCTGCCGACCGGGCGGACCTCACGCTTCGCTTCCGGCCTGTCGGTGTTCGACTTCCTGAAACGCACCACATGGGTGGAGGCCGACCGCGCCGCGCTCGGCGAGATCGGCCCGGCGGCGGTGGCACTGGCGGAGGCCGAAGGATTGCAGGCGCATGCCCGCAGCGTTGCGTTGCGGCTCGGCCAAGGCCCGAGTCCTTGACCGGCCAACCCGGCGCGAGCACATTCCGCCTCGAAATCAAACCCAAGTCTTTTTATAAGTTCAAGGAAGCTGATGTCCAAAGAAGACATGATCGAATTTAGCGGCACGGTACTGGAGCTGCTGCCTAACGCCATGTTCCGCGTGAAGCTCGACAACGAGCACAGCATCCTGGCGCACACGTCGGGCAAGATGCGCAAGAACCGCATCCGCGTGCTGGCGGGCGACCGGGTGAACGTCGAGATGACGCCCTACGACCTGTCCAAGGGCCGGATCACATTCCGCTTCAAGTAGCCCATTCCCGGCCGGCGGCGCGCTGCTGATCGATCCGGCGATGGCGCTCCCGGAGTCCGCGCCGCTCATCTTGGCCTCTGCCAGCCCGCGCCGGCTCGCGCTTCTGGCGCAGATCGGCGTCATCCCGGACCGCATCACAGCCGCAGACATCGACGAAACACCGCACCGAAGCGAGGTGCCGCGCCGCTACGCCGAGCGTATGGCGCTGGAAAAGGCGACCCGGATGGCGGAACCCAGCACTTTCGTGCTGGCGGCCGACACCGTCGTGGCGCTCGGCAACCGCATCATGCCCAAGGCGGCGGATGTCGAGGATGTGCGCGCCTGCATGGCCCTGCTGTCCGGACGCCGCCACCATGTGCTGACGGCGCTCGTCCTGATCGGGCCGGATGGGCGGATCGGCCAGCGCCTGTCCAGCAGCGTCGTTGCCTTCTCCCGCCTCGCGCCCGCGCAGCTCGACGCCTACGCGGCGTGCGGCGAGGGGGTGGGCAAGGCCGGCGGCTACGCCATCCAGGGCCGCGCGGCCGGGTTCGCCCGCTTCCTGTCCGGCAGCTACAGCGGCGTGGTCGGCCTGCCGCTCTTCGAGGCGGCGCAACTGTTGCGCGGGCGCGGCTACCCCGTGCCGTGAGCACGCGCATCCTGGTCGCGTGCAGCCCGGGCGAGCTTCGGGTCGCGGCGGTGCGGGATGGGGCGTTGATCGACTATGCGCTGTGGCGGCCGGGCTGCCCGGACGGGGTGGGCGACCTGTACCGTGGCCGTGTCGTCGCCCGCGTGCCCGCCATGGCCGGCGCGTTCGTAGCCTTGCCGGATGCCGAGGGCTTCCTGCCGGACAGCGAGGGCGCGGCGGCGGTGTCGGACGGCATGGCGGTGGCCGTGCGGATCACCCGGTCAGCCCAGGGCGGCAAGGGTCCGCGCCTCAGCGCTCGCGTCGGTGACGCCGACCGCGCGCTGGCCGGCGCCGGGCCGCCGACGCTGTTGTCGCGCGGACCCGGCACTGTGGAACGGCTGGCCGCCCTGCACCCCACAGCGGCGATCCGAGTTGACGATCCCGGCGTGGCCGCGGCGCTCCGCCCGGCGCTGGGCGAACGGGTCACGGTCGGGGCCGTGCTGGACGATACGCTCGCCGACGCCATCAACGCTCTGGCCGACCCCAGCGTCGATCTGCCCGGCGGCCTGCGCGCCAGCATCCATCCCACGCCCGCTTTGGTTGCCATCGACCTGGACGCCGGCAGTGCCAGCGCCGACCGGCGGCCGAAACATGCCGCGCAGATGGCGGCCAACCGCGCAGCGCTGCCTGCCCTGGCCCGGCACATCCGGCTGCGCAACCTGTCCGGCGCCATTGTGGTCGATATGGCCGGGCTGGGCGTGCGGCAGCGGGCTGCCCTGGCGCCGGACTTCGCGCAGGCCCTGGCCGGCGATCCCCTCCGGCCGCGCTTTCTCGGGTTTTCGGCCTTGGGCTTGGCGGAGATCGTGCGCCCCCGCGCTCTTCCGCCGCTGCACGAGTTGCTGAGCGGCCCGCACGCCGCGGGCTTGGCGGCGCTGCGAACCGTCATGCAGGCCGCTGCCGCCGAGCCTGCGGCGGCGTTCCGGCTGCGCGCCGCCCCGGATGTCGCGGCGGCCTTGGCGGAGGATCCGGCCGCCCTGCCCGACCTTGCGCGGCGCACTGGGCGTCCCTTGATTGTAGCGTCCGACCCGACCCTGCCGCCGGGCCGCACCGCGATTGAAAGGACAGCCCGTGCCTGACGCCCCCGTGCCTGGCGCATCGTCGCCGAAGCCAGCAGCGCCGCCCTGCCCGATCTGCGGCAAGCCCGTCCCGACCGAGGGCGCCGCGGCTGCCCGGGTGCGCCCGTTCTGCTCCGCCCGCTGCGCCGACGTGGACCTGGGCCGCTGGTTCGGCGGCGCTTACGCGATCCCCGGCCCGCCGCCGGAACTGGACGAGGACCCGCCGGACAGCAGCGCCGGGCATGCCGGCGCCCGATATCGCGGCTGAGCCGCCAACCGGGCTTGATCCGCGACACCGGCTGGGGTAGCAAGCTGCTCCGTCGAAGCCGTATCTGTCCGGCCGAGGCCCAGGTAGCTCAGTTGGTAGAGCATGCGACTGAAAATCGCAGTGTCGGTGGTTCGACTCCGCCCCTGGGCACCACTTTCGCCAGTCGTGTGACGGACGGCTTTACATGGTTTATTCCATGCTGCCGGTTGCTACCCAATCTTCGCCGTCTTCTTCAAGGGAGAGGCAAGTTCGGCGACACGCTTTGAAAAGATGGCAGAAAGTGTGGCATCAATTTCCGTCAATTTGTCCGTGGAGACTTCACCACCCGTGAGCTGACCGAAGTCGAAATTATACTTTTTTGGGCCACCCTCAGTGAAATCAAAGATCCGGCCCGCTCGCTCCTTTTTGTAGAACACAACGAACTCACCTTTATAATCGCGATATTCAACGTTCGCGATTTCGTCGAATAGCGCGTCATCCTTGACGAGGAAGGACAAACGCCTTTTCACATAATGGTAAACTTCCAGCTCTGTCTCAGTCGTGACGATGCCATCATCGGCCTTAAGCGGCGTCTCTGGCATAGCCGTTTCCGGCGCGATTGCAGCCATGTCACTTTCCAGCCCTTTGGTCGGGAGGTCCAACCGCTGGAGGATGCGAATGCTGACGAATTCTCGAAACGCACTTCGTGTTAGCTCAATGTACTCCGTCAGAGCTTTGGACCGGATATGACTGAGGCCGGCGTTCTGCAGCAACATCCTGACAAACTGCTCACTCGGCTCTTCTGCCAACCGGGCAATCTGTTGGACAAGATTCTGGAATATAAGTTTCCGTTTTGCTTCAGCACCAATGTTTTCCGGATCGAACTTACTTTTCTGGAGGCTTCTGAGTCCCTCATCGACTGAGTTCTCAACCTTACCTTTGGCCACTTCGCGAAGATTGAGAACCAAAAAGGCTGTCATATCCATCATGTTGGGTTCATCGGAGTCGGCGTAAAACTCATATACCAACCCATCGGTGATAACGCCCATCTTAACCGTGGGTGCCGCATTGAAGTATGAACGTAGCTGCCCGCGCTCGTCTTTGAGCGGCATACCAACCGGCTTACATTCGATAGCAATAATCGGTTTGTCACTCTTCAATATGGCGAAATCAACCCGGTTTTTGTATTTTTCCGAGAAGTCAGCGCCATGCTCGGGACAGACCTCGTCAGGGTTGCGGTCATCATACCCTAGAAGATTTAGAAACGGCAGTATTAAGAAAAGTTTCGTGCTCTCTTCGTTTATGCACCTTGGCGCAAGGGCGACGGCGCGTTCCGCAAAAACCCTAACTTTCTGCCGAAAATCATCAGACATGCCACATCCCATAACTTTTTGTCGACAAAGCCTCTGGTATGTAGGCTCACATGCAAAATTGCGAAATGAACGGAATCGTGAGCATTCGTCGGCTTTGCCGTGTTCGATGCCATGCCTTTTCGATGGCTCGGTTTCCCCCCTACATCGGTTTTCCTAATCTGCGCAAAGCTTGATCGGTCCGACTTGAAGGAGCCTCAGTTTAAATTTGCGGCACCTTTTTTGGAACTTGCAAGCATCGATGGCTCGCCCGCATCACGCCAGCGGCAGCCGCAGTGCAGCCTCGGTGCCGATCAGCAGCTCAGCCAGGCGCAGCCGCTCCATGCGGGTGAGCGTGCTGCCGGTAGACGCGCATGCGCCCGCGGCAGTCCGGCCCAGCAGCTTGTCATAGGTCGCGGCGGCGCCGAACCGCCGGCCTGCCATGGCCAGCCGCCGCAGCCCGCGGGCGTCGTTCTCAAGCCCGGCCACCGCGGCGTCGTCCAGCTCGGCGCCGGTTGCGGCCAGCTTGGGCAGGAAATCCTGGTCCAAGGCTTGAAACAGGCGGCTTTGGCAGGCTCCGTTCGCCTGCTCCCGGACGCGCTGCGCATGGGCCCGCAACCCCGGCCGGGTGCCGGGCGCTTCGACCGCATCGAGCAGTGCCGCAACGTGCGCGGCCTGGAACGACGCGGCGGCCAGCCCGGAGAAGGAAAACACGGTCGCCAACACGTGCTGCGCCCGGTCCAGGGTCTGGATCACCGCCGGGTCAACCGGCACGGTCGGCATCGCCAAGGCCGCTTGCAGCGCGGGCGCGGCGGCCGTGCTGTCCGCCAGCAGGATCGCGAGGACGATGCCGAACCCGGCCGGGTGGGCCGCCTGCGTCGCTTGCAGGATGTCGTTGACGGCCGGCGCGGGATCGGAACCGCCGCCGTCCCGTGCCCAACGGCTCAAGGGAGCCGCCTGATGCAGCACCGCCGCGATGTTGGCCCGGATTTCAGGATAGCAGCTTTCCGGCAGTCCGGTTTCAGCGCCCCAGCCTGCCGGGATCGGCAGACGCGCCACCGCCTTTGCGCCCGTTGGCCACAAGGACGCGCCGACCTGGTTCGCGAGCGCATGCTCCTTTCCATCCCGCCCGGCGATGCTCGCTTGGAGCGACGTCGCGACCGTGCCCAACTGCCCGATCACCGCATGGCCGATGATGGACAAGGCCGTCCGCGGCACGGCGGGGATGCCCGGGCGCCAGCGCGGGCCGGTCACGATCACCGGGTCCAACGGGCGGAACAGCAGGCGGGTGATCGACAGCGGCCGCAACGGCTCGATCGCCGCCAGCCGGGCGCGCAGCGGAGCGATCAGCGCATCCGCGGCGCCGCGCACAGGCATCGCGTCCACAAGCGCCACGACCTGGGCGAGTTGCTCGTCCGCAGCGCCGCACAGCTTGCGCTGCACTTCGGTGACCGGGTGGACAGGGGGAGCTGAGTGGAACATTTCAGGCCGCCATCACGCGGAAATGCTCGTTCCGAGCGACCAGATCGAGCACGCCAAGCCCGGAGCGCACGTCGCGGCTCAGGCCGGCCATGGGACGGAGGGCCTGGCTCGCCTCGGCGTCTATGGACTCGCCAATCCAATCGCCGGCCTCGTTCGGCAGCACCACAAGCATCTGGGCGATTTCAAAAAGCACCGCACGCCGGGCGGCGACGCCGGACGCCGTGCTCCAGAGCAGGCAGGGCAAGCCCCAGCCGTCGAGCACCCAGGCGGGGCGGCTGAACACGGCGGCCAGGCCGTCGGGCTGGGCGCGCCATTCAGCCAGCAAGCCTTCGACATCAACCGCCCGTGCCCGCGCGGCGCGCAGCACATGCTCGGCGCAGCGAATGGTGAGGTCCGCCATGCCGCAGGCCATCGACGCGGACCCGGCATCGTCGGCGCCCATCCGCAGCCAGGCCGCAAGCTCCGCCCGCATCGCCTTGAGCTGGCCCAGGCGGACCGGGATGTCGACGCGGTCGGCGTGCGGGCCGACGCCGATCTCATCCACGATGCAGGCCAGGCCCGCAACCTCCGTTGCGCTGGCCTGCGCCGCGGTTTGCGCGGCAAGGGCATAAAGCAGGTAATGGTTGGTCGCCTGCTGCGACTCGGCATCCGCCTGCATCGCCTTCGCGGCCGCGGCAAGCGCGCTGCGTCCCGCCGCGCCCGTGGCCGCAACCCGGCGCGCGGCGGCGCGGATCACCCCAGGGGAGATCGACCCGGACTTCGAGGCGAGAATGGCGTCGTGCAGCATGCCGTCATGCAGCGTGGGGTTGCACATATCACGCAACCTGGACCACGGCACGACGTAGATGCCGCGCCCGCCGGACGGGTTGGGCACCAGAAGCACCAACCCGTGCCGCGCATCGTGCCGGACCCGCGCGCCGGCCAGCGCCGGGGTGGTGAACGGCACGCTCACCCCTCGTTCCCAAAAAGTGGCGGACTGGTGCGATGGGATTGGAGCCGGGATGTCCATGCTGTGCGGTCCTGTAAGCTGGACGCGAGTTTAGCCGGGACCGGTAAACGCTGGGTAAATGGGCGCCGGCGGCGCGTCGTCGAAGCTGGGGCGTCCCGTCAGGTGCCGCCAATGGTGCCACAGCAGCCGGGCCGCCAAGGCACGGCTCGGACGCCAAGCCTCGGCCAGCAGGCGCAGCGCCTTCGGGTTCGGCCGGCACGGCAGGCCCAGGATGTCGGCCGCGGCGCCCGCCAACGCGATGTCCCCGGCCGGGAACACGTCGGGGCGCTGCAACGCGAACAGCAGGTAGACCTCGGCGGTCCAGGGACCCAGGCCGCGGACGGCGGTGATCGCGGCAATGGCGTCAGGGTCCGGAAGCCGCGCCAGCGCCTCCGCCGAAAGCTGTCCGGCGGCAAAGGCGCTGGCGAGCGACTGCGCATGCGCCACCTTGGGCCGGGACAGCCCGACGCCGCGCAGGGTGGCCTCGTCCGCGGCCAGCAGCCCATCCGGCTGCAGCAGGCGCGGGTGCGCCTCCATCCGCCGCCAGATCGCAAGCGCCGCCCCGTTGCTGATCTGCTGCCCGACCACGATCTGCAGCAGCCCGACGAACCCGCCGCCGCGGACGCGCCAGGGGAGCGGTCCCGCCACGGCCTCGATGCGGGCCAGCCGCGGGTCGCTGGCCACGAGCGCGTCCAGCACGGCGCGCATCGCGGCGGGCGGATGCGGGAACCCGGTCAGCGCGGCAGTGCGGCTCGAGACGGGATCACCGGGTTTGGCAGCGGACCAGCGGGTTGGGGAAGTCGGCGCAGCCGGGAAAGGTGATCTCGTTCTCCCCGCGGCGCTGCACGTGCAGCTCGTCCGGCGAGCTGCACCCGAAGCCGACCGCGCGCCCCATGCCGGTGTCCAGCAGGCTGGGTCCGCCGCCCGGCGCCGCGGCGAAGCGGAACTCGGCCCCTCCTGACGAGTTGCGCGCCGTTTCGATCTCGCGCTGCGTTAGCATCTGCTCGGTCAGGGTGGCGCGGAGCACGAGGTCGCGGGTGAAGATCACCACCGGCTGCGACAAGCAGGCTTGACTCGAATACCCGCTCGGCACTGGGAAGATGCCGCCGGTCCAGGTGCCGAATAGCCAAGCGTGCGGCGGCAGGGCGTTGCCTTGGGCGGCAACGGGGGTGACGCCAGGCGCCGCGGCCAGGGCAAGCGACAGCACGGCGGCAAGTTGGGTGGAGCGGCGCATGGTGGAGGGTTCCGTCTTGAAGGGTCCACAAATCCTAACGGCAGGACGGGCGAGGAGGAAGCCGCGGTGTTTGCGGCGGGCGGCGCGGCGTGGCATGGCAGGCCCGCTCTATTGGGAACCGCCATGCTCCGCCGCTTCTACCACCGCGTGCTCGCCTTGGCTGCCGACCGGCGCGCGCCGGTTTGGCTGGCGCTGATCAGCTTCGCCGAGAGCAGCTTCTTCCCCGTCCCGCCCGACGCGCTGCTGGTGCCCATGGCGCTGGCCCGGCCAGAGCGGGCCTACCGCCTCGCGCTGGTCTGCACCCTGGCCAGCGTGGCCGGCGGTGCGCTGGGCTACCTGATCGGCTATGCGCTATATGACCAGGTGGCGGGGCCGCTGATCCGCTTCTATCATTACGAAGATGCGGCCCAGGCGTTCGTGGACAAGTTCAACCAATGGGGGCTGTGGGTCATCCTGATCAAGGGCCTGACGCCGATACCCTACAAAATCGTCACCATCACCTCCGGCCTCGCGCATTTCAACTTCGGCGTGTTCATGGTCGCCAGCCTGCTGACCCGCGGGGCGCGGTTCTTCCTGGTCGCCGCGCTGCTCCGGCAGTTCGGCGAGCCGGTCCGCGAGTTCATCGAGCGCCGGCTGACCCTGGTAACGAGCCTGACTGCGGCAGGGATCGTGGGCGGGTTCCTGCTGCTGAGATTTATCTGACCAATACGGCGCGGATCTCGTCCAGGATCGCCGGGTCGTCGATGGTGGGCGGGGCCGGGGCGTCGTTCCCATCGGCAAGCTTGCGGATGCTGCCCCGGAGAATTTTGCCGGACCGGGTCTTGGGCAGGCGCGCAACCACGCGGGCGTCCTTGAACGCCGCCACCGGCCCGATCCGCTCGCGCACCAGCGCCACCAGCTCTTGAGCGACTGCTGCGGGGTCACGCTCCGCGCCCGCCTTCAGCACCACGAGGCCGAGCGGCACCTGGCCTTTCAGCGCGTCCGCCGCGCCCACCACGGCGCATTCGGCCACGTCCGGGTGGCTGGCCAGCACTTCCTCCATCGCGCCGGTGCTCAGGCGGTGCCCGGCGACGTTGATCACGTCGTCCGTGCGGCCCATCACCCACACGTCGCCCTCCCGGTCCACCTGCCCCGCGTCGCCGGTGCGATACCAGCCGGGATAGTCCAGCAGGTAGGCCGCGCGGAACCCCTCTGCGTTGCGCCACAGCGTCGGCGCGCAGCCCGGCGGCAACGGCAAGCGGATCGCCAGGTTGCCGGTCTCGCCCAGCGGCAAAAGGGCGCCCCCGTCGTCCAGCGCGCGCACGTCGTAGCCGGGGCACGGACGGCCGCCGGCGCCGGGCTTGAACGGGAACAGGCCATAGCCGCGGAACCCGGCGGTGATCGGCCAGCCGGTCTCGGTCTGCCACCAATGGTCCACCACGGGCCGGCCCAGCTTGCCGGCGATCCAGGTCGCGGTGGGCGGGTCGCATCGTTCCCCGGCCAGGAACAAGGCGTCGAAGCGGCTCAAATCGTGCTGCGCGATGTGCCGCCCGTCCGGGTCCTGCTGCTTGATGGCGCGCAGCGCCGTGGGCGCGGTGAACAGCACGCGGACGCCGTGCTGCGCGCACACGCGCCAGAACGCGCCGGGATCAGGCGTGCCGACCGGCTTGCCTTCATAAAGGACCGTCGTGCAGCCGGCGAGCAGCGGCGCATAAACGATGTAGCTGTGGCCGACCACCCAGCCCACGTCGCTGGCGCACCAGTACACGTCGCCGGCCTCCGCGCCGTAGATCATGTGCATCGATGCCCGCAGCGCCACGGCGTAGCCGCCGGCGTCGCGCACCACGCCCTTGGGCTTGCCCGTGGTCCCAGAGGTATAAAGGATGTAGAGCGGGTCGGTGGCGCGGACCGGAACGGGCGGGTGCGGCGCCGCGGCGGCCTCCGCCTCCATGAAGTCATGGTCGCGGCCCGGCGCCATGTCGGCGGCCAGCATCGGGCGCTGCAGGATCAGGCAGGCGTCGGGCTTGTGCGCGCTGAACGCGATGGCGGCGTCCAACAGCGGCTTGTAGGCGACGAGGCGCCCCGGCTCCAGTCCGCAGGAAGCGGAAACGATGGCCCGCGGCTCGGCGTCCTCGATGCGCTTGGCGAGTTCGGCGGCGGCGAAACCTCCGAACACGACGGAATGCACCGCGCCGAGCCGGGCGCAGGCGAGCATGGCGATCACTGCCTCTGGCACCATCGGCATATAGATCACCACCCGGTCGCCGACGCCGACGCCCAAGGCCGCGAGCGCCCCGGCCACGCGGGCGGTCCGATCGCGCAGTTCGGCATAGGTGTAGGTCCGGACATGCCCGGCCATCGGGCTGTCCCAGATCAGCGCGGCCTGCTCGCCGCGCCCGGCGTCCACGTGGCGGTCCAGGCAGTTCTCCGCCACGTTGAGCATGCCGCCGGCGAACCACTGGCCTGCGGCGCCGAGCGCCGGGTCGAACACCCGGTCCCAGCGCCGGGTCCAATCGATGTCCTCGGCCGCCTCCGCCCACCACGCCTCCGGGTCGGCCTGCCAGCTTGCGTAGGCCGCGGGGTAGGTGCTGGTCGCTTCGGTCTCGTCCATGACGGGCGCCCCTGTTGCTGGTCCTTATGTCGCGCCTTCACCGGGCGCTTTGCTCGGCAAGGGAGAGGATTGGCCTCCCGTGCCGATGATGCCGCATCCCGGGCCGTGCGTCTGCGGTTTGCAATGGGTTTGTCCGCGCGCCGGGGCGACGACCTCGGCTATTGCCGACCGGTCGCGCCGGGCTGGTCAGTTGATCTGCACCGCCTGCACGGCGCTTTCCAGCTCGGCGAAGCTCGGCATGTGCTGATTCGGCGCCATCTTGCGCCCGGTTTCCACGCTGACCTGCGGGGCGTTGCCGTGCAGGTGCGCGACCAGCACGGCGCGGATCACCTCGAAGTACTTGCTTTCCTCCTCGACGATGCCCTTCAGCCGGGCCGCGAACGGTCCCACCATGCCGTAAGCCAGCAGCACGCCCAGGAAGGTGCCCACCAGCGCGCCGCCGATCATCGCGCCCAGCACCGCCGGCGGCTCGTTGATGTGCGACATGGTCTTGATCACGCCCAGCACCGCCGCGACGATGCCGAGCGCCGGCAGGCCGTCCGCCACCGTCTGCAGCGCATGGGCGCCGTGCAACTCCTCATGCAGGGTCTTCTTCAGCTCGCGGCCCATCAGGTCTTCGATCTGGTGCGGGTCGTCCGCGTTCATGCCGACCATGCGCAGGTAGTCGCAGATCATGTCCGTTGCGTGATGGTTGGCCAGGATGCGCGGGAACCTCTGGAAGGCGCTGCTTTCCTTGGGGTTCTCGATGTGCGGCTCCAGCGCCATCGGGCCTTTGGTGCTGGCCAGGCGGGAAAACAGGAACAGCAGGCTCAGCAACTCGACGTAGTGCGGCTTGGTGAACGTCGCGCCGCCCATAATCTTCTTGAAGCCGGCCAGCGTGTGCTTCACGTCATGCATGCTGTTCGACATGACGAAAGTTCCGATGGCCGCGCCGCCGATGGTCAGCAGCTCGAACGGCATCGCCTCGATCAACGGTTCCAGGCTGCCGCCGGCGAGGATGTAGCTGCCGAACACGCAGGCCAGCAGGAAGCCGAGTCCGCCAATGGTCAGCATGGCTCAGCGCCCCCCGGCCGCGGGCCGGTCCCGCAGGACCAGCACGGCGATGCGGCGGTTGGCCGCCGCCAACGGCTCGGCCGGCAGCAGCGGGTCGCGGTCGGCGTGGCCCGCCACGCTGCGGATTCTCGCCTCGGGCAAGCCGGCGTCGGTCAGCAGCCGGCGCGTCGCGTTGGCCCGCTCCGCAGAAAGGTCCCAGTTGCTGCGATCCCCGCCGCGGTAGGGCGCGGCGTCGGTGTGGCCGTCGATGGCGATGGGCTGGGAAAGGCGCAGCAGCACCGGGGCGACCTTGGCCATCAGGGACCGGGCGCGGTCGTTCAGCGCGGAGGTGCCGAAGCCGAACATCGGTTGCCGGTCCTTGTCCAGGATTTGGATGCGCAGCCCCTCGGGTGTCACGTCGATGGCGAGCTGCTTCGCCAGGCCCGCAAGCGCCGGATCCGAGCGGACGGCCTCGCGGATCTGTTCCGCTGCCCGCTCGAAGGCGGCGTGTTCGCGTGCCTCGCGCTCGGCCTCTGCTACCGGGTCCTTGACGGTGGCGGGCGGCGTCACCCGGGCTGCCGGCGGGCGGGCCGCGTCAGGCAGTTCGGTTGTCTGGACATGAGGCGCCTGCGCCGCCGCGGCGCCATCCTGCGCCACGGTGAGCAGCGACGGCCCGCTCGTCCGCGGCTTCGACGGCGGCGTGTCGTCCTCTTCGCTGTCGTCCGGGGTCATGATCGGGCGGGTCGGGCCGGGCGTGACCTGCACCGCGCCGCGGTCCGAAGCCAACGACCCATCCAGGTTGGGCGTCAGCCCGCCGAACGGCGCGCCGAAGCCGGAATTGTTGCGTGACGTGATGCTGTTGGGACTGAAATAGTCGGCCAGGCCGGCCCGCTGCTCCTGGGTAGTGGCGTTGAGCAGCCACATCAGCAGAAAGAACGCCATCATCGCCGTTACGAAGTCGGCATAGGCCACCTTCCACGCGCCGCCGTGATGGCCGGCCTCGACCACTTCCTCTTTCCGGATGATGATCGCCGTCTTGGCTTTCTTCGTGCCGCTCATGCCCAAACTCCGCCTATATGGCGGCAAGATGCGGCAGAAGGCTTAATCCTTCGCTAATGCGGGGCGATTCAGCCCGCCAAGGCTCGCGCGAACACCGCCGGGTCCACGTTGCCGCCGCTCAGCACCGCGCCCACCACGCGCCCGCGCGCATCGAAGCGGCCCGACAGCAGGGCGGCCAGGCACACGGCGCCGCCGGGTTCCACGACCAGCTTCAAATGGGTGAAGGCAAAGGCGATGGCCGCAAGAACCTCGGCGTCCGTCACCGCGATGCCGCCCGCGAGCCGGGTGCGGTTCACCGCAAAGGTCAGCTCCCCCGGCATCTTGGCCAGCAGGGCGTCGCACAGCTCCGAACCGCCCGACGGGTTGCCCACCCGCTCGCCGGCGCGCAGCGAGCGCCCGGTGTCGTCCCACCCCTCCGGCTCCACCGCGACGATCTCGACGCCGGGCCGCACGCCCTCGGTTGCCAGCGCCCACCCGGCGATCAGGCCGCCGCCGCCGGTGCAGACCAACAGCGAATCGACCGGCAGTTCGCCCGCGTCCTCAAACAGTTCCAGCGCCGCCGTGCCCTGCCCGGCAACCACATGGGGATGGTCGAACGGCGGGATCAGCGAAGCGCCGGTGCGCTCGACGTATTGCCGGGTCAGCGCTTCCCGGTCGTCGGTCGCGCGGTGGTAGTGCACGATCTCGGCCCCCCAGCGTCGCGTGCTGTCGATCTTCACCTGCGGCGCGTCGGCCGGCATGAAGACCGTGGCGGCGGCGCCGACCGACTGCGCGGCGCAAGCCAGCGCCTGGCCGTGGTTGCCGGAGGAATGCGTCACCACGCCGGCCCGGCGCTCGGCTTCGGTGAGCTGCAAAGCGGCGTTGATGGCGCCGCGCAGTTTGAAGCTGCCGGTCTTCTGCAGGACTTCGGCCTTCAGCAGCACGGTGCCGCCGGTCAGCTCGTCCAGCCGCGCGTTGCGCAGCACGGGGGTGCGCACGACGCGCCCGGCGATCCGACGCGCCGCGGCGGCCACGTCGTCATGGGTTGGAAGCGGCGGCATCGTGCTCTCCTCTTGCGGGTAGGCGGATAAAACGGGCGCCTGGCCGCTGCGTGACACGATATACGCGGAACCGCTCGGCCTCCACCCCGTCCGGGGCGCTGCCGCGGGTGCGAACCACCTGGCCGACCTGCTGGGCCGTCGCCCAATAGGCCGGGTCCGGCGGCTCGGACCGGCGCTGGCTCACCAGCAGCAGGCCCGGCCCCGCGTCGCTGGTTCCCGGCAGGCGGAACAGCGCCCAGCGGTCCTCGGCCCCCAGCACCGGCACGCCCGGCGGCGCGCGCCAGGCGAGCAAGCTTGCGACGCCGTATGCCTCGGACGCCACCCAGCCCGCGCCCTGCTCCCGCCGCATCGCTTGCAGGTCACGGGACACCCCATCCCAGCCGCCGAGCCGGATCAGGATCGGGTCCAGCCGCCGCGGCAGCGGGAACGGCGCCGCGGCGCTTTGCACATAAACCAGCGCCGTGACCGCCAGGCCGAGCGCCACCGCGGGCCGCCACAAGCGCCAGCCCAGCCCGGCAGCGCAGACCGCGGCGGCCGGATACACGATGGCCGGCCAGTTCGCCTGCACCCGGTCCCCGATCGCGTGCTGCACGAACACCAGCAAGCCCGGCACGGTGAGCGCCACGAGCAATGACCAGGCGGGGTCCCGCCCAGCCGCGCGGCGGACGGCGGTCCAAACCCCGGCCGACAGCAGGACGAACACCAAGGGCGTCGCTAGGCCCGTCTGCCCGCCCAGCAATTCCGACAGGTGGCGCAGCGCCGCGCCCGGGTTCCAGTCGCCGGTGCGCCCGCCCTGCTTGGCGAAGCTGGCCCAGCCGTGCTCCGCATTCCACAGCACCACCGGCGCGAACACCGCCGCCGCCACGGCGGCGCCCAGCCAAAGATAGGCGCTGCGGAACCAGCGGCGCAGCCCAGGCACCCACAAGAGCCACAGCACGATGCCGATGCCCAGGAAGCCGCCGGTGTACTTGCTCGCCGCGGCGCACCCGGCCAGCACGCCCACCACGAGCCACCATCGCCCATCGCCGGACCGCAGCAGCTGCGCCAGCGCCCACGTCGCCGCCGCCCAGAACAGCAGCAGCGGCGTGTCCGGCGTCATCGTCACCGCCCCCGCCCCGACCAGCAGCGTGCCGTTCAGCAGTGCCGCCGCGGCAACGCCCATCCGCCGCCCGGGAAACAGCAGTTCCGCCGTCCGCGCCACCAGCACGGAGCCGACGGCGGCAGACAGCGGCGCGCCCAGCCGCACGCCCAGCGCATTCTCGCCCGCAAGGAAGGTGCCCGCCCGTATCCACAGCGCCACCATCGGCGGATGGTCGAGAAAGCCCGGCGCCAGCGCATGCGACCACACCCAATAATACGCCTCGTCCTCCGAAAGCGGCGTTGCCGCCGCGACGAGGACGCGGATCAAGGTCAGGACAAGCAGGGCCAGCAGCGCCATGCGGCTCCGATTCGCCGGCGGCGCTGGCGCGTCAAGCCGGGCTGTGCCATGGTCCGCGACAACGGTTATGCTGCGCGACGAAGCGCGAGTTTCATACACGGTTGGAGTGCTTTCATGATCTCGTTCATCGGCGCCATCATCATCGGCGGCCTCGCCGGGTTGGTCGCCAAGTTCCTGACGCCGGGCCGCGACCCCGGCGGGTTCATCATCACGATCCTGCTCGGCATTGCCGGCGCGATGGTCGCGACCTTTCTGGGGCAGGCGCTGGGCTGGTATCGTCCGGGCGAGTCGGCCGGGTTCATCGGGGCGGTGGTCGGCGCGGTCATCATCCTGCTGATCTACCGCATGGTCGCGCGCCCGCGGACGTATTGAGGGGACGGCTGGCGCCCGCTACAGGGGAATGCCGGCCAGGCTGCGGCTGGTGCGGATCGTCTGCAGAGTCTGCACCCGGCTCACCGAACGGGCGCCGGTCAGGCGCCGAGTCAGCGCGTTCTCGTGCGCCGTATCCCGCGCCACCAGGCGCAGCAGGAAGTCGCCGCCGCCGCGGATCATGTGGCATTCCCGGACCTCGGGCCATTCCGCCACCTCCGCCTCGAACGCCGACAGCACCGTTTCCTTCTGGCTGTCCAATCCGATCAGCGCGAAGAACACGATCTCCCATCCCAGGCGGGCAGGGTCGGTGTCGGCGTGGTAGCCACGGATGATGCCGGCTTCCTCCAGCCGGCGAACCCGGCGCAGACACGGCGGCGCCGTGATTTCGGCACGCCGGGCCAGCTCGACGTTGGTCATGCGGCCGTCCGCCTGCAGCTCGGCCAGGATGCGCCGGTCGATCTCGTCCAGCTCCGCCACGTCGTCGCCATCAAGCTTCATTAACCGGCTCACCCCTCATGCCACGCAACAATATTACGGAAAAGCGGGCCTGAATACCCGCATGCGCGTCCTGGCTTGCGCGGCGCATTGCGCTTTCCGATATGATCGGATCAGCAAAGGAACCGTGCATGCCGCAGTTGATCCATACCCAAGTCCTGATCATTGGCGCCGGGCCGGCCGGCTACACGGCTGCGATCTACGCGGCGCGCGGCGGGCTGGACCCGGTGCTGGTGTCCGGCCTGCAGCCCGGCGGCCAGTTGATGATCACGACCGACGTTGAGAACTACCCTGGGTTTGAGAGCGCCATCCAAGGCCCCTGGCTGATGGAGCAGATGGCCAAGCAGGCCGAGCACGTCGGCGCGCGGATGATCAGCGACCTGTTGATGAGCGTCGATTTCTCGCGCCGCCCGTTCCGCTGCGTGGGCGACTCCGGCGACGTTTACCTTGCCGAAACCGTGGTGATCGCGACCGGGGCGCAGGCGCGCTGGCTGGGCTTGCCGTCGGAGAAGCGGCTGCAAGGCGCGGGCGTGTCGGCCTGCGCGACCTGCGACGGGTTCTTCTACCGCGGCAAGCAGGTGGCGGTGATCGGCGGCGGCAACACCGCGGTGGAGGAGGCGCTTTACCTGACCCACCATGCCGACAAGGTGACGCTGGTGCACCGGCGGGACAGCCTGCGCGCCGAGAAGATCCTGCAGCGCCGCTTGTTCGGCCATCCCAAGATCACCGTGCTGTGGAACAGCGCCGTGGAGGAAGTCACCGGCGGCGGCCAGCCGGAGGTCGTGACCGGCCTCACCCTGCGCAACACGCAGAGCGGCGCGCTGAGCCAACTGCCGGTGGACGGCGTGTTCATCGCCATCGGCCACACGCCCAACACGGTGATCTTCCGCGGGCAGGTCGAGTTGGACGAGGAAGGTTACGTGACGACCAAGCCGGGCTTGACCCAGACCTCGGTGCCCGGCGTGTTCGCGGCCGGCGACGTGCAGGACAAGCATTGGCGCCAGGCGATCACTGCGGCTGGGACCGGGTGCATCGCGGCGTTGGAGGCGGAGAAGTTCCTGACGCTGCAAGCGCAGCCGGCGGCTCAAGCGGCGGAGTAATTCAGTGTAGTCGTCGCCCAGCGATCCCTTGCCAGCCCTGCACGGCTGGTGCCTCCGTGCTGCCCACAGCCTCCCACGGGCTGCCGAAGCGCGCCACGCAATGCCAGACCCGTTTCAGCGACTGCGGGTCGGTGATCCCCCGATGCAACGCCCCGCCCAACTCACGCGGCGTCAGGGCACCGCCCCGCATCAACGATCCGGCAAGCGCGGCATGCGCCTCCCCGCGATACGCCGCACACTCGGGTAAGCGGCTTTCCGGCATGCGGAAGCCGGCATGCCACTCGACTGCGCAAGGAAGCCTTGCCGCGGCCGCTTCGACGTGCGTGCCGCGGTAGCTCGCATCAAGAACGAGCGCATCGACATCGTCGGCAAGCGTCAGGCGA
>CALMVT010000537.1:17404-22306 GCA_937873175.1 uncultured Acetobacteraceae bacterium | reverse complement strand
CGGCAAGACGCCGGAGGACAGCCTGTATCGCGTCCGGCCCGGCGCCCCGGTGCAGTGGGGCATGGGCGTGGACCTCAATGCCTGCATCGGCTGCAACGCCTGCGTCGTCGCCTGCCAGGCGGAGAACAACGTGCCGGTAGTCGGGCGGGAGAATGTCCTGCACCAGCGCGAAATGCACTGGCTGCGCATCGACCGCTACTGGGAGGGCGCCGGGCCGGAAGCGCAGGCGGTGTTCCAGCCGCTGCTGTGCATGCATTGCGAAGAAGCGCCGTGCGAAACGGTGTGCCCGGTGGAGGCCGCCGTGCACGACTCGGAGGGCCTGAACCTCCAGGTTTACAACCGCTGCGTCGGCACCCGGTTCTGCTCCAACAACTGCCCTTACAAGGTGCGCCGCTTCAACTTCGGCCCCTACGCCCGGGCCGAGCCTCGCCCGGCGGTGTCGCGCAACCCTGAGGTCTCCGTCCGTCCGCGCGGCGTGATGGAGAAGTGCACCTTCTGCCTGCAGCGCATCGCCGCCGCCCGCATCGCGCACGACCGGGACGGCACGGCGGAGCAGGCGGTGACGGCGTGCCAGGCCGCGTGCCCCACCGGCGCGTTCAGCTTTGGCGACCTGAACGACAAGGCAAGCGCCGTGGTGGCCCGCAAGGCCAGCCCGCTCGACTACGCCCTGCTGCCGGAGCAGGGGACCCACCCGCGCGTCACCTACGAGGCGCGCGTCCGCAACCCGCCGGCGACGGAGAGCTGATCCCATGCCCTTCGACCCCGTCGTTTCTCCGGGCGAGACCCCCGCCAGCGTCACCGATCGGATCGCCGCCATCACGCTGGACCGGCAAACGCCCTTGTGGTGGTGGGCGGCGTTCGGGCTGGCGCTGGCGATGCTGGGTGTCGGCGCGCTGTCGGTCGGCACGCTGTTCGGGCGCGGGGTGCAGGCCTGGGGCAACAACTGGCCGGTGATGTGGGGGTTCGACCTCATCAACTATGTCTGGTGGATCGGCATCGCGTCGGGCGGCACGCTGGTGTCGTCGCTGTTCTTCCTCACGCGGTCGGCGTGGCGCACCTCGGTCAACCGCATCGCGGAAAGCATGACGATCTTCGCCGCCATGTGCGCCGGCATCTTCCCGATCATCCACTTGGGGCGGCCGTGGTTCTTCTATTGGCTGTTCCCGTATCCCAACACGATGACGCTGTGGCCGCAGTTCCGTAGCCCGCTGCTGTGGGACTTCATCGCCATCCTGGCCTACGTGTTTTCTTCCGCGGTGTTCTGGTTCCTGGGCCTGATGCCGGACGTGGCAGCGCTGCGGGACCGGGCGCGGGGGCGGGCGGCGCAGTTGTTCTACGGCGTGCTGGCGCTCGGCTTCCGCGGCAGCGGGGCGCAGTGGCGGCGCTATCATGCGGCCTACGGGGTGATCGCCGGGATCATGACGCCGCTGGTGGTATCGGTGCACAGCATCGTCGGGCTGGACTTCGCCGCCGCGGCGACGCCCGGGTGGTACTCGACGCAATACCCGCCGTTCTTCGTGTTCGGCGCGGCGCTGTCCGGCTTCGGCGTCGTGCTGGTTCTGCTGCTGCCGCTCCGGGCGCTGCTCGGCTTGCACGACTACGTCACCGAGCGGCACCTGGACGTGCTGGGCCGGCTGCTGCTGACCGCGAGCCTCGCCGTGTCCTACTGCTACGTGATGGACGCCTTTGACGTCTTCTACTCCGGCGGCGAAGCGGAGCGGCGGCAGTTCGCGGAGCGCATCTCCGGGCTGTATGCGCCGGTGTATTGGCTGACGCTGCTGATGAACTGCGCGGTCCCGCTGCTGCTGTGCTGGCGCGGGCTTCGGCTGCGGCCCTGGGTGCTGGGGGCGGTCGGGCTTTCGGCGGTGGTGGGCATGTGGCTGGAACGCTTCGGCATCGTGGTCGCCGTGCTGCACCGGACCAACCTGCCCAGCGCCTGGGGCGACTACGCGCCGACCTGGGTGGACTTCGGCACGCTTGCGGGGACGCTTGGGCTGTTCGGGGCCGGGTTCCTGCTGTTCGTGCGCTTCCTGCCCGTCGTGTCCATCGCGGAGATGCGGCAGATGATCGGCACGGGTCGGGTCGGGTGATCGTCGCGGGTTTCCCTGGGCCGGACGCGCTTCAGGATGCGGTGCGCCGGCTCCGCGCCGCGGGGGTGGAGGCGGAAACGCGCACGCCCTACGCGCTGCCGGAGGACGACGGCGCCCCCGGGAGCACGCGCATCCCGCTGGTGGCGCTGGGGGCCGGGCTGGGCCTGGGGGCCGCCGGGTTCGCCATGCAGTGCTGGGCGACCATGCGGAGCTACCCGCTGCTGATCGGCGGGCGGCCGGACTTCTTCTGGACCTCCTACCTCGTTTACGCCCTGGAATGCGGCGTTCTGGGCGCGGTGGCGGCGGCGTTCGGCGCGTTCCTGATCGCCAACCGCCTGCCCCGGCTGTGGGAACCCGGCGACGAAAGCGAGGCGCTGCGGGACGCCACGCGCGACGGCTGGCTTCTGGTGGTGCACGGCCCGGCCGCGCCCGCCCGCGCCGTGCTGCGCCCGCTCAACCCCGCGCCCTTCGAGGAGATCGAGGCATGAGGCCCATCTTTTTCGCCCTGCTCCTGCTGGCCGGCTGCGACGACGCGATCAACCAGCCGAAGCTGCCGGCCTACCGCTCCGCCGCGGTTGGCCCCGGCAAAGTGCCGCCCGACCGGATCGAAGCGAACCAACGCCCGGCGCCGCCGCCCCCGCTCACCGCCGCGCTGCTTGCCCGCGGGCAGGACCAATACCGCCAGTTCTGCATGCCCTGCCATTCCGAACTCGGCGACGGCCGCGGCATGGTGGTGCAGCGCGGCTTTTCCCCGCCGCCTTCTTACCACGAGGCCCGGCTCCGGGACGCGCCGACGCGGCACTTCTACGACGTAATCACCGGCGGCTACGGCGCGATGTACTCCTTTGCCGACCGGGTGCGCCCGGCGGACCGCTGGGCCATCGCCGCCTATATCCGCGCGCTCCAGCGCAGCACGGATGCCGCGCCCGCCGACCTGACGGTGGCGCAGCGGGAAGCGCTGCCGTGAGCCGGGAACGTTGGGCCATGGTCGTCGGCGCGCTCGGCCTGGCGGGCGCGGCCCTGGCCTGGCTGGCGGCGCCGGCGTCCTTTCCGCACGCCTGGCTCGCGGCGGTGGTGGCGTGGAGCGGCTGGCCGTTGGGCAGCCTGGCGCTGGTGCTGGCGCACGCGCTGACCGGCGGGCGCTGGGGCGAGGCGCTGCGCCCGGGGCTGATGGCAGGGGTGGCGACGATGCCGCTGCTGCTGCCGCTGATCCTGCCGGTGCTGCTGAGCCTGCCGGCGCTGTATCCCTGGGCGCGGGCCGGGGCCGACCTGCCGAATGCGTGGTATCTCAACGTGCCGTTCTTCGCGGTGCGCGGGATGCTGTGCCTGCTGGCGTGGCTGGGCCTGGCCTGGGCGGTGCTGTCGGGGCAGGCGGAGCGGGTGGCGGCGCCGGGCCTGCTGCTGCTGGCCGTCACCGTGACCTTTGCCGCCATCGACCTCACGATGTCGCTGCAGCCGCGCTTCGTGTCCAGCATCTACGGCATGCTTTCGGGCGCGGGCGCGGGCGTGCTGGCGCTGGCGGCGGCGATCCTGCTGGGCGGCGGTGGCGCGGCGCGGGGGGCCAGACCTGACGTGAGCAACGACATAGCCAAGCTACTGTTCGCGCTGGTGCTGCTTTGGGCTTACCTGGGCTTCATGCAGGTGGTGATCGTTTGGCAGAACGACCTGGTGGAGCAGGTGCCCTGGTATAAGCTGCGCGCCCATGGCGGCTGGGGCTGGGTGATGGCGGCGGTGGCGCTGGGCCACGCGGTGGTGCCGATGGCGGTCCTGCTGTCCGCCCGGGCGCGACGCAGCACCCGGGCGCTGATCGGCGTGGCCGCGCTGCTGGCGGCGACGGCGGTGCTGCGCGCGTGGTGGACCGTGCTGCCGGAAGCGCCGGGGACGCACGCGGTCTTGACGCTCTTGACGGCGCTTGCCTGCCTGGCCGGGGTCGGCGGCATCGCGGCGGCGGTGGCGCTGCACCGGGTCGGGGTAGCTGTCCGTGCGTGAATCCGGCTCGCGCTTGAGGCCCGCCGCGCGGACCGGGGCGGTCTGGCTGGGCGCGGCTGCGCTGGCGGTCGGCCTGGTCCGGCTGCTGCCGCGCCCGGCCGCGCCCGCGGCAACGGACGGCACCGGGCACGCGCAGGACAACCTGCCGCCGGCGCGGCACGAGGGCACCGACGTAGGCTTCCGCGCCCTGCTGGTGGCCGGCGTGCTGATGCTCCTGGCCCTGGTTGGCGTGCTGGGCTTCGCGTTGTGGCTTTACCCCGGCGCGCGCACTGACAAGATCCTGACCCCGGCCACCAACGAGACCTTTCCCGCCCCGCGCCTACAGCCGGACGCGGCGGCGGATATGGCGCGTTTCCGGGCCGAGCAGTTGCAGCAGCTCAACGGCGCGTACTGGCTCGACCGGGAGCGCCGTCGCGTGCACATGCCCATCGCCGACGCGATGCGGGACGTGGCGGCGCGCGGCATCCCGGACTGGCCGACCACGCCGGGCTGGGTGCGGCGGTGAGGATGCTGCTGGCGCTGCTGGTGCTGCTCGCGACGCCTGCCTGGGCCGGGGCGCGGCTCGACGATCTGGAATGGGTGCAGCGCCAGGGCGCGCCGCTGCCGATGGACGCGCCGCTGCGGGAAGCGAACGGGCAGGCCACGACATTGCGCCGGGCCGCGAACGGGCTGCCTTTGGTGCTTGCGCCGGGTTATTTCCGCTGCCCCAACCTGTGCGGCACCGTGCGGGACGACTTGACCATCGCCTTGGCGCAGAGCGGCCTGCAGGCCGGGCGCGACTACGCCCTGGCGTTCCTCTCGGTTGACCCGGCGGAGGGTCCGG
>CALMVT010000537.1:0-17304 GCA_937873175.1 uncultured Acetobacteraceae bacterium | reverse complement strand
GGCGGGCAGGCGGCGGCCAACCCGGTGCTGCTGCTGTGCTTCCACTACGACGCCGCCACCGGGCGCTACACCCTTGCGGTGGAGAAGCTGCTCCGCATTGCCGCCGCGCTGACGGCGCTCGCGATCGGCGGCACGCTTTGGCTGGCCCATCGCCCGCGGAAGCCGTCGTGAACGCCCTGACGCTCCCCGCCGCGTCCGCCAACGCGCCGGAGGTGGACCTGCTGCTCTTTGCCCTGCTGGGCGGCACGGTCTTGGTGCTGGCGCTCGTGTTCGGCCTGATGCTGCGTTACGTTGCGCATTACCGCTACACCAACACGAAGGACCGCGGCCGGCCCGAGGAGAAGACCTGGCGGTTCGAGATCGCCTGGACCGCCGCGACCCTCCTGCTGTTCTTCGGCCTGTTCCTGTGGGGCGCCGACCTTTATGTCCGCCAGTTCCAGCCGCCCCCGAACGCGCTGCGCATCTCCGTAGTCGGCAAGCAATGGATGTGGAAGGCCGAGCACCCCGGCGGGCAGCGGGAGATCAACGCGCTGCATGTGCCCGTGGGCCGGGCGGTGGAGCTGCTGATGACCAGTGAGGACGTGATCCACGACTTCGCCATCCCCGCCTTCCGCATCAAGCACGACGTGCTGCCGGGCCGCTACGAAAGCCTGTGGTTCACCGCGACCGAGCCGGGCGCGTATCACCTGTTCTGCACCCAGTTCTGCGGCACCGACCATTCGGCAATGGGCGGCGAGGTTGTCGTGCTGACGCAGCCGGATTATGAACGCTGGCTGGCCGACAACGCCGCTTCGGTGGGCGTGGTGGCGCAGGGGCGCGCGTTGTTCACCCGTTACGGTTGCAGCGGCTGCCATCAGGCAGAAGGGCGCGGCCAGGCCGCCGCAGTGGACCGCACGAAAAACTACAGCAGCGTCCGCGCCCCGCCGCTCGACGGCGTGTATGGCCATCCGGTGCCGCTGAACGACGGCCGGGTCGTGGTGGCGGACGACAAGTATGTCCGGGACAGCATCCTGATGCCGGCGCAGGACATCGTGGCCAGCTACGACAACCGGATGCCCAGCTTTTCCGGCGTGGTGTCGGAGGCCGACCTGTTCCGGCTGATCGCCTATATCAAGTCGCTGAGCGGGAGCGAGGGGTCATGAGCGACATCGAGGCCCTGCCCCGCAGCTACGTGACGGAGGACGGCACGCTCAATTCCTGGCTGCTGACCACCGACCACAAGCGAATCGCGCTGCTTTACTTCGCGTCGATCACCGCGTTCTTCTTCCTGGGCGGGGCGGCGGCAGCGCTGATGCGGCTGCATCTGATCTCGCCGGCGGGTGCCATCGTCAGCCATGAAACCTACAACCGCCTGTTCACCATGCACGGCGTCGTCATGGTGTGGTTCTTCCTGGTGCCCGCGGTGCCGGTGACGCTCGGCAACTTCTTCGTGCCGCTGGTGCTGGGCGCGCGCGACCTGGCGTTCCCCAAGCTCAACCTCCTGAGCTGGTACCTATTCATGGCCGGCGGGCTGGTGGTGCTGTGGTCGCTGTTCTGGGGCGGGCTGGACACCGGCTGGACCTTCTACACGCCGCTCGCGAGCCGCTACACCAGCGGCTACGTCGTGCTGGCGGTGGTCGGTATCTTCCTGTCGGGATTCAGCTCCATCGCCACAGGTGTCAACTTCATCGTCACCATCCACCGGCTGCGCGCGCCGGGGCTCACCTGGTATCGGCTGCCGGTGTTCATCTGGTCGCTATACTCCACCAGCATCATCTACGTCCTGGGTACGCCCGTGCTGGCCATCACGCTGATGCTGCTGGCGTTTGAGCGGCTGTTCGGCGTGGGAGTGTTCGACAGCACGCTGGGCGGCGATCCGTTGCTGTTCCAGCATATGTTCTGGTTCTACAGCCACCCGGCGGTTTACATCATGATCCTGCCCGGCTTCGGCGTGATCAGCGAGATCATCCCGGCGTTCAGCCGCAAGACGCTGTTCGGCTACAAGTTCGTGGTCTGGTCCTCGGTGGCGATTGCGGTGATCAGCTTCTTCGTGTGGGGCCACCACATGTTCGTGGCGGGGCAGTCGCTTTACTCGGCCATCGTGTTCTCCCTGCTCAGCTACCTCGTCGCCGTGCCGTCGGCGATCAAGGTGTTCAACTGGCTGGGCACGCTGCACAAGGGCTGGATACGGTTCGACGCGCCGATGCTGTATGCGTTGGGGTTCATCGGGCTGTTCACCATCGGCGGCCTGACCGGGCTGTTCGTGGCGGCGCTGGCGGCGGACGTGCACTTAACGCAGACCTACTTCGTGGTGGCGCATTTCCACTACATCATGGTGGGGGGCATGGTGACGGCGTTCTTCGCCGGGCTGCACTATTGGTGGCCGAAGATCACCGGGCGGATGTATCCGGAGATGTGGGGCCGGATGGGGGCGGCAGTCATCTTCTTCGGCTTCAACCTGACGTTCTTTCCGCAGTTCCTGCTGGGCTACCTCGGCATGACCCGGCGCTACGCCTCCTACGCGCCGGAGTTCCAGGTGCTGAACGTCTTGTCCTCCGCAGGCTCCGTGATCCTGGCGGCGGGCTATCTGATGCCGCTGGGCTACCTTACCTGGTCGCTGTTCCGCGGGGAGCGCGCGCCGGACAACCCTTGGAACGCCACCGGGCTGGAATGGAAAACCCGTTCGCCGCCGCCCAAGGAGAATTTTGTCAGTATCCCGACCGTGACCGGCGCCCCATACAATTACCCGCACCCGGCGGCGCAGCATGGCTGACCTCGCGGCGCCCGCGGCCCAGGCCGAGTTCCAGTACTCCTCGGCGGAGCACCAGGCCGACACCGCGATTGCCGGGATGTGGCTGTTCTTGGCGAGCGAGATGCTGTTTTTCGGTGGCCTGGTGCTGGTGTGGCTGCTGCTGCACCGGGCGCATCCGACCGGCTTCGCCATCGCAGCGGCCCATGCCAATCTGCTGATCGGCAGCATCAATACGGCCCTGCTGCTGACGGCGAGCTTCGCCTACGCCCTGGGCGTGCTCGCCGTACGGCAGGGCCGGGTGGAGCGGGTCGTGCCGGCCTGCCTTCTGACGGCGGCGCTGGGGGTGCTGTTCCTGGGTCTGAAGGGCTTGGAATGGAAGCTCGATCTCGACGAGGGCTTGTTCCCCGGCGCCGGCTTCGGCCTGCATGGGCCGGATCAGGGCGGGGCGGAACTGTTCTACAGCTTCTACTGGGTCGCCACCGCCTTGCACGGCGTCCACATGGTGATCGGCGTGGCGCTGGTGTCCTGGATCGCCTGGCGTGCCCGGCGCCGTGAGTTTTCCCGCTCCTACAACACCCCGGTGGAGGTGGTCGGGCTGTATTGGAGTTTCGTGGATTTGGCCTGGATCGCCATGTACACGCTTATCTATGTGGCGGGCCGGGCGTGACCCGGCTGGCGCTGGCTTGGGTGCTGCTGCTGGTCCTGCTGGCATTGCAGGTCGCGGCGGCGCTGGCCCATGCGGGGTGGGTGGCCGGCCTGCTGGCGCCGGTGATGATCGGCTTGGTTGCGTTCCTGTTCATGGACCTGGGCCGCGCTTCGGCACTCAGCCGCATCTTCGCGCTGGCCGGGCTGTTCTGGCTGGTGATCCTGGGGGGGCTGACCAGCGTGGATTTCCTGGCCCGCCATGACTACCCGACGCCGATGCTGACCCGGCCCTGACCGGACGGAGGGCCGATACGGACGGCTCCGTTGAGTGACCGTCATCCGTCGATTGGCACCCATCCTACGGCATGGGTCGCGTAGGGTGGGTGAAACCCACCAGCAGCTCACACAGGTCGATCCATGGTGCCGCCCGGATGACACGTCCCTGCCGCGCCAGTATGTCCTGCACCTGTGTCACTGCAGCGCCACAATACGCTGTCCAAACTCGAAACGACCCTGGGAAGCCGGCTTGCACGCAACTTTCGCTGCTTACACGTGCTTAGCAAACGATGTAAAACTATGACGAAGGGACAAGGTAAATTTCCATGAAGAAACTGTTGATTGCATTTGCGCTTCTAGGCAGCGCCTCTGCCATGGCTCAAACGCCATTCACCACGACGCAAAACCCGCCCGCGGGAGGCTCAAGCCAGTCCACGCCGCAGCCGACGAACAGCCTGCCCCGGGCAGCCGGCACGGAGCGGCCGACCTTGCAGCCAGGGGCCAACATCGGGACAACCGAGACGGCCCCGAGAAGGCCAGTGGCCAAGCGGGTCCGGGCGCCCCGGCGCCATCAGCAAAGGGCTGTTCAGTAGCCCATCCAACTGTTCCGCTGAAGCATTAGGCCGTCCCCGCCCTGATGGCGGCGGGGCGGCCTAACCCCGCTGCGCCCGCGGCGCTTTCCGGCTGGCATACGACCGGCCCGGACGCGCTCCCGACGTGCGTGCCTCTGCGCCAGCGGTCGCCGGCTCGATCCGGGCCTCGCCCTCGCCGGACCCGCGCACCGCGGCGGCAAAACGGTCGGCGCTTCCGGCTGCGATCTCGAAGCGCGTGTCGGTGTCGAAGATGCGGATCGCGCCGATGTCGGCCTTGGTCACGCCGCCCATGCGGCAGATGATCGGGATCAGCCACTTGGGATCGGCGTTGTTGCGCCGCCCGATGCTCAATCGGAACCATGCCCCGCCCGCGGCCGAACGCTGCGGCGCCCGCGGTTCGCGCACGAAGCGCTCACCGAGCTGCCGAGGGGCAGCAGCAGGGGCCGGGTCGAATTGGTCTTCCGGCGCCGGCAGGCGGGCGCGATAGCTGCGGACCAATGCCGAAGCGATCCACTCGGCCGGACGCCCTTCCAGCAACAGCCGGGCCAGCGCCAAATCTTCCTCCACCGGCTCCTCCGCCAGGATCGGATCGGCCAGCAGGCGTTCCTGGTCGCGGGCGCGGATCAGTTCGGCCGACGGCGGGTCGCTCCAGCCCGCGTCCACCCCGGCGGCGGCGATCAACTGCTCGGCCCGGCGGCGCTTCGGGAACGGCACCAGCAGCACCGACGTGCCCTTGCGCCCCGCCCGCCCAGTCCGGCCGCTGCGGTGCAGCATGGTTTCCTTGTTGGTCGGCAGGTCCGCGTGGATCACCAGGTCGAGGTCCGGCAGATCCAGCCCGCGCGCCGCCACGTCCGTCGCGACGCACACGCGCGACCGCCCGTCGCGCAGGGATTGCAGCGCGTTGGTGCGGTCATGCTGGCTGAGTTCGCCCGACAGCGCAACGGCGTCGAAGCCGCGCTCGATCAGGCGGCCGTGCAGCCGGCGCACGCCCTCCCGTGTCGCGCAGAACACCAGGCTGGCCCGCGCCTCGAAGTAGCGGAGCACGTTGACCGCCGCGCGCTCCGCATCATGCGGCGCCATGGTAACGGCGCGGTATTCGATGTCGCCGTGCGGCTCGTTCCGCCCGCCCACGTCGATGCGCAGCGCGTTTTGCTGGTAGCGCCGGGCGAGGGAGGCGATCTCCTTGGGAATGGTCGCAGAGAACAGCAGGGTGCGGCGCTCGCCCGGCGTCGCGTCCAGAATGAATTCCAGATCCTCGCGGAAGCCGAGGTCCAGCATCTCATCCGCCTCGTCCAGCACGGCCACGCGCAGGCTGCCGAGGTCGAGCCGCCCGCGCTCCAGGTGGTCACGCAGCCGCCCCGGCGTGCCAACCACGATGTGGCACCCGGCCGCCAGCGCCCGCTGCTCCGCCCGACTGTCCATGCCGCCGACGCAGGACGCGATGCGGGCGCCGGTCTGCGCATACAGCCAGGCCAGCTCGCCTTTCACCTGCATCGCCAGCTCCCGCGTGGGGGCGATGACGAGGGCGAGCGGCGCCGCGGGCCGGTCGAACCGCTCGGCCTCCCCCAGCAGCGTGGGCGCAAAGGCGAGGCCATAGGCCACGGTCTTGCCGGAGCCGGTCTGCGCGGAGACCAGGAGGTCGCGCCCCTGCGCGTCGTCCACCAGCACGGCCGATTGCACGGCGGTGGGTTCGAGATAGTCGCGCTCGGCAAGCGCGTGGTTGAGAGCCGGATTGACGGTCGGAAAGGACATATTCTTACCAATGAGCCGCACCGAAGCGCGGCGTGAGAAAGCAGTTTAGCTGAAAATTGGCGCAGGTGCCGGATATCGCGGCGCACGCCAGACCGGCGTGCGCCGGGCAGGTCGCGGGACGGTCAGGCGGCCCACTCCCCGCGGCGCATTACCGGCACGGCCTGGCCCGCCGCGTCAATGCCGTCCACGTCCACATCGCACGAGCCGATCATCCAGTCGATGTGGATCAGGCTGCTGTTGGCGCCGCGCTCCGCCAGCTCGGCCTCGGATGCGGTTGTGCCGCCTTCCAGGCAGGTGCGGTAGGCCTGGCCGAGCGCGATGTGGCTCGCGGCGCTCTCATCGAACAGGGTGTTGAAAAACAGCAGGCCGCTGGCGGAGATCGGCGAGGAATGCGGCACCAGCGCCACTTCGCCCAGCCGCCGCGCGCCCTCGTCGGTGTCCAGCACCTTGCGCAGCACTTCCTGCCCGGCGCGCGCCTGCGCGTCCACGATGGCGCCGCCCTCGAAGCGCACGGTGATGTCCTGGATCAGCGTGCCCTGGTAGGACAGCGGCTTCGTGCTGCGCACCGTGCCGTCCACCCGGCGGCTGTGCGGCGTGGTGAACACCTCCTCCGTCGGGATGTTGGGGTTGCAGGTGATGCCGTTCTTCGCGGTCTCCGCGCCACCGAGCCAAAGATGCCCGTCGGACAGGCCGACGCGCAGGTCGGTGCCGGGTCCGTGGAAGTGCAGGGCGGCGAAGCGGTGGGCGTTGAGGGTGGCGGTGCGGGCGCGCAGCGCCGCGTTGTGCTCGGCCCAGGCGGCGACGGGGTCGGGCGCGTCGATGCGGGACGCGGCGAAGATCGCGTCCCACAGCCGGGCCACCGCCGCGTCCTCCGGCAGGTCCGGGAACACCGTGCGCGCCCAGGCGGGCGAGGCGAAGCTGGCGATGGTCCAGTTGATGCCGAACCCGGTGATCAGCTCAAGCGCCGGGCGGTAGGCGGCGGAGCGGGCGCGGTTGGCGCGGGCCACCCGGGCGGGGTCCTGCCCGGCCAGCAAGGACGGGTTCTCCCCCGCGATGGCCAGCCGCGCCGCGCCGCCGCGGAACGCCGCCGCCATGCCGTCAAACAGCCAGCCCGGCGCCGTGTCGAAGGCCCCATCCGGCGCGTGCTCGAACCGGGCCAGGGTGGCCACGTCGTCGTTCAGCAAGGTCGTGACCAAGGACGCCCCGGCGCGATAAGCGTGCTCGGTGATCCGGCGGACCAGCGGCACGGCGTCGAGCGGCGCCGTGATCAGCAGTTCCTGGCCCGGCGCCAAGCCCAGGCCGACGCGCACCGCCACTTCGCCCAGCCGGTCCAGGCGCGCGTCAAAAGTGCTGGGCTGCGGGCGGAGGGCGACGTTCATGCGGGTGCTCCTTGGGTTGGTACGGGGAAAAAGCGCGCATGCGCGCTGGGAACCCGGCCAGTTCTTCCGTCGTTGACGGATAGCAACCATCGGGAACCCTCCATGCCCAAGACCCTGAAACCCGGCGACAAGGTAAGCTGGGGCACCTCCGGCGGGGAAACGCACGGAACAGTGGAAAAGAAGGTGACAGGCACCACCAAGGTCAAGGGCCACACGGCGAAAGCCACGAAGGAGGAGCCGCAGTTCGTGGTGAAGTCCGCCAAGTCCGGCAAGACGGCCGTGCACAAGCCGGATGATCTGAAGAAGGGGTGACGCGCCGCATCCGGGGTGGGATTTCGCGCGGTTTCATGGAATGATCGCGGTAATGCCCCCCAAAGGCAGTGCCCTAGAAAGGATCGCCCCGCGTGCTGTTCTTTGCCCGTCTGCTCCTCGGCCTCGCTTTGCTGTCCGTTGCCGCCTGCGCGGCCCGCCCGCCTGCCGACGATCCGGAGGCGGTGGCCGAGTACAAGGAGCTGGACGACCCGTTGGAGCCGACGAACAGAGTCTTCTACAAGATCAGCGACACCATCGACACCTACGCGCTGCGGCCCGTCGCGGTGGCCTATCGCGATTACGTGCCCGGCGCCGTCCGGCGTCCGATCCGCAACGTGCTGGTCAACCTGGGCCAGCCCGCGAACTTCGCCAACGACGTGCTGTCGGCCAAGCCGCACCGGGCGGGCAACAGCCTGATGCGCTTCCTGATCAACACCACCGCGGGCGGCCTCGGCTTGTTCGACGTGGCGACGGATTGGGGCTATCCGGACCATTCCAGCGACCTCGGCACGACGTTTGCGCTGTGGGGCGTGGAGTCAGGGCCATACCTGTTCCTCCCGATCATCGGGCCGTCCAACCCGCGTGACGCCGTGGGTTTTGGCGGCAACACGGTGCTGGACCCGCTGACCTGGGCCACGTTCGGCGGCGACACCGCGGTCAACCTCGGCCGCTACGGCGCCAACGCGGTGGACACGCGCGAGCGTTTCATCGAGCCGATCGACTCCGTGAAGCGCACCGCGCTTGACCCCTACGCGACGTTCCGCAGCGTGTCGCGGCAGAACCGCGCGGACGAGATCGCGCAGGCGCGGCAGGACCTGCCGGCCACCGTGCCGGCTTGGTTCCCGCGCCCGGCGCAATAACGAGGCTTCCGACCATGACCGACTCAATCTGGGCCATCCTGTCCGCCAACACCTCGGCGCGCGCGATCGGCGCGCCGGGCCGCCCTTGGCTGGACGGCGCCGGGCTGCGGGCGCTGGCCGAGCAGGCGCGGCTTGCGCTGAACGGCGTCGGCATCGGGCGTGGGGACCGGGTGGGCATCGTGCTGCCCAACGGGCCGGAGATGGCGACCTGCTTCGTGGGCGTCGCCGCGACCTGCACCGCAGCACCCCTCAACCCGGCCTACACGGCGGACGAGTTCGAGTTCTACCTGTCCGACCTGCAGCCGCGGGCCATCGTCCTGCAAGCGGGCGACGGCACGCCGGCCCGCGCCGTGGCGGAGCGGTTGGGCATCCCGGTCATCGAGCTGCACCCGGCCAGCGACGCCGCCGCCGGGCTGTATCGCCTAGACGCTTCGGCGCTCCCGGCGGGGACGTCCGCGACCGGGGGCGCGGCGGAGCCGGACGACATGGCGCTGGTGCTGCACACCTCCGGCACCACGGCGCGGCCGAAGATCGTGCCGCTGACCAACGGCAACCTGGCGGCGTCCGCCCGGCACATCGGGGAGTCCTTGGCGCTGGGTCCGGACGACGTGTGCCTCAATGTCATGCCGCTGTTCCACATCCACGGGCTGGTCGCCGCCGTGCTGTCGTCGCTGCGCGCCGGCGCCGGGGTGTGCTGCACGCCGGGGTTCAACGCCTTCAAGTTCGGCGAATGGCTCGCTGAGGTGCGCCCGACCTGGTACACCGCCGTGCCCACCATGCACCAGGCGATCCTGATGCGGATGCGCGCCCACCCCGAGCGCGCCCGCGCCGCCGGACTGCGCCTGATCCGCTCCTCCAGCGCGTCCTTGCCGCCGCAGGTCATGCAGGAGCTGGAGGACGTGTTCGGCAGCCCCGTCGTCGAGGCGTACGGCATGACGGAGGCCGCGCACCAGATGGCGTCCAACCCGCTGCCGCCGCGCGCCCGCAAGCCCGGCGCCGTGGGCCTCGCTGCCGGGCCGGAGGTCGCGGTTATGGCCGACGACGGCGCGATCCTGCCGCAGGGCAGCGTGGGCGAGGTGGTGATCCGTGGCCCCAACGTGACGCCGGGCTACGCCGGCAACCCCGACGCCAACGCCCGCGCCTTCACCGATGGCTGGTTCCGCACCGGCGACCAGGGGCGGATCGACGAGGAGGGTTACCTGTTCCTCACCGGGCGGCTCAAGGAGCAGATCAACCGCGGCGGCGAGAAGATCAGCCCATTGGAGGTCGATGTCGTGCTGCTGGACCACCCAAGCGTCGCTCAGGTCGTCACCTTCGGCGTGCCGCACGCCAAGCTCGGCGAGGAGGTCGGGGCCGTTGTGGTGCTGCACCCCGGCCAAACCGCGACCGAGCAGGACATCCGCGATTTCTGCGCCGCCCGCCTCGCCGCCTACAAGGTGCCGCGCCACGTCCTGCTGCGCAACGACATCCCGAAAGGCGCCACCGGCAAGGTGCAGCGGATCGGCCTGGCGGCGAAGCTGGGCCTGGGCGCCTAAGCCGTGCCGAGCATCTGCGTATTCGGCGCCGGCGCCATCGGCGGTTTCCTCGCGGCGCGGCTGGAGATGGCGGGCACGCCGGTGTCCGTCGTGGCGCGCGGGCCGCATTTGGCGGCGATGCAGGCGGACGGCCTGGTGCTGGACAGCGGCGGGATCCGCACCACGACCCGGCCCCGCGCCGTGTCCGACCCGGCCGCCATCGGGCCGCAGGACTACCTGTTCCTCACCCTCAAGGCGCATTCCTTAGAGCCGGCGCTGCCGCAGTTGCGCCCGCTGATCGGCTCCGGAACCACGATCGTCGCCGCGGTGAACGGCGTCCCGTGGTGGTACTGCCAGGGCCTCCCGGCGCCGTTCGGCGGCCGGCGCGTCCAATCGGTGGACCCCCACGGCGCGCTGTGGGACGCGCTGCCGCCGCCGCAGACGCTGGGCTGCATCATCTACCCCGCCGCCGAGATCGCCGCGCCCGGCGTCATTTCCCATACCTACGGCGACCGCTTCAGCCTGGGCGAACCCGACGGCAGCCGGAGCGGGCGCGCGGAAACCCTGTCCCGCCTGATGATCGACGCCGGGCTGAAGGCGCCGGTGCGGCCGCGGCTGCGCGATGAGCTGTGGGTAAAGCTGTGGGGCAACATGGCGTTCAACCCGATCAGCGCGCTGACGACCGCGACGCTCGATGTTATCACCGGCGAGCCGGGCGTCCGCGGCGTGGCCCGTGCGGTGATGCTGGAAGGCCAGGCGGTGGGGGAGGCGCTCGGCGCGCGCTTCGCCATCGACGTGGACAAGCGTATTCAGGGCGCCGCCGAGGTAGGCCGGCACAAGACCAGCATGCTGCAGGACCTGGAACTTGGCCGCCCGCTGGAGATCGAGGCGATCCTGGGCGCGGTGGTGGAGATGGCCGGCTGGGTCGGCGTGCCGATGCCGATCAGCACGGCGGTGCTGGAAATGACCCGCGTGCGCGCGGCGATGCGGGCGTCTTAAGGCGGGGAGGGCGGTGCTGCGGGCTGCCCTGCTGACCCTGGCCGGACTGGCCGCCGCCGCCCCGGCGCGCGCCGACTTTTTCGACGACGTGCGGCGCACCTTCCAGAAGGACATCCCGCGCACGTTCGAGCAGGACATCCCACGCTTCTTCGGCGCGCAGCCCAAGAAGCCGGCGCCCGCCAAAGCCGACACCAAGCCGCCCCCGGCCGCGCCCCGGCGCTGAACTCCCAATCACCGCCGGGGCGGGCCCTTGCGGCTGACGGCCGGTCCGCCGCGCCGGGCCGCCGTGCCGTCCTCAGCCGTGAGAAGGCGTTCGAGCACAGCTTGCGGGAATTCTTCCTGCTCTGCGCTCATGGGCAGGCGTTCCCGTAAGTCATCGCCGTAGAGCGTTGCGGCCAGTGAGTGCCGGAACAGCGTCCGGCCGCTGCTCGCCTTCATCTGCATGCTCATCTCGATTGTTTCCTCGTCGGGATGCGCGATGACGCCGAACCCTGCGTGGAACGGGCCTGCGTCGAACAGCCGAACGCCGAAGGTGGCATTTTCGGGCGCGGATGCTTCAAGCCCCTCGTCCATCATCCAAAGGCGGCGATCCCCGTCGAGCAGGTCCTGCAGCCAGACGCCCACTGTCTCGTGCCGGTCGGTGCTGCGGAAGATCGAGAACCATGCCCTGGCCATGGGCTGCGCCAGCGCGAGGTCCGGAGCATCGAGCCGCTGCGCCGGTCCTGACAGGAAGCGGTCGTAGGCCCGGCGCCCGCGCTGGTTCGGCTCGAACAAGGCAACATCGCTGATCATCTCGTATGCCTGCTCCTCGCCACCCTCGGGCACGGCGATGCCGCCATCGGCCCAGCACCCGAGCTGCTTGGCCGCGCGCATGATGTCGGCCCGGCTGCACGCGACCACGGCGTCGCCCAGCACGCGGCGGATGGACGCGCGCACGGGCCGGTAGGACGCGAGCGCCTCCTCGCGGGTCATCTGCATCCTTGGCGACGCTCCCTTACGGCTTGGCCTGAGCGTTACCTCAGCGATGCCGGTGGCGATGAAAACCGCAGTCGCGCAACCATCAGCCGGGTGCCTTACTCGAGCAGCCCCGCTTCCCGGAAACTGAGCCAGCGCGCGTTGCCGATGATCAGGTGATCGCGCACTGTGACCCCAAGGGCGGTGGCGGCTTCCTGGATTTGCCGGGTCATCTCCAGGTCGTCGCGGGACGGGGTGGGGTCGCCGCTGGGGTGGTTGTGCACCAGGACCAGGGACGACGCCGCAAGCTCCAGCGCGCGCCGCACCACTTCGCGGGGATACACCGGCGTGTGGTTGACGGTGCCGGCCGCTTGCACCTCGTCGGCTTTCAGCATGCCGCGGTCGTCCAGGAACAGGATGCGGAACTGCTCGACCCGCTCGCGGGCCAGGGCGGTCGTGAGATAGGCGCGGAGCTTGTCCCCGTCTTCCAGCACGGGCTGTCCCGTCACGCCGGCCCGCGCCAGCCGCACCGCGGCGGCGTGCACCAGCTTGATGGCGGCGCGGCTGTGGGTGCCGAGGCCGGCCACCTGGCGCAGTTCCAGCTCCGGCGCGGCCAGCACGGCGGCGAAGCTGCCGAAGCGTCGGAGGGCGGCGTCCGCCGTGCTGCGCCCGTCCGTCGGCAGCACGAAGCCCAGCAGCCGGGCCATCAGCTCCGCATCCGCCGAGGCGGCGGCCGGCGCGGCCGACGGGACAGCGGGCACCGGCGGGCTGGCGGGCACGGGCTTCGGGGCGGGCGGTGGCGGCTTTACGGACTGCGCGAGCGCCATCAACTCGGCCAACGCGTCGATCTGGATCGGGGCCACCTGGGACTCGCCGAAGCCGCGCGCCGGGCGCAACGGGCTGGACCACCCATCATCCTGCCTGTCGCTGAAACCCGGCGCGTCGTCGAGCACACGCCGTTGCGCAAACATTTCTTCAAACGTGTCCGGCGCTCGACCCCCGGGCGTCGCATCGGCATCGGCGGGCGGCGCGACCTGGTGCGCCAACAGGGCCTGCTCCGCCGCGTGCCGCACCTCCGCCAGCAGCGCGTCCCACGCCTCGCCGGCCTGCGGCGTGCTGGTGCCGGCCGGGAACACCCGCGCCGCGACCGCCGCGGTGCGCGGATGCACCTCGACGCTGATCCACCCCGCGCCGGGCAGGGCACCGACTGCGCCCACGACGGCGGCAACCGCGGCCTCATGGCTCAGCCCGGGCGGCAGGTCGCCGGGGTTCAGGTCGATCATGGCGTCGAACGCCAGCGCCGCCGGGCCGGGCGGCCCGCCCTCCTTGCGTCCGAACCAGGAATGCCAGCCCATCTACCGCCCCTTCCGCTGCCGAAGGCTGACCCAGTCGCCCCGGCCGATCACCAGCAGGTCGTGCAGGGTCACGGACAGCGCCGCGGCCGTGCGTTCCAGGCGAGCGTACAGGTTCCGGTCCTCCCCCGTCAGCTTCGGCGCCGCGTCGCCCCAATTGCGCACCAGGATCACCGCCGTGGCGTGCCGTTCCAGGGCGTGGCGCAGCATTTCCCGCCCGAGCGTGGCCACGTCGGCGTCCGGCGGCCAGCGATGCTCCCCGAGCAACTGGTTGCGGTTGTTGAGCAGCAGCGCCGTCAAGCCCGGCGGCTGCATCGAGCGGGCCGGCACGTCCAAGTATTGCTCCAGCGCGGTCCAGTTGCCCAGCATCACCCGCTCGACCCGCTCGGCGCGCGAAAGCTGCACGGCGGCCTCTGTCACCAGCTCAAGCGCCTCAATGGCCCGTTGCGGCAGGCCGGCGTCGCGCAGCAGGGCACGCCCGGCGGTGATCACCGCGGCAAGGCTGCCGAACCGGTTGATCAGCCGCTTCGCTTCTGGCTTGGTGTCGCGGCGGGGGATGCCGAGGAACAGCAGCATTTCCAGGATCTCGTAATCCGCCAGCGCCGCCGTGCCCGCCAGCAGCCGCGTCCGCATCCGTGCCCGGTGCCCTTCCGGCCCCGTGCTGCTGAACTGGGTGCTGCTGAACTGAGGGGCGCTTGTCCGATCCACTCCGGTTCCGCCTTGCCTGTTGCACGCGCGCAACGATTAAAGCACGCGGCGGCATACAATCACAAGGCGAATTAGATGTCGGCGGCCGTCAGAAACCTTCCCGCACCACGTCGCGCGCGAAGTAGCTGAGGATCAGGTCCGCCCCGGCACGCTTGAAGGCGCCAAGCGTTTCGCGCACCACCCGCCCTTCGTCCAGCGCCCCGGCCGCTGCTGCGAACTTGATCATCGCGTACTCGCCGCTGACCTGGTACGCCGCCAACGGCAGCAGGGTCCGCGCCCGGATGCCGGCCAGCACGTCCAGATAGGCCAAGCCGGGCTTGACCATCAGCATGTCCGCGCCCTCTGCCTCGTCCTCCAGGCTTTCGCGCAACGCTTCCCGGGCGTTCATCGGGTCCATCTGGTAGGTCTTGCGGTCGCCGCGCAGGTCGCAGCCGGACGCGGAGCGGAACGGGCCGTAGAAGGCGGAGGCGAACTTGGTCGAGTACGCCATCACCGGCACGCCCTCGTGCCCGGCGCCGTCCAGCGCCCGGCGGATGGTGCCGATCTGCCCGTCCATCATCGCGGACGGCGCGATCACGTCCGCGCCGGCGTCGGCCGCCACCACGACCTGGCGCGCGAGGTTCTCCAGCGTCGCGTCGTTCAGCACCTGCGCCTCGCCTCCAGCATCGCCGATCACGCCGCAATGGCCGTGGTCCGTGTACTCGCAGAAACAGTTGTCGGTCATCACCACCAGGTCCGGCGCGGCGTCCTTCGCGGTGCGCGTCATGCGCGCCAGCAGGCCGTGGGGATCGAGCGTGTCGCGGCCGGTGGCGTCCTTGTTGTGGCTGATGCCGAACAGCATCACGGCACGCACGCCGTCGCGGGCAATGGCCTCGATCTCGCGCGCAAGCCTTGCTTCGGGGATGCGCGACACGCCGGGCATCTCGGCAATCGGGACCGGGGTGTCGATCCCTTCCTCGATGAACAGCGGCAGGATCAGGTCGTCGGCCGCGACAGTGGTTTCGCGCACCAGGGAGCGGAGCGCGTCCGTGCGGCGCAGGCGGCGTAGGCGGGTGGTGGGAAACATCGGTCCTCACGGCGTCAGGCCGCGGGACACAACCCGGGGCGCCCAGGCTTTATCGCCCGGACACCGCCGGTTTGGCTAGGTCACTCGGGACCGGCGACGCCGCCCGGATGCTCGTTGCGCTTCGCCTGGCTGGTGCGGACCCGCTTGAGCTGCCAGATGGCGACGCCGACCACGATGATCAGGGTGACAAAGGACAGGACGACAGGCAGTGAGAATGATTCCACGTTTAGCTCCCTTGCGCACAATGCGTATTGCGACGTGAAGCCTGCGCATCGCGGGGGGTTGCAGACTATTCGACGTGTCGCACAAGTTTGAGCGCGGCAACCTGACCTGCTACCGTCGCGCCCATGCAGACTTGCCCCGAACCGTGCCGGACCGCCGCCTGATGCGGGAGGTGTTCCCGTTTTCCGCCATCGTCGGCCAGGACGAGATGAAGCAGGCGCTGCTGATCGCCGCCATCGACCCGACGGTGGGCGGCGTGCTGGTGTTCGGCGACCGCGGCACCGGCAAATCCACCGCCGTGCGCGCGCTGGCCAGCCTGCTGCCGGGCATGCCGGTGGTGACGGGGTGCCCCTACAACTGCGCGCCGGGGAGCGAGGCGCGGCTGTGCGCGCAATGCGAGGACCGCGCGCCGGACGACGCGCCGCAGCACGTGGCCGCGGTGCCCGTGGTCGATATGCCATTGGGCGCGACGGAGGACCGGGTGGTGGGCGCGCTCGACCTGGAACGCGCGCTGTCCCGCGGTGAAAAGGCGTTCGAGCCTGGCCTGCTCGCCCGCGCCAACCGCGGCTTCCTGTATATTGACGAGGTGAACCTGCTGGAGGACCACCTGGTGGACCTCCTGATCGACGTGGCGGCCTCTGGCGAGAACGTGGTGGAGCGCGAGGGCCTGAGCATCCGCCACCCGGCGCGCTTCGTGCTGGTCGGCAGCGGCAACCCGGAGGAAGGGGAGCTGCGCCCGCAGTTGCTCGACCGCTTCGGCCTGTCGGTCGAGGTGCAGACGCCGGACGACATCGCGGCGCGGATCGCCATCGTGCGCCGCCGCGATGCGTTCGACCGCGACCGCGCCGGCTTCGCCGCGGAATGGCAGGCGGAGGACGCCCGCATCCGCGAGCGGATCGAGGCGGCGCGGCACCTGCTACCCGCCGTTGAGGTGCCCGATGCGGTGCTGGAGGATGCGGCCCGGCTGTGCATGCGGCTCGGCACCGACGGGCTGCGCGCGGAGCTGACGCTGCTGCGCGCCGCGCGGGCGGTGGCGGCGCTTGACAGGGAGGCCGAGGTCGGGCGGGCGCATCTGCGCCGGGTTTCGCCGTCCGCGCTGCGGCACCGGCTGCGCCGCGACCCGCTGGACGAGGCCGGGTCAACGGTCCGGGTGGCGCGTGCCGTGCAGGAACAGTTCGGCGCATGACGGACGGCGCCCTGGAGGGCTGGGCAAACGCGGCCTGGCGCGATGCGGGCTGGGCGGCGGCGCTGTTCGCCACCGATCCCGCGGGCACCGGCGTGGCGTTGCGTGCGCTGGCCGGGCCGGTGCGCGTGCGCTGGCTGGCTTCCTTGCACCGCTTGATGCCCCACGATCCCCTGCGGACGGTGCCGCTCAACATCCCCGACGCCCGGCTGCTGGGCGGGCTGGACCTTGCGGCGACGCTGCAAGCGGGCCGACCCGTGGCGGCGCGTGGGCTGCTGGCGGAGACCGAGGGCGGCGCCGTGTTGCTGGCGATGGCGGAGCGCCTGTCCGCCGCGACCGCGGCGCGCATCGCGGCCGCCATGGACGGGGCGGCACGCATCGGAGTAGTCGCTATGGATGAGGGCATGGCGGAGGACGAGCGCGCGCCCGGGGCGTTGCGCGACCGGCTGGCTTTCCTTCTGGACCTTTCAGGCATCGGCGCGCGGATCGCCGATGGTCTGCTGCCCAGCGCGGCGCAGGTCGCGGCGGCGCGGCGGCGGCTGCCGCGGGTGCGCGCGGACGCCGGGGTGATCGAGGGGTTGTGCGAAACCGCGGCGGCCCTCGGCATCGCGTCGGTGCGGGCGCCGTTGCTGGCGCTGCGAGCGGCCCGGGCTGCGGCGGCGCTGGACGGGCGGGACCGGGTGGGGGACGCGGACGCGGCGCTTGCGTGCCGGCTGGTCCTGGCACCGCGCGCTACGGTGCTGCCGATGGCCGAACCG
>CALMVT010000536.1 GCA_937873175.1 uncultured Acetobacteraceae bacterium | reverse complement strand
TGACGGCGGGTAGGAAGTCCCATCTCAGCCGACGCGCCGCGACGCTGGACGTGCCAAAGCTGACACGGCCCAGCGCCGGTGCCGGCGGCGAGGCCGGGCCCCTGCACTTGCTGGTGGACAGCACGGGGTTGAAGCTGTGCGGGCCCGGCGAGTGGCGGGTCGAGAAGCACAGCACCCGCACGCGCCGGTCATGGAGGAAGCTGCACCTCGGCCTCGATGCCGAAACCGGCCGGATCGCCGCAGCCTCGCTCACTGCCAAGGAGGTCGACGACGGTGCCGCGGTCGGCCCCTTGCTCGACCAGGTGACGGCAGCGGTGGCGTCGTTCACCGCCGACGGCGGATATGACCAGGACAACGTGTCCGCAGCTGTTGCCGCGCGCCATCCCGAGGCGGCGATCATCGTGCCGCCGCGCACAACCGCAGTGCCGAGCAAGGCGGTCGCGACCTCGCCCACGCAGCGCGACCGCCACCTGCAGCATATTGCCGAGCACGGCCGCATGGCGTGGCAGAAAGCGTCCGGCTACACAAAACGAGCTCTGGTCGAGGTGGCTATTGCTCGCTGGAAGCAGGTGATCGGGGACGGGCTGCGCGCGCATACGGACGAGCGCCGCGCGACCGAAGTGGCGGTGGCTGTCCACGCGCTCAACCGTATGTTGGAGCTGGGACGCCCGAAGTACGTCCGCACCGCCTGACCCCGAACGAGGCTGGGATAGACGCGCCCACACGCCTGATTTGCGCACCACGCTGCCAAGAGCAAATGTTTTGGCCGCAACCCGCCTCGTATCAGGTTGCGAGACCTCCTGTGCGGCTTCTGCGATATCGCATCCGGCCGCCTCATTGTCGTTGCCGGACGTGTTCAGGCAACCGGCGCTTGCCAACGCCGAGACGGTTCCTGCCCTGGTCCAGCGTTGAAGGCACACGCCTGCTGCATGTGCCATCAACGCCATCAGCTCAGTGCCCGAGATGCTCCCCGAAAAACGCGGCGATCTCGCCGAACGCTTCTTCCGTCTCAGGCAGCGTGTTGTCGAACTGATACTGCGCGTGCGACTGGCCTTCAAACACCACCAGCTCCGCCGCAACCCCCGCGCGCCGGAGCTTGCGATGAACGCGCACGGTGTTGCTGAGCAGCAGGTCGCGCGTTCCGGTCGTGAGGATTGTCGGCGGAAACCCATGCATGTCGCCATTGACCGGCGACAGCAGCGCATCGCTGAGATCATGGCCTTTCGCGTAAACAATCGTCGCCGCGTCGCAAAACCCGTCGCGCGAAACCAGCACGTTGTCGACCTGCTCGTTCGTGTGGAACGTGTCGCCCGTCTTCGTCACGTCCGACATCGGCGTCCCTGGCGCGATCGCACCTGGCATCGGCAGGCCAAGCTGTTTGGCCCGCAGCACCATCTCCAGCGTCAGCGCCCCGCCGGCCGACGTCCCAAAGAATGCCACGTTGCTCGGGGACGTGTTCTTCAGGACCGCCTTGTAGGCGGTGATCGCGTCGTCGAGCGCCGCCGGGAAATAGGCCTCGGGCGGCATCCTGTAATCGACCGCTATCACTTTGTAGCGGCCGAGCCCGGCCATCATGACGGCTTCCGTCGTGCCGGACTCGCCGGGAAACAACACGTAGCATCCGCCATGGACGTGGATCAGCACCTTGTCGCGGTTCGTGTCCGGCATCGTCTCGGGCGTGATGACGTGAACCCGGACCCCGTCCAGCGTCGACGCTTCGGACTTCACATGCAGCCGCTCAAGCATCGCCGGAATGCCCTTCACGGTCTGGGCAGCTTGTGTATCGGCGTAGGCGCGCGCTTCCTCTCCGGTTTTCCAGAGCTTGTTCCAATCCGGGTTGAGGGGCCGCGCGATGATTGCCTGCATCCCGGGACTGATGTCGGCGGTCGGCACCGGCAAAGCCTTAGCCGGAACATCGAGGAGCTGCCGGGCCGGATCAGCCCGCCCCGCCATCGGCACGGCCAGCACGCCAAGCACAAGCATGAGCCAGTTCGGCTTCATCGAGACCTCCTTCCCAATTCAGCCGTGAGGGTATCCCACGATCTAATGCGCGCTTCTGCCGCCAATCGGCTGCGCGGGCACTTCAATTGGGTAATGCGCCGGCGGTTGCACGGGGGCACCGGAGCTAGGCCGGAGAATGGGCGACGGCTGGATGGGACAGGCCGCCTACCAAGGCGAGTGGCAGCGTGCCTGAACCTCCCGAAGGAGCGACGCGCCATGGAAAGCATTGAACCGCATCCAGTTTGGAATCCATGGTTCCGTCCTTTTCCAATCGGAACTCCTGGTCAGGGAAGCAGAACCAGGTTTTCCAAACCGGACACGGCCTGGACGGAAACCGGGTGTGGGCCGGCCGGTTACAGCCTCCATGACCTCAGGAGCATCCAGGGACCACAGGGCACAGACG
>CALMVT010000535.1 GCA_937873175.1 uncultured Acetobacteraceae bacterium | reverse complement strand
GGGCGGTGATGCGCTTGCCGATCTCGGCCGCGATGCTGTCGCCGCCCTGCTGTGCAGCGAGTTCCAGGCGCAGGCGCCGCTTGACCCCGGCGTCACCGTCCGCGAGCTCGACGAGGATCGCGGCCAGGCGCTCCGCCCCGAGCACCGCCAGGTTGTCCAGGGTAACCGTGTGCTTCGACGCCATGCGGCGGTCAGCGTCCCCTGGAGGCCTTCGAACCTCTAGCCTGCCGTGCGGGTGTAATGGGCGGTGTGCCTAGGGTAGCGGTGGCCGAGGTCGTCCTGGATGAGGCGCAGGTCGTGGCCCTTGTCGACCAGCGCGAAGCCGCAGGAGTGGCGCAGCGTGTGCGGGTGCACGCCCGGCAGGCCGGCGCGCTCGGCAGCCGCAGCGATCAGGTCGTTGACCGCCTGTCGGGTCATGGGCTGGCCCGCGCAAATCACATGTGCGATTTCGCTGCGCTCGGAGGTGAACAGCCAGGGCAGCGCGTCAGTGCGGGAAGCGAGGTGGCGCTTGATGGCGTGCAGCTCGCCGCCGGCGGCCGGCTGCTCGACGGATAGGTCGCCCTTCAAGCGCCGCACCCAAAGCCGGGCGCGGCCGAGGTCCAGCTCGTCGCGGCGCAGGCCGACCGCCTCGCTGACCCGCAGCCTGTCAAGCATTTCCGCACGGCTTCCAAGCTGCCACCATCCGTGTGCATCCCCCGACAATCCCCGACAATCCCCATCATTTCCTGACAAATCAATGGTGAGACAAATCACGTTCTTGAAGTAGTACCCGTTTGCGTCATAGATGATACGGCGGTGCGGCGTGGACATTCTTTTGATCAGCCACGCGCGTATGCTGCGGGATGCGCTGGTTGCGGCCTTGCAGGGCACCCACGGAGATCGGGCCTGCGGCGCGTTCTCCCATGACACGGTCGACGCCGCCCTCGCGATGTTCGCACCCGCCTTGGTCGTCGTCGATGCAGCGCACCCCGAAGGCGCCGCGCTGGTTGTCGCCGTCCGGGCGCAAGCGCCCGGGGCGCGCGTCGTCGTGCTGGCGGCGGGCGGGCGGGACGAGGAGTTCCTTGCCTGGGCCGACGTCGGCATCTCCGGCTATCTGGGGCTGAACGCCTCAGCCGCGGACCTGCTGTCCGCCGTGCGCCGCGTCGGCGCGGGGGAGGTAGCTTGCCCGCCGCGGCTGACCGCGCTGCTGCTGAACCGGTTTGCCGGCCGCTCCCATGGGCGCACGGAGCGAGCCGGGCTGTTCTCGCTGACCGCCCACGAACAGGAGATTGCCGAACTGCTGGCGGACGGCCTGTCGAACAAGCTGATCGCGCGCCACTTGTCCGTTGCCCTGCCCACGGTGAAGAACCACGTCCACAGCATCCTGGAGAAGTGGGAGTGCCGGAGCCGGGGCAAGGCCGCGGCCCGCTACCGCCGGCAGAACCAGAGCAACGCCAAGCCGGGCAGCGGAACGGTCGTCGCGCTGCGGACAGGCCAGGCGCCCGCGACGGGCGGCACCGCGCTGCGGACTGGCAGCATGCAGCATCGTGCGCCGGCGGCTTTCAGCCGAAAGGCGGCCTGAAGCCGACGCCGGCGGTCGCTGCGGCCCGCTCCGGGACTGCATCAACGCCGATACGGCCCGTGCTCGCGCTCCCACTCCAGCCGCGTTTCATCGCGCCGGTGCCGTTCCCATTCCTCGTGCTGGCGCCGCTCGTCCCATGCCTCGCGCCGCGCTTCGCGGCGGCGGCGCTCCTCCTCATGGTAGCGCTCCCATTCCGCCTGGCAGGCGCGCTCATCCCACCAGGGCTGGGCGACTGCCGCGGCGGACGGCAGCGGCGCGACGAGCATGGACAGCAGCAAGCTGCGGCGATTGACCATGGAGAGCTCCCACGTTGTTTCATCAACGAAGGTCCAGCATGGGCCTTGGCTGACGCCCAAAATGGGGCACCCTCGTGGCCGGCATGTGGCAGGCTTTCCGGCCACCATCACGTCTGCGGAGAACGGCCAGGATTTCGATACTCACCGGGCCACTGAAGTTGCTTGTGCTGATCCGTGAACAGCGCCAGCGTTGCTCGCCAGATGTCTGCGCCTAATAGGTAGGAATTCTTTACAAAATCTGAACTCGGGACTGCGCTGAAACCTTGTAGGCTTCGTGCCTTGATCGGCAGCCGAACGGCTTTGGCGGCGGCCTTGGTCACGAGGCTCAACGGACGGACATCGAATGACAGTGCACAGGTTCCAGGGGGCTTCAGCCGCCCAATCCCGGCTGCGCCTGCTCGGTCGCGCAACTGAAACGGTCAAGCATCTCGATACCGCATCCGCCGAACTGATCCAGATGCAGAAGATGAACGCCGTGGGACAGCTGGCCAGCGGAATCACCCACGATTTCAGGAATGTGCTTCAGGCCATCATGTCGGGCATCGACCTCCTCGAGGCTCGCGCGCATGATCCCGACCAAGTGCGTCGACTGGCGGCATCCTTGATGCGGACCACGGAGCATGGGGTCGAACTGACAGGACGGCTTTTGGCATTTGCACGCCGCCAAGACGTGAAGCCTGAAGCAGTGAACCTTCCGGCCTTGCTGGAAAGCGCCGCCGAACTGCTGCTGCGCACTCTCGGGTCGAAGGTGCGCGTCGAAGTGGAACCGCCGCCGTCCGGCGGCCTGTGGCAGCCCCTCGTCGATCCAGGGCAGCTTGAGCTGGCCCTGCTCAACCTCGGCATCAATGCCCGTGACGCGATGGCCGGCCAGGGAACCTTGCGCCTATGCGCCCGCAACGTGGGGCTTCCGGAGTTCGAACGGCGGCATGCGGCAAGCGCCTCCGGCGACAAGCATCGGCAAAACGAGCGTCGCGGGCCGCCACTTCTCCTGGGCTGCGGCAGTTATGTCCTGCTCACCGTGTCCGATACCGGCGGCGGCATGGACGGCGAAACGCTGGAACGTGCGACAGAGCCGTTCTTCACGACCAAGCCAGCCGGCCAGGGCAGTGGTTTGGGGCTGTCCATGGTATACGGCTTTGTCACGCAACATGGGGGCGCGCTGAGGCTGAGGAGCCAGTTGGGCAAAGGAACTTCGGTCGAGTTGTGGCTGCCATGCGCTGCGGTCCGGCAGCAAGCTTTCCTCCGATGATTTCGGCACGGCGCTCTCTTGCCGGCTTTGGGGAGCCACCTCCGGGCAAGTTGGGCAACAAAGGCCAACTTGATCGGGTATCAACAGCGTTCTGCGACTTGGCAGCCACCACCACCACGAAAGCGCCGACTGGCCCGGTAATCGGCCGCACCCGCTCGCCGGCTGGACGGTGGCAGAATTGGCGAGGCTGCTGGTCTGCTACACCACGGATCTGCACGCCGACGTGACCGCCACCGTCGCGGCCGAGACGCCAAACGCCGCCCAGGTAGCCGCCTGCCGGCTGCCGGCTGCCGGCTGCCGAAGGCGGAACTGGCGGTCCATCCGCGTAGATACACCCGCACCGGGTTCTAGGGCGGGCTGCAATGATGTCGCAGCCGAACTGGAGGTGTGCTTGGCAGCCACGCATCAACGTGCCGTCCTGCTTCATCTCCGGCGGCGCCGACTGGGGCACTCGCCAAGTTCCAAGGACGCTGGAGTGCATGCAGGGCACGGCCTGCGCCCGCGTGGCGCCCGTCGGGCTGATCCAGGGCGCTGACCACTGGACGCAGCGGGGACATCTTGACGCAGCAGTGCGCTGCCTGCTCGCCTTTCTGGGCGGGCCAATGCAGCAAGCCTTGGGTGCTCCGACCACCAAGTCGGGAAGGAAGAACTCTTTCCGCCCAAGCCCGAGCCCAGGGTTGCCGAACCATCCATGCTCGGTATCGGCCGACACATCATGCGCGGCCCATGACCATTCCTATGCTCTTCCGAAGGTGGCCTATCCGCTTCCGCGAGAAGTTTCGGGCACCGATGGGCGTATGAAAATCTCCGAAGAACGAACCCGCAGGCCGCTGGTGACCGGTATAGGGGTTTTAAGCTTCGGGAAACGGTGGAAGTGCCGACGGGCGGCAGCCGCAGCCCGAGGTGGGCGCTGTTGTCCACGTCCTCAAGCGCATGCCCGAGCATGGACATCCGAACCCCGTCCGCGCCGCCCGACCTCAGGAGGAAGTCGAGGCCAACGCATCCATCCCGCCGACCTACGCAGCAACGCCTCGCAATGGTAAAGGCGGAAAACGGGTCAATGCACGGGACGGCTGGCACGGGGCGCGCGACCTTTCCGCAACCCAGCAAGCTTCCCGCTGTTTGGCTCGGTGTCCGCTTGAATGGTCCGGCGATAGCGCGCCGTATTGTCTCCGCGGCTTTGGACGTCCCACTTGGCGAGAATGTTGTGAATGTGGCTCTTCACCGTCGGCTGGGCGATGCGCAGATGCCGGCCGATGAGCTTGTTTGACAGCCCATCGGCCAGCAGAGCAGCAACCTCCCGTTCGCGAGGGGTCAGCGCATACATGCCGGCCCTGGCCGTACGCTCACTGGAGCGCATGGACAGCCGGCTCAGCACCAGCGCGGTCAATCGCGCCGGGTAGACGACATCTCCTGCGGCGACGCGGCGAACCGCGGAAACGAGATCGCCGGCCGCGGTGTCGGGTCCGAGATAGCCGGAAATGCCGACATCCGTCCAAGCGAGGAAATCCTCGTCCCGGTCCTGCATTGCCAGGACGACGACGCTCAGCTTGGGAACGCAAACGCGAACGGCAGCGACCAGCGCAGCGGCTTGCGGGTGCAAGGCATCGACAATCGCCAAGCCGGGCTTGGCCTTTGCAGCGACTGCCTCGATGGCCTCAAGCGAGGACGCGCCGAAAGCCTGGATGCCTTCGCGATCAGCCAACATGGCAGTCAGCGCTTCCCGCAGGAGACGCACATGGCTGATGACCAGGATCCTCATGCTCCACCTCGCTACGTGGCAACGGCTTCAAAGGTAAGGTTTAGGGCGTGGAGCGGTCAGAAATCCTCGCTATCCAGGGCATCTACCTTCTCGAAAAGCTTTTACTTGCCGTTTGTGTTGCTGCTAAACGCGTTGAGAAGACAGAAGCAGCGGCTTTGTATTATGTTTTGTCGAACTCCACTCGCAACCAACAGATCTTGATTTCTCATGACTTTCGCGGCGTCACATATTCGCTTAGGCTTTCGCGGGGGGGGCGGCATGGCATTCGCAGGGAAAGAAGCTTGCGTGCCGGACAGCGTGTCGCTGGCTCAACCCTGCCCAAGCCCGGGCAGCGCCGTCCTGGCGAGCTTTGAGGGAACAAGGCCTGGCCGGCAGATCTCCCGACCCGTCCTCGCGATGGCGATCCAAGCCGTCGATTTCGCGCTGCTGTTCCTGGCCGGCTTGGTGACGACCCTGGGCTATGAAAGCCTTCTGAAAGCCACATCAACAGGGGACCTAGCCGTCGCGACCTGGATCGGCGCCAGCGCTGTCATCATTGCGATCCGGAAAGGAAGCGGCTACGCGCTGCCGCGTCTTGGCCAGCTCGGAAGAAGCGTGCTGGACACCGCGCTGCCGCTTTTGGTCGGCTGGACGGCGGTTGTCGTCAGCCTGTTCATGCTGCACGGCGGGTCGATGGCGTCGCGCGCCTGGCCGTTCGGCTTTGCCGCAGCGGGCGGCCTGCTCTTGGCCGGGCACCGGATGGTGCTGCATCGGCTGGTCCGGCGCTGGCACCGCAACGGACGGCTGGTGCAGCGGGTGGCGGTCGTAGGCGTGAACGAGTTCAGCGCGACGTTCCTCGAGCGCCTTGCGGCGCAGCCGGACACCTACTTGGTCGCGGGCGTTTATGACGACCGGCAGTCCCGCATCCCGGTCCATTTGCGGCACATCGGCGTGCGCGGCGGCGTGGACGCCCTGCTGTCTGCCAGCCGGGAAGAGCGGATCGACATCGTCGTGGTTGCGCTGCCGCTCAGCGCCGCGGACCGGATCAACGACATCCTGACACGGCTGAGCAGCCTCGTGGCGGACGTGTTCCTGACCACGGACATCGCCGGGCTGAGATACGAGGGCACGCAGTTCACCGCCATCGGGCCGAACCCGGTCATCTCCGTAGGAGAACGGCCGCTCAAGGACTGGCAGGCTGTCAAGAAGGCGGTGTTCGACCGCGTGGTCGGCAGCGCGCTGCTGCTGTGCGCGCTGGTGCCGCTGCTCGTGGTGGCTGCGCTGATCAAGCTGGACAGCCCCGGGCCGGTGCTGTTCCGCCAGCCGCGCATCGGCTTCGACAACCGCATGTTCAGCATCTTCAAGTTCCGCACGATGCATGCCAGCATGGCCGACCTGCTCGCCGACCGGCAGACCACGCGGGACGACCCGCGGGTCACCCGCGTGGGTCGGTGGCTGCGCCGGTTCAGCATCGACGAGCTGCCGCAGCTGCTCAACGTGGTGCAGGGCAGCATGTCGCTGGTCGGGCCGCGCCCGCATGCGCCGAACACCAAGGCGGCCGACAAGCTGTTCGCCGACGTGGTCAGCCAGTATGCCGTGCGCCACCGCGTGAAGCCCGGCATCACCGGATGGGCCCAGGTCAACGGCTGGCGAGGCGAGACGAAGACCGAGGATCAGCTGCGCGGCCGCGTGCGGTTCGACCTGGACTACATTCGGGACTGGTCCCTGGTGCTCGACCTGAAGATCCTGCTGCTGACCGTGTTCCGGGAGGTTCACAGCTCGACGGCCTTCTGATCGGGGCTACCTCTAGGACGCTCGCCCGGAGATCCTGCCGCCGAGCACACCAACAGGGTGCCAGGGCGCTCCAGCCAGCAAGGCAATTGGAAACCCATCAGGGCAGCAAACGCAGGAAAGCACCTTATGGCGATTTGCAGATTGCGTTGGTCGCCCCACAGGCTAGTCTGCTCGAGGTTCCCATGCGTGTTTTCCCCATCTTTCCGCCTCTTGCTGCGCTTGGTGCGGGAGTTCTGCTGGCGGGGTGCGCACATGAGCCGCAGACCCGCCGCGCAGCAGAGCCAATCGTGCTGCAGCAGCGTGCTTCGGCCCATGTGCGGGCACGATTGGTGCCCGCGCCATCGGCATCGGCTTTTTCGGCCAACGAGAAGCAGCGCCTGTTCCAGGCTTTCCAGGCGTCGCAGGGCCCCAAGGGGCAGGCAGTGACGACGCGCGATGCAACACCCTGAGCCAAATGCAGGAGCCCGGCACCTTGGATGGGACCGACACGCAGCGGCCGTTCACCACCCCCCTCGCACCGCTGCCGGAGCCGAACGCGGCAGAGCCGTCCGAGGCGCCCGTCCATGCGCTTCGGCACCGGCGCATCCTGCTCCGTCTCGTGCTGATGCCTGCGACCATTGCGATTGTGGCCGGATCAGCATGCGTGGGCCTGCACCGGCTGTTCTACCGGGACGTCCCGGTGCGATCGGTCGCGAGCGTGGCCGCTCCAGCCGCACCGGAGGCCGGGTCATCGCCATCTCTGCCTGCTCCGCCCATTCCTGTCTCGTCCACGCCGACGCCTTCGCCAGCGTCGCAAGGCAGGACCATGCCTTCAGCCACCTCGGTTCCGCCTCCGTCAACGATGCCTGCTGCACGGCTCCGCCAGGACTTCGACGACTTCCGCGCCAACTCTGGCCGCAACGGCACCATGCTTTCTGAGACGCAGCGCGGCGCCCCGCCCGGCGAGGCCGCGGATCGGCGCTTGCAGGACAACCAAACCGCCACGCCACCCAGCGCCGCGCCGGGCCTGCGCGTCGTCGTACACGCCCAGGCCGGATCCGAAGCCGGAGACATGTTGTCCGCCCGCCTGCTCGCAAGCCTTCGTCCACGGTTCGGCACCGTCGAAACGCGGCGTGTCGCGGCAACACCCGCCAAACCCAGCATCCGCTACTTTCATCCGGAGGACGAGCCGTCTGCCCGGCTTGCCGCCGCATGGCTGGCCGATACGGGCCTGAACTGGGCGCTGCAGGACTTCTCCGCGTTTCGGCCTCTTCCCTCACGGGGCACGATCGAAGTCTGGCTGCCAAAGCAACCTTGATCTCGTGGCGGGAGCGGCCCTGCCACCCTTTGCAGCTCGGCCTTCCGCGTCGTGTCCCTTGATTGCCTGGCGTGCCCGCAGCCACCCTGAAACCAGGCCAGAGCCTCTCGACAACCGTCGCACGGCCAGCATACCAAGCGGCCCTTCCAACTTTGACGGTGCTGCTGTCCCGATGCCGACGCCGTTCTCGTCCGAAGACCTCGGCCGCGTGTTCGACGCACGCACGCTTACCAAGGGCCGCACCTGGTCCTGCTGGGCGTCGTGGACGTCGTGCTCCGCGATCCGTCGATCGCCGTGACGGTGGAGCACCTTGGCGTGCGCCACGCCGCCAGCATCACCCCGTCCCCGCTCAGGCGCCGCACCACCCTCCTCGGCCAATGCAGCTGCGGCCAGCCCGCTTGCGCCCACCTCGCGGCGGGAGCCTTGGCCGCGCTGGACCGCTACCCCGCC
>CALMVT010000534.1:5514-24403 GCA_937873175.1 uncultured Acetobacteraceae bacterium | reverse complement strand
CCAACTCGCCGCCGTCGCCATCCTGCTCCGGTGAAATCGTCACCACGGCCTAGGTTGGCGTAAAGGGCTTGCACCAAGGGTGACATCAATGGCGGTCAGGAAGGCAGCACGCATTGTGCCGGGTTCCAAGCCTGCCGATTACGAGCATGACGTGGCGGCATGGTCGGTCGAGCAGGCGCGTCTGTTGCGCGCCGGGCTGTTCGATCAGCTCGATATCGAGCACATCGCGGCTGAGATCGAGGACGTGGGCAAGAGTGAAGCGCGCGAACTGGCCAGCCGCATGGCCGTGCTCTTGGCGCATTGGCTGAAGTGGGAACACCAACCGACCCTTCGCAGCCCGAGTTGGCAGAACACGATCCGTGAGCAGCGCAAGCAGGTTCTGCGGCGATTGCAGCGGACGCCGAGCCTGCGACCGGAGCTGGAGGCTTCGGACTTCATCGAGGACGTATGGAGCGACGCGCGGCTAGCGGCGCGGGAGACTGGAATCGACATCGCGCGCTTCCCGCCGGACCCGCCTTGGCCGTTCCCCGAGGTGCTGCGCGAGGACTGGACACCTCCAAGCGTGCCCGGGCCGTAGCGGATCGCACAGCCTGCGCCCGAACGCCGTCCGCCCCAGCGCCTGCCTCATGGCCAGAAAACTTGCCACCGCGCAAACACATAGACTTCTTCTCTCCAACCCAATCACTCCAGGTTTGGCGACCGACGGACCGCAAGGCATTTGACACGCGCTTGAGCGGGTTTCCGGCCCCGCGGGCGTCTGGCTCCCATTCGTAGATGCAGCCATCGTCGCCCATTCATTCCGTGTGCAAGCCACCCCCCAGGATGCGGGGTTTTCGGGCGGTCGCGCTTCGCAGCAGGATAATACCAGCCACTGTTGCTTGGACGATCTTGGCGGTTATGGCCTTTGTAGGGCGGAAAAGCGCCAGCGCCTTCCGTCACGCGGCATACCGGCGTATTCGGCGCAAGACGCTTCGCTTATGCGCCCTGCGAGCCGCGCGTCGTGGAACAGAGGGTGTGCCCCCCTACACCCCGAACGCCATCCGCCCCAGCGCCTGCCCGGTGGCCAAGAAGCTCGCCAGCGGGTCGCCGCCGCCCGCGCGCACGTCCGGGTAGGCGGCCAGGTACTTGGCCGTGGAGAAGGCAGCGGACGGGTCGCGGCCTTCCTTCCAACCGTAATCCTCGTAATGGCGAAGCGGGTTGATCCCGGCCGCGCGCACGTCGGGGTTGTGGGACAGGTAGTAGCTCGTGTCGAAAAAGGCGTCGGGGTTCAGGCCCTGCCGCCAACCTGCCTCGTCGTAGCTGGCCGCGACGTCGGCGGCGGCAGGCACGATCGTCGCGACCTGGGCGAAGTAGTAGGCGCGGTCGATCAACGGGTCCGGGGTGGCGAACGGGGCGTCCGGGGCCTGCGGGGCGTTGATAAAGGCCGGGCGGCCTTCCGTCCGGCCATAGGCCAGGTAGTGCGCCAGCGGGTTCTTCCCGGTCGCGGCCACGTCGGGGTTCGCGAGGAGATACTGGCGGTCGCTGAAGGCGAGCGACGGTTCCCGGCCCTGCCGCCAGCCCGCGGCCTCGAACTGCGCCAGCGGATCGGCCCCGGCCACGTCCGGGTTCGCCCGGAGGTAATACGTCGTGTCGAACCACGGGTCCGGGTTGAAGCCGAGCGTCCAGCCGACCCGGTGGTAATGGGCGCTGGCGTCTTCCCCCGAGGCCGCGACGTCCGGGTGCTGCGCCAGGTACCAGGCGCGGTCCACCAGCGGGTCCTGCGGGCCGACCGGGCGCGGTTCGGCCGGGGCGGCGGCGCGGCCCTCGGCGCGGCCGTTGAGCAGGAAATGCCCCAAAGGGTCGATGCCCGCCGCCCGCACGTCCGGGTTGGCGCGGAGGTAGGCGCCCGTGCTGAAGCCCGGGCCGGGGTCGCGGCCTTCGCGCCAGCCGCGGTCCGCGTAGTGCGCCAAGGGGTTCATGCGCGCCGCGGCCACGTCGGGGTTCTGGTTCAGGTACCAGGCCGTGCTGAAAAAAGCGTTGGGGTCGCGCCCTTCCTTCCAGCCGTGATCGAGGTAGTGCCGCAACGGGTCCGCGCCGGCCGCGGCCACGTCGGGGTTGCGGGCGAGATACCAGGCCGCGTCGAAGTCCCGGCCAGGCCCGGCGGGCACCGGGGCGCTCAGCCGGTGCGTGGTGCGTAGCAGCGTGCCCCCGGTGCCGTCGGCGGCCAGGCTGAACTCGCCCGCGGCGTAGGTCCCGCCCGCGAGGACGAAGCGCGCCGCCACATCGGTGCCCGCGCTGACCGTCACGGCGCCGCCGGCCAGGCCCACGGACAGGCCAGGGCCATACGCCAGCCCGCCGAGGTCGATGCTGTCGCCGTTCTGGAAATCGCGCAGGGTGGCGGAGATGGTCGCGGAGGGGCCGCCCGCAAAGGCGAGCCGGGCCGTGGGGTCCAGGAAAGCAACGGTGCCGCCGAGCGCCGTGGGCGTGCCCACCGCCAGCGTCGCGGCGTCCAGCGTGATGAGGCCGGTGTTGGTGAGCGTGCCCGCGCGGGCGGTGCCGTGGCTGACCGCGAGCGTGCCGGCGTTGGCCAGGGTGCCGTAATCCGCGTCGCCGGTTTGCGTGACGGCGCCCGCGTTGCTCAGCCCCGAGGCGGCGCCGCGCGCCGGGGACACGGTGGAGAAGCCGCCGGCGATGGCCAGCGTGGTCCCCGCGCCCAGCAGCACCGGGCCGGACTCCGCCGCGGAAAGCGTGCCGCCGGCCATCCGCAGGTCCGTGTTGTCCAGCGCGCCCGACAACTCCAGGCTGGACCCGCTGGCAGACAGGTCGATCGATGCCCGCGCGCCGCCCAGGCCCTCCACGGCGGTGCCGCCCTTGAACTGGTAGGCGGCCCGGGCGGTGGGCGCGAAAGCGCCACGCCACGCCACGCTGTCCAGCACAACCGTGCCCGTGAAGCCGAGGCTGCCGCCCGCGGCGGTGACGATGCCGCCCCTCAGGGTGGGGTTGAGCGCCGCGATGCCGTTGAGCCGGCTCCCCGCCAGCAGCATAAAGGACGCCCCCGTGTTGTCCCAGGTCGCGTCCGGCGCCAAGCCCATCGTGCCCGGCCCGGCGGCGTGGCCCGCCAAGGCGGCCAAGCCCGCCGTCGTCACCGTGCCCGACACGTTCAGCCGGCCGCCGAGGCCGAGCACCAGCGGGCCGCTGCTGATGAAGCCGCCGTCCACGGTGAGCGTGCCGTTGCGTTGCACCGTGACGCTGCCCGCGGCCGTGGCGTTCCCCAGGGCGCTGTTGCCGGACACGTCCAGCGCCAGCCCGGCCCCCAGCGTCAGGCGCATCCCGTCCGCGGCGGACAGCGTGGCGTCCTGAAGACGCAGGGCGGCGTTGTCCAGGCGCTCCGTGTCCGTGGCCTGCAGGGACAAGCGGCTCAGCGTCAGCGCCCCCGGCCCGGCGCCGGTGGCCCCAAGCAAAGGCAAGCCGCCCCGGAAGAACACTGCGGGCGGCGGGGCGTCGTTGGTGCCCGGCGTGCCGGCCAGCGTCACCGGGCCGCGGAGGGTCACGCCGTCCAGGATCGTCGCCGGGCCAAGCGTCAGTGTGCCGCCCGCCACCGTGCCGCCGCGCAGCACGCCCGCCAGCGTCAGCCGTCCCGCCACCGTGGCGCCCGGCGACAAGGTGGCGCCCGTGTTGTCCAAGGTGCCGTTGAAGCTCACCCCGCCCGCACCGGACACGCCGGCGAGCGCCGCGGCGTAGGCTGCGGTTGTCAGCGGCCCCGACAGCGCCAGGGTCCCGTCGAGCGCCGCGCCTGCAAGCCCGGCGAGCGGGGCGGAGCCGGTCCAACTCAGCGAAAGCGTGCCGCGGGCCGCGACGGAAAGGCTGCCGCCCGCGCGGGCCAGCGCCGTGCCGGGCGCGACGGCCAGCGTGCCGCCGGGCCGCACCGTCACCGCGCCGGCATTGCGGAAGGTGCCGCCGCCGCCCACGGTGAGCAGGCTCCCCACGTCCAAGGACGCATTGGGGCCGAGCGAAAGCGCCAAACCCGGCCCGGTTGTCAGCAGTTGGCCGGAAGGGTTGGTTGGCGCGATGAAGCGGAGATCAACGTGGTCCAGCGTTTCCGCATCCAGCGCGCGCACCTCCGACGCGGCGCCCGTCACCGTGATCGACCCGCGGCCCGCGCCGGACGGCCCGGCGAACGTCGTCCTGCCCCGCAATCCCAGCACCGCGCCATAGCCCGGGAACGGGTCGGCCCCCCCGTTCTCCACCGACAAGCCGCCCTGCACCCCCACGCCGTCCAAGGTGCCGACCAGGCCATATGCGGCGTCCGCGTTGAAGCGCAGCGTGCCGCCGGTGGAGCGCAGCGTGCCACCCTGCACGGTGCCGCCGTTCAGGTTGACCTCGGCCAGCGACGTGCCCGGCTTGATGTCCAGCACCGAGCCGGACGCGGTGTTGTCCACCGTGCCGCGCAGCGTCACCGGGCCGGCGGGGGCGCCAGGGAGGCTGGCAAGCAGGTCCGCCGTCGTAATGTCGCCAAAGGTGGAGGACGCGGCCGCAGCCGGGGCAGATGCCGGCCCAACTGATTGCATGGACAGGTCGCCTCGTAACGGTTTTCGCGAGAATAAACAATTGTTTGCCACGAAATGGGAACGAAGTCAATGTTCTTCCGATTTGACCGGAAGAGCTTGCGTCCGGGACCCGCCTCGGGGGGTATGTTCGGGCGGCGATGCGGGGTATGGCGCATGCAAGGCAGGAGCTTCGAGGGGACACAAGGGATGGCGACGCGCAGTGTGGCGACGGTGTTCGGCGGCAGCGGCTTCATCGGGCGCTACGTGGTGAAGCGGCTGCTGGCGCAGGGGCACATCGTCCGGGTGGCCGGGCGGCGCACGGAAGCGGCGCGCGGGTCCATGATGGCCGGGGCGGTGGGGCAGATGGTGCCGCTGTTCGTGAGCCTGGGCAACGAGGCGCAGGTGCAGCGGGCGACGGAAGGCGCCGACATCGTGGTGAACCTGGTCGGCATCCTGAGCGAAAAGCGCCAAGGCGACTTCGAGCGCATCCAGGCGGAGGGGGCCGGGCGCATCGCGCGCTCGGCGGCGTCGCACGGGGTGGGGCGGATGGTGCAGATCTCGGCCATCGGCGCGGACGCGCACAGCCCCAGCGCCTATGCCCGGACCAAGGCGGCGGGGGAGCACGCGGTGCTGGCCGCGGTGCCCGGCGCCACGATCCTGCGCCCGTCCCTGGTGTTCGGGGCGGAGGACAAGTTCTTCAACCGCTTCGGGTCCATGGCGATGATGCTGCCGGTGATGCCGGTGATCTCCGGCAACACGCGGTTCCAGCCGGTGTTCGTGGGCGACGTGGCGGACGCGGTGATGGCGGCCCTGGACAAGCCCGAGGCGCGCGGGCGGACCTATGAGCTGGGCGGGCCGCGGGTGTGGACGTTCCGGGAAATCCTGGCCTGGATCCTGAAGGAAACGCATCGGCGCCGGCCGTTGGTGGAGGTGCCGCTGGGCCTGGCGCGGCTGCAGGCTCGCCTAGGCGAGCTGGTGCCGGGCAAGCCGTTCACACGGGATCAGTTGGTGCTGCTGGAAAGGGACAACGTGGTGTCGGAGGGGATGCCGGGCCTGCAGGACCTTGGCATCGTGCCGACGCCGGTGGAGCTGGTGGTGCCGGAGTACCTGGATCGCTACCGCGTCGGCGGGGGCAAGCGGGAGGAGATCCCGACGTAAGGGGAGGGAACCGGCTCCCACGCGCCCAGGACATCGGCCTGTCCAACCTGGCGAGGAAAGTTGGTCCTGTGGTCCTTGCGACCAAGGCGGGGCTTGCCGCCCTCGCCGCAAAAATTGACCATGCCAAGCTGGCCATCCAGACGTCGCGCAAACCGCTAGGCGATTTCGTGGCATTCATGCGCGCGGCGGCGCATCAAAGGCGACCGCAATCTCGCTGGCTTGCGCGTCCGCAGGACTCGTTGCGCGCTGCCCGCCCTGCGTCGTGACCGGTTGGCGACTGGTCTTTGAGCAAGGGGGCAAGGGTTGCGCCACAAAGGCCGCCAAAGCCGTTCTCACCTAAGCATCCGGTCCGTTCGGGCCGGAGGACGTCTCGTTGACCGTGCCTGCCAAGTTGCTGGCAACCTCTTGCCGGGTCGCCTGCGGATCGCGACCTGGCCGTCTAAAAATCTTACACGTTTATGAAAAAGAAGCGTGACAAGTAGATGCATTTTCGTAAAGATCTTTGATATTACGCTAAAAAAATGAATGGCACGGAAGCTGCATAGTGTCTCACACGGCGATACAGCCGTCATCAAGGGAGACACCCATGCGTATCCGTCACCTACGTCACACTCTGCTCGCCGCGGTTCTGGCCATGGGAGGCCTGTATGCCGCAACACCGGCAGCGTACGCGACTGCCGTCACCTATGACCTGACATGCGGGATCGGAGGCGGCTGCGGCACGACTTCGTATGGCTCGATCACGCTCAACCAGGTCAACGCTTCCACGGTCACGATCAGCGAAACGTTGGCGCCGGGCGTCGTGTTTGCCAAAACAGGCGCGGGCAACGCTCTTGCCTTCAATGTCAACGTCAAAGGCCTGACGCTGACAAACATCACCACGGGGTTCGCGCAAGGCCCGTCGCCTGACACGGCGCCGCCTTACGGGAGCTTTGGCTATTCGATCCAGTGCACCCTTTGCGGCAACGGAACCAGCCGGCCGAATTTCGCCTCGTTGGGCTTCACCACCTCGGACGGCAGTTCGCTCACCATTGCCAACTTCGTGGCGAATGCAGGTGGCTACTTCTTCGCTAGCGATGTTGGAGTACCGGATGGCCGCGGCGGCTTCAATACGGGCAACGTCGCCGTCTTGGCGCCGAGGACCCAGGTCCCCGAGCCCGCCTCGCTCATGGTGCTCGGCGCTGGCCTCTTCGGCTTCGGCCTGATCCGTCGCCGCCGAGCGGCCTGACCGGCTGCTTGTCGGGGATCTTTACTGGACGGCGCGCCAACGTTGGAAAGCGCCGTCCACCTTCCCGCAGAGCAGGGGTGCAGCGCTACTCTCATATCCAGGTCGGCAGGAGTTTGGTCCAAAGCAGAAGCTGGACCCCATTTTTGTAGCTGGGCCACAGTCAATGATATTCTCAGAGTCTTGAAGTGCTATCAGTTATAAACTGCTAAGGAATCCAAAATTGTATCCATGTATTGGAAATTAAGCTGCGCCCCTGAAAGCTTAGTCTTCTTGCTTTGATAAGTTTGTCTCGTTTGCCATCTGCGGCGACAGTAATTCTCATCTACTACTTCATCACAGGTCAGGCTGGCGCTCAGACCTAACTGGACAGCAGCCACACCATGTTATACAACTTCATCGCGACCTCAGCGTGGGTGCTTGCCGGCAGCGTTACGATGAAGGGCGGCAACAATGCGACCGCAGGCGTTGCCTTGTCGCTTTACCAAGGCCACGACGCGACTGGCAGTCTGATTGATGGCTTGACCTTCACCAGTAGCGCCTTTGCACTGCACACCGGCACCTGCGGTACTTCCAACACGACTCCCCTCATTTTGCAATGCCGGATACCCTGACGAACGGGCTTAACTACCACCTGGCCCTGACCCCGAGCAGCAGCTACGTGCAGAGCAAAGGCCACTTCATCAAGGACCCGGGAACGGTCACGATATAGGACTCCACAGGGACCCCGTTGCCGAACCAGACGATCACGCCCACCCCTGCTCCGGTCGGTGTCCCCGAACCTTTGTCATCTGCCATCGTCGCCACGCTCCTTGCGGGTTTGGAAGTGCTCCGGAGCAGGAAGGGCATCGCTGGAACCGCCAAGCCGGGCCGGCGGGCTTGGTCCTTGTCACGCTGCGCTTGACTCGAAGAACGGGCCTGAAACGCTGCGCCTGATGTGAGATCCTGAGCCGCCAATGCCGGCCAAGGACGGATTGCAGCGAAAGCGATCGCTGAGCAGGAGGTTAGCGAAGCCGACGCTCAGGACGCCGAGCCGAGGTCCGGCGCGCGGCGGTTTCGGTCGTCACGATCCAAGGCTTTCAAACGCCTGACAGCCTCGGTCGGGTAGCGCCAGTCACAGTGGACAGCTTGCGCCGCGTGAGGCTTGGGCCGATGCGCTTATCGGGACCCATGTCGCAGCGGTGGGATGAACGCATCCAGAAACGAATTCCAAGCGTGGGCACCCGTTGGCGGGGCTTGAACCTCGGCGACAAACACCTGATGTACGGGACCGAAAGCCCGAAAAAGCGTACCCCGCCCATCAGCCTGTTGCTGGCGTATGCAGCGGTGCTGACGATCGCCGAGGGGCATCCTGTGGTCGATGGCCGCTGGATCGGCCATAAGGGCGAGGCGCCACGCTGGCCGGGGTCGTTGCTTGGCTTGCAAAGGCGGCCACATTGCTGGCCTCGTCCGGTTGGCTTTGGGCACCCAAATAATCGTTGCGGTTTCCGAGTTGATGGGTGGGCACGCACCCTCGTTCCTCCAATGGACCGGCAGCAACGGGACTGAGCCCCGTGCCAGCACGTCGGCCAAGACTTGGGAACGGCGCCGCCGGCCATCCCGCAACCTGCGTCGCGCCGGCCGGCATTGGCTTTGTCTGAAACTTGACAACGGCGCGGCGTTACAGCGTGCTTTGCTGGATGGATGCTGGTACTCCGGCCTAACAGGTCCGCTTCGGAACTAATATATCGAGCCTTTGTGCCGCTGTTCTGGGCAGCAGCGCTCCGATGATGAAAAATAGGGCAGTATTGCTGACCTAGCTGCTGTTTTTGTCATCGCCAAGGCGGAAATACGCCCTTATATGCTGGCTCAAGACGACCGCATGGCGACTTGATCGGGGGATGTGACCATGGCTGACCGCATGCTGCAATTCGTGAGCCTGGCGCAGCGCCAGCCGGACAAGCGCGCGTCCTCCATGCGGCGGGAAGACTTCGCCGAAATCTACGCGGACTTCGACCCGGCGCAGGCCAGCGCGCAATCCAGCCGGTGCAGCCAGTGCGGCGTGCCGTTCTGCCAGGTGCACTGCCCGCTGGCCAACAACATCCCGGACTGGCTCAAGCTCACGGCGGAGAACCGGCTGCAGGAAGCCTATGAGGTCAGCGCCGCCACCAACACCTTCCCGGAAATCTGCGGGCGCATTTGCCCGCAGGACCGGCTGTGCGAGGGCAATTGCGTCATCGAGAAGGGGTTTGAAAGCGTCACCATCGGCGCGGTGGAGCGGTTCATCACCGACCATGCCTGGGAACAGGGCTGGGTGACGGGGCCGAAGCCGCGGCAGGAGCGGCCGCAGTCGGTGGGGATCATCGGCGCCGGGCCGGGCGGGCTAGCGGCGGCGGAGCGGTTGCGGACGCTGGGCTACCAGGTGCACGTTTACGACCGGTATGACCGGGTGGGCGGGCTGATGATCTACGGCATCCCCGGGTTCAAGCTGGAAAAGGACATCGTGCTGCGGCGCTGGAAGCTGCTGGAGGACGGGGGCATCACCTTCCACCTCGGCGTGGAGCTGGGGCGGAACCTGTCATTCGCGGAGCTTCGGGCGCGGCATGACAGCGTGCTGATCGCGACCGGGGTCTACAAGGCGCGCGACATCGGCGGACCCGGCTCCGGGCTGCCGGGAATCGAGACGGCGATGGACTTCCTGACCGCCAGCAATCGGAAGGGCCTGGGCGACGACGTGCCGGAGTTCGACAGCGGGCGGCTCAACGCGGCGGGCAAGCGCGTGGTGGTGATCGGCGGCGGCGACACGGCGATGGACTGCGTGCGCACCGCGACCCGCCAAGGGGCGGCGAGCGTCGCGTGCCTGTACCGGCGCGACAAGGCGAACATGCCCGGCTCCATGCGCGAGGTGAAGAACGCGGAAGAGGAGGGCGTGCAGTTCGTGTGGCTGTCCGCGCCGGAAGCGTTCCTGGGGGACGACCACGTGACAGGGGTGCGGGTGCAGCGGATGCGGCTCGGCCTGACCGACAGCTCCGGGCGGCAGGCGGTGGAAGCGACGGACAGCCGGATGACGCTGGATGCGGACCTGGTGATCAAGGCGCTGGGCTTCGACCCGGAGGAGCTGCCGCGGCTGTGGGACGAGCCGGGGCTGGAAGTGAGCCGGTGGGGCACGCTGAAGGTGGAGCACCGGACGCAGATGACGATGCTGCCGGGCGTGTTCGCGGCGGGCGACATCGTGCGGGGGGCGAGCCTGGTGGTGTGGGCGATCCGCGACGGGCGGGACGCGGCGGCGCGGATGCACAAATACATGCAGCAGGGGGCGATGCAGGTCGCGGCGGAGTGATGCACCGGGGCGCGGCGGCGCCGGGGTTGGCGCTGTAACGGAGCAGGCCACGCTCCGGCGTTCAAGCTGCCTCGATGGTTTAACAACGATCCAAGCAGTCCAATGCAACCATAGGGCGTAGGGAAACGGGCCGCAGATGAGCGACGACGCGCTGAGCATGGTTTTGGGAGCGTTGGTCCGCCTGGAAGGCAACCTGACGAAAGTGCAGGACGACCTGACAGCCTTGCGCATCGATACCATGGCCCGCCTCGGCCGGCACGAAAATCACCTGACGAGCATCCGCGACGACATAAGCGTCGCCATGGGCCAGACCGACCATATGCGCCGGATACATGACACGACCCGCGAGGTTGTGCGCGGCCTTTCGGACCGCGCGGACGAGAGCGGCAAGGCATGAGCCGCGTCTGACGCCGCCACAAATCACACGACATTCAAGACACTCGGCACCAACAAACAAGGCGCTTGCACGATGACCGAAACCGCCGCCGACTTCCCCGCTGCCTGGGCCGCCAACGTCGCGCGCCTCGAACACACCTACGACCCGGCCCAGGAACACGACGCCTGCGGCGTCGGCGTCGTCGCGGCCCTGGACGGCCGCGCCCGGCGGGATGTGGTGCAGGCAGGCATCGACGCGTTGCGCGCCGTGTGGCACCGCGGCGCCGTGGACGCGGACGGCAAGACCGGGGACGGCGCGGGCATCCACATCGAAATCCCGCAGGACTTCTTCGCTGAAGCCGTGCGCCGCTCCGGGCACAAGGAGCCGCCGGGCCGCATGGCGGTGGGCATGGTGTTCCTGCCCAAGACCGATCTCAGCGCGCAGGAACGCTGCCGGCAGATCGTGGAAGCGGAGATCCTGGCGCTCGGCTACGGCATCTACGGCTGGCGGCAGGTGCCGATCAACGTGGACTGCATCGGCGAAAAGGCCAACGCCACCCGGCCCGAGATCGAGCAGATCATGATCCGCGCCCGCCCCGGCCTCGATGCGGAGGGCGACGGCGCGGCGTTCGAGCGCGACCTGTACGTGATCCGGCGCAAGATCGAGAAGCAGGCCATCGCTTCGCAGATCCCGGAGCTGTATATCTGCAGCCTGTCCTGCCGGAGCATCATCTACAAGGGCATGTTCCTGGCGGAAAGCCTGGCCGACTTCTACCCGGACCTCACGGACCAGCGCTTCGTCAGCCGGTTCGCGATCTACCACCAGCGCTATTCCACCAACACCTTCCCGACTTGGCGCCTCGCGCAGCCGTTCCGGATGCTGGCGCATAACGGGGAGATCAACACCGTCCACGGCAACATCAACTGGATGAAGTCGCACGAAACGCGGCTGGCGGCGGGGGCCTTGGAGGGCTTCATCGACGACGTGAAGCCAGTGGTGCAGGCGGGCGGGTCGGACACCGCGACCCTGGACAACGTGTTCGAGCTGCTGGTGCGCGCAGGAAGGGACGCGCCGATGGCCAAGGCGCTGCTGATCCCGGCCAGCATCGGGCAGGACGCGACCATGCCGGTCGCGCACCGCGACCTGTTCAGCTACTGCAACGCCGTCATGGAGCCGTGGGACGGCCCGGCGGCGATCACCGCCACCGATGGGCGCTGGGTGATCGCGGGCCTCGACCGCAACGGGCTGCGCCCGCTCCGCTACACCATCACGGACAGCAAGCTGCTGGTGGTCGGCAGCGAGACGGGAATGGTGAAGTTCTCGGAAGCGGAGATCGTCGCCAAGGGCCGGGTGGGTCCCGGTCAGACGGTGGGCGTCGATCTCCAAGCGTCACGGTTCTACGGCGACGACGAGATGAAGGACCTGCTCGCCGCCCGGCAGCCGTTCGGGGAATGGACCAAGGGGATCACCCGGCTCGACGGCATCATCAAGACGGACGCGCCGGAGAGCGTGCAGTATGCGCCGGAAGAGCTGCGGCGGCGGCAGCTCGCGGTGGGCACCACGCTGGAAGAGCTGGAAATGATCCTGCACCCCATGGTGGAGGACAGCGCCGAGGCCATCGGCTCCATGGGGGACGACACGCCCATCGCCGTCTTGAGCGAGCGGTACCGCGGCCTGCACCATTACTTCCGCCAAGGGTTCAGCCAAGTCACCAACCCGCCCATCGACAGCCTGCGGGAAACGCGGGTGATGACGCTCAAGACTCGGCTCGGCAACCTTGGCAACGTCTTGGACGAGGACAGCAGCCAGTGCGACCTCTTGCAGCTTGAAAGCCCCGTGCTGAGCAACGCCGAGTTCGCGGCCATGACGGCGCGGATGGGGGAGGCGGCGTGCCGGGTGGACTGCACCTTCCCGGTTGCGGAGGGGGAAGCCGGGCTGCGCGCCGGGCTGGACCGCATCCGGCGGGAGGCGGAAGAGAGCGTGCGCGCCGGCTGCGCCCATGTGGTGCTGACGGACGAGGCCCAGGGCGAGGACCGCGCCCCCATGCCGATGATCCTGGCGACCGGGGCCGTGCACACGCACCTGGTGCGGCAAAGCTTGCGCACCTTCACCAGCCTCAACGTGCGCAGCGCGGAGTGCATCGACACCCATTACTTTGCCGTGCTGATCGGGGTGGGGGCGACCACGGTGAACGCCTATTTGGCGCAGGAAGGCATCGCCGACCGGCACCGGCGCGGCCTGTTCGGGCCGATGACGCTGAAGGAGGCGGTGCAGCGCTACAAGAAGGCGGTCGACAAGGGGCTGCTGAAGATCATGTCCAAGATGGGCATTTCGGTCATCTCCTCCTACCGCGGCGGCTACAACTTCGAGGCCATCGGGCTGTCCCGCGCCTTGGTGGGCGAGTTCTTCCCCGGCATGCAGTCGCGCATCTCCGGCATCGGGCTGTCCGGCCTTGCGCGGCGCATCTTGGGATTGCACGAGGCCGCCTGGGCGGGCGAGGCGGCGACGCTGCCGGTGGGGGGCGTGTACAAGCTGCGGCGCCGGGGCGAGGTGCATGCGTTCGACGGCGGGCTGATCCACACGCTGCAGACCGCGGTGGCGACCGACAGCTTCGAGACTTATCGGCGCTACGCGGACGGGGTGCGGCGGCAGAAGCCGGTGGCGCTGCGCGACCTGCTGGATTTCCGCCTCGACGCGGTGAAGCCGATCTCCGTCGATGACGTGGAAAGCATCACGGAAATCAGGAAGCGCCTGGTGGCGCCGGGCATCTCGCTCGGCGCGCTCAGCCCCGAGGCGCACGAGACGCTGAGCATCGCCATGAACCGCATCGGCGCGCGCAGCGACAGCGGCGAGGGCGGCGAGGACCCGGAGCGCGCGACGCCCCGGCCGAACGGGGATAACGCATCCTCCGCGATCAAGCAGGTGGGATCGGGCCGGTTCGGGGTCACGGCCGAGTACCTGAACGCTTGCCGCGAGATCGAGATCAAGATGGCCCAGGGCGCCAAGCCCGGCGAGGGCGGGCAGTTGCCGGGCTTCAAGGTGTCGCCGCTCATCGCCAAGCTGCGGCACTCGACGCCCGGGGTCACGCTGATCAGCCCGCCGCCGCACCACGACATCTACTCGATCGAGGATTTGGCGCAGCTCATCTACGACCTGAAGCAGATCAACCCGGATGCCGGGGTGTGCGTGAAGCTGGTGTCGCGCTCCGGCATCGGGACCATCGCCGCGGGGGTCGCCAAGGCCAAGGCGGACACCATCCTGATCAGCGGCCACAGCGGCGGCACCGGGGCGAGCCCACAGACCTCCGTGAAGTACGCAGGGCTTCCCTGGGAGATGGGGCTGAGCGAGGCGCACCAGGTCCTGACGCTGAACCGGCTGCGCCACCGGGTCCGGCTGCGGACGGACGGGGGGATCAAGACCGGGCGGGACGTGGTGATCGCGGCCATGCTGGGGGCGGAGGAGTTCGGCATCGGCACCACCAGCCTGGTCGCCATGGGCTGCATCATGGTGCGGCAATGCCATAGCAACACCTGCCCGGTCGGCGTGTGCACCCAGGACGACACGCTGCGGAAGAAGTTCGACGGCAGCCCGGAGAAGGTGATCAACCTGTTCTCCTTCATCGCGGAGGACGTGCGCGGCATCCTGGCGTCCTTGGGCGTGCGGCGGCTGACGGACGTGATCGGGCGGACCGACCTCTTGCAGCAGGTGAGCCGGGGGTCGGACCTGTTGGACGACCTGGACCTCAACCCGCTCTTGGCCCAGGCGGACCCGGGGCCGCACGCGCGCTACTGCACGCAGGCCGGGCGGACGGAGGTGCCGGAAACGTTGGACGCGCAGATGATCGGCGACGCCGCCGCGCTATTCGGGCGGGGCGAGAAGATGCAGCTCCAGTACAATATCCGCAACACCCACCGCGCCATCGGCACCAAGCTGTCGTCGCGCATCACCCGGCAGTACGGGATGAGCGGGCTGCAATCCGGCCACGTCACGGTGCGGCTGCGCGGCACGGCCGGGCAGTCCTTGGGGGCGTTCGGGGTGCAGGGGCTGAAGCTGGAAGTGCTGGGCGACGCCAACGACTATGTGGGCAAGGGCTTGTCGGGGGCGACGATCGTGGTGCGCCCGTCGCCGAGCAGCACGTTGGTCAGCCAGGCCAACACCATCATCGGCAACACCGTGCTCTATGGCGCGACAGCCGGGGAACTGTTCGCGGCCGGGCAGGCCGGGGAGCGGTTCGCGGTGCGCAACAGCGGAGCGGTCGCGGTCGTCGAGGGCTGCGGCTCCAACGGGTGCGAGTACATGACCGGGGGCACGGTGGTGCTGCTGGGCGCGGTGGGCGACAACTTCGGCGCCGGGTTCACCGGGGGGATGGCGTTCGTTTACGACCCGGAAGTCCTGTTCGAAAAGCGGGTGAACCCGGACACCCTGACCTGGCAGCGTGTGGCGTCCGCGCATTGGGACCGGGTGCTGCGGGGCCTGGTGGCCCGGCACGCCAAGGAAACGCACAGCCGCTACGCGGCGTCGCTGCTGCTGGATTGGGGGCAGACGTTGGGGCGGTTCTGGCAGGTGGTGCCGAAGGAATACGTGAAGTACCTGGAAGCGCCGCTGTCGGACACGGCGGAGGCGCTGCGGGCGTAAGGGGCAGGGCGTGATCCGGGTGAGCTTGGCGGCTTGCCCGGGTCATGGCCCTGGCTGCGGGGGAGCGGACCGTCATGAGCGGGGCCGGCGACAAGCCTGACGAAGTTACGGCAGCGATCCGGGCAGTGAAGGCATTTCCTCTCGCAGCGTTCCAAGGCGAGATGACCGAAAGTCTCGGCTTGGAGGAGGCGCGGCGGAACAAGCGTGATGGTACTTGGGCAGTTGCGCGCGGGTTCCATCGCCGGTGGGATACCCCTCCGCCCAGCAACAGTGTCCTTGCAGTGGCTGCCGCCGCCCGCCCTCAGTGAATATGCAAGGTGGTGAGGGTTGGCCTGATTGACCCGAAGGGGCGAGGCTACGCATGAAATCTCATTCCGGGGTCTCGGTGCTGGCGAACACCCGGCGGCCATGCGTGTCGTCGCAGGCGCCGCAATCAGCCCGGCAGGGTGCGCCATGGCGGAAGCAGCGTTGGTCGAAGTGCTCCACCTATGTTTGGTGCCGCGCACACTCGCGCCCTTCAGCGGCCCCAAACAGCATGTAATGCCGGGACCCAGTCAGATCGGACGCGGCAACATCCGGGTGCAACGCCAGATATCCCGCTTCGTCGAAATCCGGCGGAAACAACAAAGGCGGTCGTTGGGCACCGAGCCGGGGCGTCAACACGGGCGAACTGACGCCCAAATCGGTCAGATGCTGCGTGAAGCCCGGAATCGGCAGGTGGCATTTGCGGTCGAATGAACTCAGGAACTCCGCTTCCGACATCGTGAAATAGGGTTTCAGATGCATGCTGTGCGTCAGGCTTCGCACTGCCTCCGGGTTGGACACGTCAACACCCAATCCGGCCAGCTTTCGCGTCGCGTCGCTCAACGTCCGGGTGAACGGCTTGTTATGATAATGGATGAACACGAGCGAGCTGAACGCCCATTCCCCCGTCATCGTGCCCGGCGTGTGATAACCGTGGTCAGTGTGATCGAAATGCTGGGCGGCAAAGGCAGTCTTGTTGGAATTAAGCCGATAATAATGATCGGGGTAATTTGGTGAGTTGACGAACTCATCGCTGATCTTGATTGTGTCCTGGCAGCCAGCGAACCTGCCGAGTTCGTCTTTTATATCAGTTTTCTGAAATGAAACTGTGTTGCCGCGCAGCACTGAGACAAACTCATCGCAATCCAATGGCAAAAAGAAGTCATAATCGCCAGACTCTTGCAATGACTTGAACAAATTGCCTACAATTTCACCTTTGAAGGTGAAGTCGGACATCTGGTCACGAGATAGATCGATCTGGCAGCCAAGCCGCCGATACTTTTCGAGGGTTTGCTTGACCGTTTTCGTTTTGGATCCGTTATCGAATATGAAAAGGTTTTCATATCCAAAAAGGTTGCCGTGATAGCGGCACCACCCATCCAGCAGGAGGTCCTCATCCCGCTGCATCATTGCGCAAGCTACTCGCACGGGCTTCTCCGGTATTCAGGCAAGCCCGATGAGGCCATGGGGGAGCTATGCCGGGATTTGGGTGACGCCGTGGTCAGGCGGCGTCCTGTGCCGGCGTGTTGGTTATCTCGACGCCGTTGCGGAAAGTGACACCCTGCACGATTCTGGGCAACTGGTTCCCGCCTTCCAGCCGGCACCAGGTCCGTGACGCCGCCATCGCGAGCTTGAACACCATCACTTGAGCGGCGTGCTGCGACAGCGCATCCTTGGTGTGCACCGTCCGATGCCGCACGGTGGCGAACACGCTCTCGATCACCAGCCGGCCCGATGATTGATCCGCTTTGCCGAAACTTCGTCTCGGCGGGGACAGGCTTGTGCTGTTCGTCGTCGGGAGCGCGACCGCTTCACCTGATCGCGGTTGCCATGCCGGCGGCATGGTCCAGCTCGCGTTGGACGGGCTTATCGACGACCTCTGCCTCGGTGCGGTCCTGGTCGGGGCAATGGATCATGTCCGCCAGCGTCACCGGCAATTTCCATCAAAACGGGACCTGGTATCCCTTCAAGCCAGCACAAGGCAAGTCAGGCAGGACGCCCGCGACGTGTCTGGATGCCTCATGGGCGGTTGATCCGGCAAGTCATCGACGCCTGGGTGAACCACTGCCCGAGTTCTTCGGCAGGTGCGGCCCCGCGGGGCCTGAAAGCGCCATTGGATACGGTGGAGGCGCCTCAGCCGCCCTTCACGTACTCCCCCAGATGCGCCGCGACCCGCGCCGCCGGCACGTCCCGCAGCGTGACCGTCGCGCCGCCGCCGAAGTGCAGCACGGCGTCGCCGCCGGGGCCGGGCGCCGCGGACACGGCGATGGCCGGCGGCGTCACGGGCGGAGGCGGCCAGGGCCAAAGGGCGGCGGCGCGGAACTGGACCACATCCTGCCCGGCCCGGAAATCGGCGATGACGACCCGCCGATCCGCATCCACGGAGAACGCAAAGGTGTCCCGCCCGGCGCCCCCCGTCAGCGTCGCGTTCGCGTGCCCGGCCACGAACAGGTCATTCCCGGCCCCGCCGTCCAGGAACTGGGGCGCCGTGTCGGAGGGCCGCGTGTAGGACAGGAACGTGTCGTTGCCGGCGCCGCCGAAGGCGGTGTCGCCGCCGCCATAAGCGAAGATGGTGTCGTTCCCCTCCTTCCCGATGGCGAGCGGGCGGCCCGGGTAAAGGCTGAACGATCTGCCGGGAGTGTAGATGACATCGTCGCCCGCGCCGCCCAGCACCGTCTGGCTGCCCGCGCCGCACAAGAAGCCGTCGCGTCCGTCGCCGCCCACCAGGAGCTACGGGCCGTTGCCGCCATCGATCGCGTCGCCCCCGTCGCCGCCCAGCACGGTTTGCGCGCCGTATCCGGCCCAGATCGAATCGATGTCGTCGCCGCCGATCAGCACCTGCGCGCCCTCATCGTCGCTGAAGATCGCGTCGTGTCCCGCGCCGCCCAGCACCGTCTGGTCGCCGGCGTTGACCCAGATGCCATCGTCGCCGTCGCCGGCATCGATGAACTGCGCGCCCCTTCCGGCCCAGATGTCGTCGTTGCCCGACCCGGCGAAGATCACCGCGTCGCCCGGCCCGCTGCCGAGCGTGTCCGCCTGCTCCGTGCCCAGGATGACCACCGGGTTGCCCGCGCTTCGCGCTATGCCGCCGCCTTTCGCCGTGCCGTTGAGGATGCCGTTGCCGCTGGGCGCCAAGGGAGGGCGTCCCGTTGGGGCCGTCAGGCCGTATGTTTACGATACGATATCGCAACAATTTGATCAAGCCGAGGCCGGGTGTCCGGCGGCTTGGGACGGCTGCTGGGTGGGCGGCCGCATCGAGGGCAGCATCCCGGCGGCAGGCTCACCCCAAGGGCGACCGCCCCTCGGCCTGCCCATGCGCGACGTAGTGCAGCAGCGGATCGACGCCCGCGGCCTTCACGTCGGGGCAGGCGGCCAGGTACTTGCCCGTGCTGAAGGCGGCCGAAGGGTCGCGCCCTTCCTTCCAGCCATGCGCCTCGTAATGCAGCAACGGGTTCGCGCCGGCGGCGGCCACGTCCGGGTTGCGCTGCAGGTAACACGCGGGGTCGAGCAGCGGGTCGCTGCCCTTCAGCGCGACGCGCTGCGACCCCGACACCATCTCTTTGGTGACGGTATCGGTCACGGCGTAGCGCACGAGGTCGGCCCCGGCCTGGGCAGCCCCGACCGGG
>CALMVT010000534.1:0-5414 GCA_937873175.1 uncultured Acetobacteraceae bacterium | reverse complement strand
GGCAGCTCCACCGTGCCGGCGGGGGTGCCGTCCGTGATCCAGACGCCGAACTTGCCGTCGGCATCCGCGGCCGTGAAGCCGGCCTTGGACCCGAACGACAGCAGACCTGCCGGGCCTATATTGAAAACCGGGTCGGGGTTCAGGCCGCTGACCGCCAGCTCGCGCGTGCCCGCGGCCGTGCCGTCCGACACCCAGAGCTGGTCCTGCGACGACGCATCCCGTGCGGCGAACACCAGCTTGCCGCCAAGCGAGGCCATCGAAAAGATATGCGACCACGAAGGGGAGGAGCCGTCCACCGCCAGCTTCGTGGTGCCTGCGGCCGTGCCGTCGGACAGATAAAGGTCGTCGTCGGCCGATGCCGGGCTGGCGGCGAGCGCGAGACGGCCGGCAAAGGGCGTGAAGGGTCCGGGACGAAACCTCGCCGCGCCCTCGCCGGCCAATGGGATCTCGGCCGTGCCGGCCGCCGTGCCATCGTACGCCCAGAGCACGCCGACGTTTGCGGCGTTGTAGCCGTGGAAGTAGACCGAGTTGCCAAGCGCCGCGAACCACCACGGAGCCAAGCCTTTCGGGCCGCCGGCCGCGGCGACCTGCTTCGTGCCCAAGGATGTGCCGTCCGTGACCCAAAGGTTGTAGTTGCCGAGCGTGTCGGTCGAGGTGAAATACAGCCGCGCGCTGGTCATCCGTGTGCATCCGTTCTGGGACAGCAAGGATTCCTGCGGCGCGGCGCGCGGCCAATCGGCGCGGTGTCAGGAATGGTCTGCGGAAAGAACGGCCTCCGGGGTGCCGCAACCGGCCCAGCCGCCCGGCGTTGCCGCCGCGACGCTTCAAGGAAACCGCCATGACCACCGAACTCGCCTTGCTTGCCTGGGCGGTTGTGCTCGGCCTCGTGCACGTGATGGCCACGGGGCATTTCACCACCCGGCAGCACGGCCTGGCCTACAACATGGGTCCGCGCGACGAGCAGAAGCCGCTCACCGGCGTGGGCGCCCGGGTGCAGCGGGCGTTCGCCAACTACATGCAGACCTTTCCCTTTTTCGCCGCCGCCGTGCTCGCGGCGCACGCCGCCGGGCGACATGGGTGGCTCACGGTGGTGGGCGCGCACCTCTACTTCTGGGCGCGGGTGGCCTATGTGCCGCTGTATGCGGCGGGCGTGCCGGTGGTGCGCACCGCCGCCTTCGGTGCATCCGCGCTGGGCATCGTGATGATCCTGGCCGCGCTGACGTAAGGCGGCGGTTGGCGGGCGCCGCCCGGGGTGCGATAAGGCGCCATGCGCGTCCTGTATCACCTGCCGCTGTCGCCGTTTTCCCGCAAGGTCCGCCTGGTGCTGGCCGAGAAGCGGCTGCCGTTCGAGCTGCAGCTCGAAAAGGTGTGGGAGCGGCGGCCCGAGTATCTCGCCCTCAACCCGGCCAACACCGTGCCGACGCTGATCGAGGAGAACGGGCTGGCGATCCCGGACAGCGGGGTGATCTGCGAGTACCTGGAAGAAGCCTACCCCGACGCCCCCTCCCTGCTCGGCGCGACGCTGGCGGAGCGGGTGGAGGTGCGCCGCCTGCTGGCCTGGTTCGACGGCAAGATGGCGCGGGAGGTGACGTCGAACCTGCTGGGCGAGAAGTTCATGAAGCGGCTGATGGGCCGGGGCAACCCGGACGGCGCGCTGCTGCGGACCGGCTATGCCGCGCTGCGGGAGCACATGGGCACCATCGGCATGCTGGCGGAGCAGCGGACGTGGCTGGCCGGGGCCACGCTGTCGCTCGCGGACTTCGCGGCGGCGGCGCACTTGTCGGCGCTGGATTTCGCGAGCGACGTGGACTGGTCGGTGTCGCCGGCGACGCGGGACTGGTACGCGCGGATTAAGTCGCGCCCGAGCTTCCGGGCGCTGCTCGCGGACCGCGTGCCGGGGGTGATGCCGCCGGCGCATTACGCGGATCTGGATTTCTGACCGCAGAGACGGTTGATGGCAACGCAGTAGGTTGGCCCGGCCATCCCGCCGTTTGCGGGCTTGTGCCGGCAGGGACCGCCGGGTGCCGTTGCCTTGTGACCGGTTCTTGAGCCTGGCAAGCACCGAAGCGGTCAGCCGGTGGTCGAAGCATTGCCAATCCGTTGCTTGACCCGTTTGCTGAAAAGCAGGCGCTGCCTGCAAGGTCGTCCGCTCACGGCTTGAAGCTGACCGTGAGGCGACCTCTTCAAGCGGTATGAACGTCATCTTTGGTGATCATTTCCAGGCTTTTGCAAACCCCGCGGCGACATCTTGTTGCGTTATCGTTCTGACGTCAGAAACTTTCCCGGAAATTTTCATAGCAACGTGTTGGGCGAGCTGCTGAAGGAGGCACTGACCGCACCGTCGCTGAGGCTGGCGCTGAAACGGCGGGGTTTGCGATGCCAACGACAACTGGAACGAAATCTTCCAATGCGGATGCTTACCTGTATGTCGGCGCGACCGGCGGCTCGTGGGGGTCGGCAAGCAACTGGAGCGACACGACGACGGGGACCAACCCGGCGCCGTATGTCCCGGGCACGCTGACGCCGGTCACGATCACGGGTCCGACCGGCTCGAACGCTCCGACTTTCTCGGCCGAGGTGATCACGGGCGGGGGCAGCGCGGCTAGCGTGGGGCTGACCGGCTACGTGAACCTGGGCGGCAGCTATACAGTGGATGGCGCAATCAGGATCGGCAACTCAGCAGTGATGCCGGTGCCCATCGGCGGCGTGACGGCAACGCCGGTTGCAGGCTCGCTGACGCTGGCTGCGGGCGGCAGGATCACGGCCGGAGAAATCGTGGTCGGCCTGGCAGGCGGCAACAACTTTTTGCACAACGGCAGCTACATCCAGACGAGTGCCGCATTCGGCGAAATCAACTTGGGCGCCGGTGCGACGCTCTCGACGCCTGGCGCCCTGTCGGTCAACTCGGGTTCCCTGAACGACGCGGGCGGCACGGTCAGCATCGGCGGCGCGTTCACGATCGGGACGGCAGCCACTCCGACATCCTCTGTCCCATACACCGACCCGTCGGACGGGCAGATCATTATAACGTCCGGCGGGACGTTGGCCGTGGGCGGAGCGATCACGGACACCTATGGCACCATTTTGGTGGATGGCGCCGGCTCGAAGCTGACCGTGAGCGGTATGCTTATAGGCGTAAGCGGTACAACATACGGCATCTCCCACGGCATTACGGAGTATGATGGCAGCATCGCCGCGGCGAATGGCGGCTCGGTGCAGCTCGGAGGAGTGGTCTTCAACGCGCCGCTCCCGGGAAGAAGCGCCAATAACCTTTCAGGCCTGTCCGTGGATGCTGCCTCTACGGTCGAGATCGGCGTCGCGGGCGGTGCAGCGCCTGGTACGATCACTGTTGATGCAGGCAGGGCCATCACCGTTAACAGTAACGCATACCTTAGCGGTGCCCTGGTCAACAACGGCACTATCGCTGTCACCGCGGGCACCCTGTACCAGGGCGGCGATATTTCCGGCAACGGCACCGTGCAGATCGCCAAGGACACCGCGCTGACCCTGTTCGGCACCGCTTCTGCCACCAACACGATCGACTTTCTGGGTAGCGGCGCGACGCTGCATATTGGATCACACTACGTTTAATCACTCTACAGCCACAAGTACATACGTGTGCCTGTTGACGGCATTGACGCCACCCTCACCGGCTTCCAAATCGGCGACAGCATCACCCTGGACGCCCAGGTCAGAACGGCCACCTACGCCGCAGGTTCGGGCGGTAGTCCCGGCACCCTGACCCTGAGCAACGGCGGTGCTGCGGTCGGGACTCTCCACCTTACCGGCGACTTCACCGGCAAGGTTTTTGTCATCAGCCCAATGGTAAACCTCGGAGCATCCATCAGCCTCATTGATGGTCCCGTAGGCACCCCGGTGGTGTCCTCGCCCACGCTTACCATGGCGGAGAACGCCGCCAGCACCGCTTTGGGCATTGCTGCTCCCAACAACCCGAACTACGACCTCGCGCAGCTCACCATCATCGCCGCCATCCTGCCAACTGACGGCACGGTGACGCTCGCAGACGGCACTACCGCCGTGACCGCCGACCAGGCGCTGACCAGCGATCAACTCACGGGCCTGCGCTTCAAGCCGACGCCGGGGCTGTTCAACGCAAGTTCGGCGTTCACCTACAGCGATCAACTCACGGGCCTGCGCTTCAAGCCGACGCCGGGGCTGTTCAACGCAAGTTCGGCGTTCACCTACACGGTTAGCGATCCTTCCAACAACACCGCCACCGGCACCGCCACGCTGGCCATCGGCCCCGCCGTGGGCAACCCCGTGCTGTCCTCGCCCACGCTCACCGTGGCGGGGAACGCTGCCGCCACCGCTTTGGGCATCGCCGCGCCCACCGACCCGAACTACGGCAGCGGGCAGCTCGCCATCACCGCCGCCGGCCTGCCGAGCGACGGCACCGTGACGCTCGCCGACGGCACCACCGCCGTCGCCGCCGGGCAGGCACTGACCAGCGATCAGCTTACCAGCTTGCGCTTCAAACCGACGCCGGGGCTGTTCAACGCCAACTCAACCTTCGCCTACACGGTGAGCGATCCCGCGGGCAACGCCAGCGCCGCCGCCGCCAAGCTGGCCATCGGCCCGCCGCCGACGCCGAAAGCGGAGTTCAATGCCGCTTATTACTTCCAGACCAACCCTGACGTGGCCGCAGCAAAGGTCGATCCGTTCAAGCATTTCGAAGCATACGGATGGAAAGAAGGGCGCAACTCCAATGCGCTCTTCAACGTCCAGTGTTACCTGAACCAAAATCCCGACGTGGCCGCAGCCAAGGCCAACCCGCTTACGCATTATACCAAAGCTCACTGACCAGAACCCATTCCAACCCGAGATGACCCCCATCTCTGAGCAAGCCGAAAGAGTGACAGGTTCTGGTCAGTGAGCTTTGGTATTACGGGACCTACGGGTGGAAGGAGGGGCGCGATCCAAGCGTCAATTTCAGCACAGCCGCATACCTCAAGGCTAACCCGGACGTAGCCGGAGCGCATGCCGACCCATTGATGCATTACATCGATTACGGCAGCCGCGAAGGCCGCATGTTGTTTGCCGCCCAGCCTCAAGGCGTCGGAGCGCAGACTCCTCTAGTCGATAACGCTTATTGCTTTTCCAAGTACTCGGATGTGAGCGTGTCTGGTGCCAATCCCTTCACGCACTATGACACGGTCGGCTGGCGCCAGGGGCGGAACCCGGATGCCTTGTTCGACACCAACTACTACCTAGAGCATAATCCCGACGTGAAGGCCGCAGCGATTAATCCGATGCTCCACTACGAACAGTATGGATGGAAAGAAGGACGTGATCCCGGTGCTCAGTTTTCTACATCGAAGTATTTGGCCGCGAATGCCGACGTAAAGGGGGCAGGCGCTAACCCTTTGGTTCATTACGAGCAATATAGAATTCGG
>CALMVT010000533.1 GCA_937873175.1 uncultured Acetobacteraceae bacterium | reverse complement strand
AGCTCCGGGTGACGTCGCCGTTCGCCGGATCGGTCCAGCTTTCCCAGATGCCGCCAAAGGCGAGCGGCGCGCCGTCAGCACGCGCGATGGCGAAAGGCTGCTTCAGCTTGCCGTCGCGCTTCCATTCGTAGAACGCTTCGGCCGGCACGATGCAGCGCCGGGCCGCGAAGGCGCCGCGGAAGCTCGGCAACCTCGCGACCGTCTCGGCCCGGGCATTGTTGAGCATGCAGGCGTGGGCCGAATCGCGCGCGAAGTGCGGGATCAGGCCCCAGCGCAGCACGTCGAGGCTGCGCTCGCCGGTTTTGGGATTGTGCCACACCACGGGTGCCGGCTAGCTGGGCGGCAGGTTCCAGTTGGGCTGGAAGTTCGGCACAGGGTTGCGGGTGCCGAACACCTCTACGAGGTCGGCTGGCGTCATGGACAGGACGAAGCGGCCACACATGCGCCGAAGACAGGCCGGCGCGGGCCAGGACGTCACGGCGGACGCCAGGGCAAGCGGAGCAGCTCATCTTCCAACCGTAAGCTCCTGAGACGTTGCATTCAGGAGGGCCGTAGCTCCAACGATTGTGCTCAGTGGTCCTTCTCCATGCCCCAAGGATAGCCCGCCGAGGACCGGCACCCGCAGCGGATGGAGGTGCTCGCGCAAGAGATCGACGACTTCGAACGTGCTGCTCGGCTGGAATCCCGTAAACTGGCCGACGGCAATACCTGCAAGACTGGCGAGATGCCCCGCCTTGCGGAGCATCGTCAACTGTCGATCCAGGGGTCACCTGACCGTTTGCTCAAAATCGCACGCTAAGCGGAAAGGGCCGGGAAATCAAAGGTTTGCGCAAACGGAGGTTTGCGGACGGGTTGTCGCTCCCACGCCAAATCTAGCGATTTCCGTTGCAAAATCCTCTTTCAGAACCCGGCTGAAAGGTAAGCTGTTCGTGCATGGGCCTTACCGTGCATTTTTGAGCAAACGGTTAGGTGACCCCATCCACGTGCCCCAGATGCATGCCAATTGCTTCGAGCAGCAGGATCGCGCCATCCAGCGATGGAAGAGCCCAGCCTGCCGCGGTCGCGATCGAATCGAGATTGCCGCCCAGCAATCTCCCTTCCGCGACGCCCGACGTGGTCAGGGCGGCGGTCGTCTCGGCGCTCCGCGACCGGATCACGACCGGATCATCGGTCGTCAACAAGCGTCGGAGCGCTTCTTCGCTCTGCAGGCCGGATTGCCCATCCACGCCAACGAGGGCACCGTGAATACTGCTGATTGCGCAGTGCTTCCACAAGGAAAGGTGGAGGATCGTGATGTCGCTGAACCCGACCAGGAACTTCGGATCGCGGTGGGCGGCATCGAAATCCAGGCGATCCGCGATGCGGTAGGATCCCTTGCCCCCTCGTGTGGCGAAAATGGCCCGCACGTCGCCGTCGCAAAAGGCTGCGTTGATGTCCGCCAGGCGCTCATCGTCCGTGCCGGCGAGATAGCCGACCTTCCGGAAGGCGTGCTCACCGAAATCTACTCTCAAGCCCCACGCCTCCAACCTCGCCGCATCTCGGAGGACCTCCTCCCGTTGCGGCGTGCTGGCCGGTGAGATGAAGCGGATTTTGTCGCCGGCCCGCAACCTCGCCGGTCGGCCAGATAAGGTCGGTTGCTGCGTCGGGAAAAGCATGACGCGATCCTACACTCGTCGTGCTCGATGTCTGCTACTTACCCAAGCCATGGACCAAAGGGTGGGCTGCGTGTTCTGCGGAAAGCCGACCGAGGTCGAGACCATGATGGCCGAGCACTTCGTGCCGATTACAGCGGAGGGCACCAGCCTCATGGCCAACCTGTCGTTGGCCTACAAGGAATGCAACGCCGCGGTGACCGATCTTTCGGTGCGGGAGAAGGTCGAGCGGACGGTCCGCAACCGACGCGCGCCAGCCAGGGATGCCGAACGCTCTCCAACCGACGCCACCCACCTCGACCCTGCCTCCTGATCCCTGCCGACCATCGCCAGCGTCATCGGCGCATGGCATGTCCCGCACACGGGTGAGATGGTTTTCCGGCAAGGCGCCCCACTCGAAGTCTTGTCACTGCAGCCGGGCCGTATGCCCGGATACGGGTTTTGCGGCCGTTGCACATTCGTTGCTTTCTCCGCATCTTGCCCGACATGCTGGAGATCACGCCTTCCAACCGATGTGCTTGCCTGGCCGGCGCCGAGGGACAGGCCGGGTTCCGCGTTCAGGACGCGGCCCGCATTGCCGAACGGGACCGATTTGCCACGCCAAGAAAGTCGGCAGAGAGCCAAATGCGGCTGCGAGCCAACCTCGGGGCGCTGCAGCCAACCGATGCGCCGTGCAACCGCCTGGTCCGGCTGCCGAACACGGACGCGACCCGGCGTTTCCCGCTTGTCGCCGCCCTGGCAATGACGGGTGCGACGGTGGCGAGGGCGGGTTCGTGCCCTGACGGATGTCATTGCCGCGCCGCGGTTGTGAGAAGCTCTACCCATGTTCGATGAGGTTTTCGCGTGGCTGCTGTTCGCCGGGCTGCTCGGGGGAGTGGGCTGGCTGCTCGGGATCGCCGCCTTCTTCCGCTCCGCCCGGGCACTGCGGCAGATCGCAGAGTTGCGCGTCGCCTTGACGCGGGTTTCGGACCCCGTGCGGGGGCAGGCTGTCGCGGCGCCAGCCCCGCCCGTGTCCCCCGTTGTGCCCGCGACTGCACCCTCCATCGAACCGAAACCGGATGGTGCCCCCGCCTTGCCGTCCGGTCCGTCCCTGCCGCCGCGGCGACAATCCAGGCGGCGGTTCGACCTCGAAGAACTCGTCGCCGCGCGCTGGGGGGTGTGGCTGGGCGCCGCCGCCCTGCTGTTCGCCGGCGTGTTCCTGGTCCGCTACGCCGTCGAGGAAGGCTTGCTGGGACCTGCAGTGCGCTGCGCTGCCATGGCGCTGCTGGGCTTCGCCCTGATCGGCGGCGGCCTGGTGCTGGCCCGGCACCCCGCCACGGCGCTGCCCACCCCCGACCAGGCGCCCGCCGGCCTGGCCGCGGGGGGCGTGGTGATGCTGTTCGGCGGCGCCTATGCGGCCAGCGTCCTTTACGCGTTGGTGCCGCCGTGGATCGGCTTCGTGCTGATGGCTGCCGCCTCGCTCGTGGGGCTGCTTGTTTCCCTGCGCCTGGGCCAGCTTGTCGCTGCGGTCGGCATTGTCGGCGCCTTCGCGACACCGGCGTTGGTGCAGACCGAGGACCCGTCCCTGCCGGGGCTGTTCGCCTACTTGCTGTCCGTCGCGGCCGCTTCGTTGGCGGTCGTGCGGTACTCGGCCTGGGTCTGGCTCGGCTGGGCGACGACGGTCGCCGGGGCAGCCTGGGTGCTGCTCGCAACCGTGACCGGCGTTTCGGATGCGGCCTGGGCGCCGGCCCTCTTCGTGCCTGCGCTGGCGGCGCTGCATCTGCTGCTGCTGCCCGGCGCGGCGCTCGATCACCCGGTGGGCCGCAACCTGGCCTGGGTGCCCGTGGCTGCGCCAGGGGCTGCCGGGCTGCTGCTGGCCCTGGCCGATCCCGGCATCGCGACCCGGGCCGGCGTTCTGCTGCTGGCTCCAGTGACCTTGGCCAAGGCGGCGACCGAGGACCGGCTTGCCCGCCTGCCCTGGGTGGCGGCCCTGCTGTTCCTGCTGCTGGTTGTTTTCTGGGGCCTTCCGGCGTGGCGTCCGACCGGAGAGGCGGTTTTTGCCGACGGCACCCTGCTGGCCGTGCTGCCCGGCGATTGGACGCCGGCGGCGCTGCGACCCTTCCTGCTCACCACGCTCGGCATGGCCGCGCTGTTCGCTGTCACCGGGTTGGCCGGGGAGCGGAGACTGCGCCGGCCGCTGCCGTGGTCGGCCCTGGCGGCGGCAGTGCCGGTGCTGGCTCTCGCATTGGCCTATGCCCGCGTCCGCCAGTTCCAGCCGGATGCGACGTGGAGCGCGACTGCGATGCTGCTCGCTGTTGGGCTGACCGGCGCAGCCGCCCTTGCGGCGCGGGGCGGCACGCGATCCCAGCCGCAGCAACAGGCGGGCGTGCATGCGGCCGGCGCCACGGCGGCGCTCGCCCTGGGCTTCGCGATGCTGCTCACGGGGCAGTGGCTGACCATCGCCTTGGTCCTGCTGCTGCCGGCCCTGGCCTCCATCGAGGCGCAGGCCGATCTGCCGGCGTTGCGCCGGGTCGCGTTGGCAGTGGCGGCGGTGGCGCTGGCCCGGCTGCTGCTGAACAAGGAGGTGCTGGACTACGTGACCGGCCAGCCGCCGATGCTGAATAGCCGGGCTCTGGCCTACGGGGTGGCCGCGGTTGCCTTCGCCGTCACCGCCCGCATGGCTCGGCGCCGCGCCGACGACAGGTTGGTCGCCGTGCTGGAAGTCGGCAGTGCCGCCTTCGCCACCGCGCTGGTGATGCTGGAAATCCGGCAGTGGGCCACGGCGGGGCTGCCCCAAACGGCGGACCTGTCCTTTGCCGAGGCGGCGTTGCAGGTTTCGGCCCTCGCCGTGCTGGCAACGATCACGCTGTGGCTGGACCGGCGGACCGGCCGGGCGACGCTGCGCTGGGTTTGGGGCGTGCAGGGCGCGCTGGCGCTGGCGGGCGGGATCGGGCTGATCCTCGCCAACCCGATGCTGGTCGAAGGCGTGGCTATCGGCCGCTGGCCACTGCTCGATGCCCTGCTGCCGGCCTATGCGATTCCCGCCCTGCTCGCCGCCGCGGCGACCCAGCGTGATCATCTGGGTGCCGGCCTGGTGCGGGTCCTCTCGCTTTATGCGCTGGTGGCGACCTTTGCCTGGGTTACGTTGGAGGTGCGCCACATTGCCCATCCGGACGCGATGGGCCTGGACAGCGCGCCGATCCTGGATGGCGAGCTTTGGGCGTGGTCTGGCGCCTGGATGGCGCTGGCGGTCGCCTTGATGGCCGGCGGCCTGCTAGGCCAGCAGCGTGGCCTGCGCCTGGCCGCGCTGGCCGTGATGGCGCTGGTGACGGCCAAGGTGTTCCTGGTTGACATGGCCGGACTGACTGGGTTGTGGCGCGTGCTGTCGTTTCTCGGCCTGGGCCTGACGCTGATCGGCCTCGGCAGCCTCTACGGCCGGCTTGCGCGGCCCGCCAGTCCCGATCCGTGAGTGCCCCCTTGTCCCCTTCTCTCCAGGCTCAAGCGACTGGTGGCATAGGCGCTGTCAGATGGCCGGCTTGCGCCATTCCATGATGTGGAAATAGGGAACACGGCGACACCGGTCCGTCTTCTCCGGGTCGCTGCCATTCGGCGCAGGCTTGAAGAAGTGGCGCAGCTCCAAGCCGTGCCCGAGCAGAAGCGCCATGTAGGTGCTGAGCGGCCGGTGCCGGTTCTGGACGCGGATGCCGCGCCAGCCCACCCACACGGCACGCTCCTCCAGGTAGTGGTCGATGGCGAAGCGGGGTCGCCCGCCGCTCTCCGCCGTCCAGCCGTCCGGCATGTTGGCCGTGCTGAAGCTGGTCAGGTTTGCGGAGCGGGTCAGGCAGCTTGCTGGAAAAGGACGACCTCCGCACCGTTGCGCGACGTGCCGCGGTGCTCGGCGCCGGCGGGGACGACGCAGCACTGGCCAGGCGACAGCGTCAGCGTGTGGTCGCGGAACTCGACAACGAAGTCGCCGCTCCAAACGACAACCGTTTCCGCAGACTGCGAATGGCTGTCCCAGCGGCCCTCGCCGCCGCCCGCGACGCGGACCATGCGGACGTTGACGCCGCCGAGGGACGTAGTCTCCTCGCGCTGCTGCGTGGCGGCAAGGCGGGCGAAGACCTCGGCGAAGTCGGTCGGGCCGGTGTTCATGGCAGGTCCGTTGCAAAGCGGGTAGGCAGGGGAGAATGGCCCGGTTGCGCGCGACGGTTCAAGGGCCGGCGTGCCGCCATCCCCGGGGCTCGACCAGTTCGGGGCTTCCCAGCTGCTATCGGCCAGCAGCTGCGCCCTGCCTGCCAGGGCATGCAGCTTGAATGCGCTACTGGCCATCCAGCTTGAATGCGCTGCTGGCCATCCAGCAGCTAAAGCCAGCCAACCCCGAACCAGGCAGCCGGGTCAGCCAGGCGTGTCCAGGCCGCCTCCGTCGATGAACTGCCGCAGCCAGCTGGCTGCCCGGCCGCCATCGTCC
>CALMVT010000532.1:894-4181 GCA_937873175.1 uncultured Acetobacteraceae bacterium | reverse complement strand
TCAGGGCCACGGCGTCGGCCTCCTTGGCGACCACGAAGGGCAGCGTCTTGCCGGCTTCGCCACGCTCGCGGGCGACCATGACGGACTGCCGCTTGCCGGTCTGCTCTGAGGCAAGGCGGCGGTCCTTGCGGTCGGCCTTGGCGTTCTCCTGCTTGACGTGCCCGCCGAAGTAGGCGCCATCGACCTCCACCACGCCGGATAGCTGCGCCTCGCCCTGCTCCTTGGCGATGGCCTCGCGCAGCTTGTGGGCCAGGACGAACGCCGTCTTGTATTGCACGTCGAGATCGCGCCCGAGCTGCAAGGCCGAGATGCCTTTGACCGCGTTCACGAAAATCGCCGTGGCGGCGAGGTAGTCGCGGATCGCGAGCTTGCGGCTGGCGAAGATCGTGCCGCTGGTGACGCTGAACTGGTGGTTGCAGGCCTTGCACTTCCAGATGCGCCGGGCCGCGTAGGTGTAGACCGCCGCGCATTGGCAGCGCGGGCAGAACGCCGCCCCGCCGTTGTCGGCGAAGCGGATGGCCGTGAACGTCTCGTGCGCTTCGTCGTCGCTCATGCGGAAGATGGCCTTGAGGCTCAGCGTGCGGGCGGCGGCGGTAAGGAGGAAGTGCTGCGCCATTTGTCATTGCATCCGATGGTGTTGCACACCGAATATAGGGGTATACAGCTATGGATGCAAGGGTTTATATCATCGCAAGCAATGATTTTGGAGTGGCGGATGCCCGTGAATGAGTGGAAAAGCAGCCCGGTCACGCAGGAGTACGAGACCAGGGTGAAAAACATGCTGAAAGGCGAATTGAAAAAGCGTGGCATCACCTACGCCCAGCTTGCTGCCAGGCTGGCCGACGTTGGGGTGCATGAGAATGAGCGGAACCTGAATAACAAGATCAGCCGGGGCGGCTTCTCGGCGGTGTTCTTCGTCCAGTGCATGGAGGCAATCGGTTGCACCACTTTGCGGCTAGAGGAGCACTGATAGCGACGCTTTTGGCGCCCTTTGGCCTAAACGCTCAGCATCACTCGCCAGAGATCGCCCCACCCGGTCCAGAAGCTCCAAGGGCTATCGTAAACAGCCCAGGACCACAGGATGCCGGCCAGGGGAGCCAGGGTCACGATCAGCCCCAGCCCCAACAGGCGGCTCCCCAATTGGGGTCCGTCAAAAAGCCGGGGGAGGCCGAAGAACCCCGCAGCGAGGGCAGCGAAAAATCCACCCGCGACGAAAACGACGCGACCAAGCGTCGTGAGGCGGCAAACCTCGCAGCCGCGCAGTCCATGGCTGATTCCGCCATAAAAATGTTGAGCCTCACGTTCGCGCAAATCGTTGTTGGCATCCTCGGAATCATCGGTCTGGGGGCGACCATCCACTACTCGCGTAAAACAGCTCAAGCTGCTATTGCCGCCACCAATCTTGCAAAAGAAACAACCGCGATACAATTGCGGGCTTACGTCACTCTGGCTCGGATCAACACTGACCGTATCGCAATTGTCGAAAATCTTGCAGGAGTTTCCTTTGTTCCTGTGTGGAAGAACTCTGGAGCAACCCCAGCGCGGAATGTTCAATACTACACTGTGTGTGATTTCTCTCGGAACGCCCACCCGCAGAAGCGAAATTTTCCCATTCTGAGCGTTTCTCAAAACCGCACTATCATCGGTCCCGGAATAGATGAACTTGGTCCCGCAACAGAGGACATTCCCGATCCCTTGCTGCTTGCCCTCGCACGCGGCAATCATAGCATCTGTATCTACGGGGCAATCGACTACACCGATTTCCATACCGTAACTCTCCATCCCGGAACACCAAGGCTCAGGATGGTAGCCGGACAGTCCCACCCCTCGGAACAAACGCGTGGTGGCAGCTGCTACATGATACCGGGCTTTTCCCCCTCGACACAGACCGCCCTGCATAACGAGGTGCTCGACGAGATCCTGAAGGAGCACGTGGCGAGCTCCCGCGGCCGGCAGGTGCCGTGCGGGGTCAAGCGCAAGATGAGCGGCTATCCGCTGCGCGCGCCCGCCACAACCGACCACGCGCATCGACGTCAGCGCCGCCATCCGGATCACAAAGTGAACAGAGTTGGCACTAACCCTCCGTCCGCGACGGCGAAGCCGCGTGTTGTGCTAGAAAGTCGCTCAGGATACGATTGACGGTTTCGGGTGCTTCAAGGCTCGCGATGTGACCCGCCTGCGGAATTTCGACGAATTCGCAGCCGATGCGCTCCGCCATCGCATGTCCTTCTGCCGGCGATCGCGCGCTGTCGTCCGCACCGGTTGCGATCAGCGCTGGCATGGCCAATGCCGAAAGCTCGTCCAGAGCGTTCCGACGCCCGAAGATCATGCGCCCCAGCGGGACGACACTGTCGACCAGTCGTGCCGGATCCCAGGCCCGCAGCCTTGCAGCGAGTAGGCCGAGAAGCTCCGGATGGCGCGAACCTACCGTCGCCGAGAAGAACAACGGCACTGCAGCCACGATCACCGGCTCGGGAACGGCGCCGTATTGCTCAATCGCGTCAAGCATCGCGAAGTAGGAAACTCGCGTGTTTGCCGGCTCGGCCGCCAGCGACGTGCCCATCAGCACCAATGCGGACACACGATCCGGCGCCATCAACGCGAGTTCGGCACCCCACATGCCTCCCATTGACAGGCCCACGATCGCGCAACGCTCCACGCCGAGTGCGTCGAGCAACTGAAGGTGCTGGCGCGCCACATCGCGCACGCTGCTCGTGTCCGCTGGCATCGCGCCGGATTGCCCATGGCCCCACAGCTCAGGAACAATGACGCGATACTGACTGGAAAGCGCCTTTACCTGCGGTGCCCACATCTCGGCATCCCACAGGTAACTGCCGCCCAAGACCACGGGCACACCGCTACCAACGTCAACGACGTTCAGCAGCGATCCCTGGACATCAACGGTCTTCTTCTCGGCCATCATTTCTACTCTCCTTGACGTGTTACTCGGAGGGGCCCCATTACCGATATGCCCCTCTCCCATGCTGTATCAGGGGTTCAGCGCCGCCAGATGCGTCGCTCCAAAGCGGGCATTTGTGGCGGATCTCGGCGGCAGGATGCGATCAATCCGTTTTGGCGGGTCACTTGGTTTGGAATGTGTCACTCGTGGCGATAGTTCAGCCGAGCTTGAGTGGCTGCAGAGCATAAGTTGCCGAGCCGCCGACAGGGTAGGTGCCGTCGCGCCACTTGCGCCGCCGTTGCCGGCGCTTGCCGTTTCAGACATGCGGCAGTTTACGCCGACTGCGGAGAGAACCTTGACCCCGGTATGGCGACAACACCAGAAACAA
>CALMVT010000532.1:0-884 GCA_937873175.1 uncultured Acetobacteraceae bacterium | reverse complement strand
GCGGAGAGAACCATGATCCGACAACGGCCACCCACCCTCCATGCGAAGTCAAGACAAAAGGTCTGATACCCGTTGACGTAAAAGCTGACCCCTATCCTCGGCGTGGTGCGTAAGCCAAATTGGGTTGCGAACGCCGGCATGGTCAGGTCGAGACTTATGGCAACTGGTATGACCCGTGATCTTGCCGTAAGAGAACGGTGCCGTTGATGCCAGCGGCGGTGGTTCAGCCGCCCGGCACCAAGGCAATCCGAGCCGGCCGTGCAGCCTGCGCGTGATCGCGCCGCACGGACCCGGCTTGGACGTAGGCGACTGTGGCGTTCAATGCCCCACGCGGCAGAGAGTTGGAGGTCTGCACTGCGCCCTCGCTGCCGCTTGTCGGAAGGATGTCGCCCGTGCCCACGGCGACGGTGACGTAAGCAGACGCAGGGTCGGGCGCGCGCTCCGAGCCAGTGTCCCGCGTCGGCACGCCGGCGACGACGGTACTCGTCGTGCGAAAGGGGAACGGCTCGCCGTTGCCCTCGCCCGCATGGGCGGAGGTGGACGCAAGCAGGCTCAGGGCCGCCGCGACGGCAATCAGGGTGGTCTTCATCGGTGTGTCACCTGTGTTGGGGTTGTTCCTGCCCGTGTTCTGGGCAGACATGGCGGCCGGGCGTTCGCCGGCGGCAGCGTCAGTGGCCGGCGGCCGAGCGGGTCATGGTCCGGCCCCGGCCCAGGGCGTCTCGTTCCAGCGCGAACTTGGGGTCGAACACCCGGTGGATCTCGGACCGGTCCAGCCCGATGTCGGCCAGGTCGCGGTCGGACATCCTGGCCAGCCGGCCGAGACTGGTCCGGCGCTCGCGCCATGCGTCCGCCCGCCCGGCCAAGTCGCGCAGCCGGCGCACGAG
>CALMVT010000531.1:2196-4247 GCA_937873175.1 uncultured Acetobacteraceae bacterium | reverse complement strand
GAGAGAGTTCGGAGGTAGCGCGGTTGGGTGGGACGCCCGCTTGCAGGAGCTTGATGAGCGGGGCCAGGTCGGCAGTGGGGGAGCGGGACATGCGTGGGAAAGTAGGTAAGCGGACCATGGATGGCTACCCCTGAGCTTGGGGTCCCGGCAGCAACGGATACCGTTGGCGAATTCGTCATGCTTGCCGAAACGCCCTTCGGAAACCGCCATGGCCCACCTTCGACGTCGGGCCACCGGAATTCCACCAGCCCCTACAAGTGCGGCCCATTCGACAAGCCTCGTTCCTGGGCGCGTCGAGCCGCTTCCTGCGCTGTCCTTGCCCGGTCCTGCTCCGCCCCGTGCGGCCTGTTACGTGATTGGTGGCGTGCCGCATCGCGTTGGGCTTGGCTGATGCCCGGCAAGGCGATGCCATGCGCCTCCAGGGCCTCACGGATCACGGCCTGCGCCGCCGCCTTGCCGTGCTGCGCCACGAAATCATTCCAATCGGTCCCGGCGTCGGTCGGCGCGAAGGGGGGCAGCAGCACCACGCCTCCGGTCGCCTCGGCCGCGGCCTTGGCCTTCTCGGCGCCGACGTTGGGCTGCGGCACCGGCTTGCGCGGCAGGTGGTGGTCGTTGTCCGCCATGATGACGATGCGCCGGCCTGGCTCGCGCTCGTGGAACGCCCTGACGACGCTGTTCAGGTTGCCGGCGTCGAACACCACGATCATCGCCAGGCCCGTCGCCTCCCGCACGCTGGCGGCCGTGGCCACGCCCTCGGCGAACACCAGCGGGCTGTCGGCGTCGGGCCTTCCCAACAACGCGAACGTGCCCTGCTTGCGCCCGCCCCGGGCGAACAGCTTGCCGCCGTCAGGCGCGATGGTCTGCACGCCCCATACTTTGCCGTCGAGACCGCGCATCGGCACTAGCAGGTTGCCTCGCCGATCCTGCCGCAGCCCGTGCGCCTGCACGCCCTTGCGTGCCAGGTAGGGATTCGACGCGGTTGCCGGCTTGGATTGGCGGAGGGCAGCTTCCGCCTTGTGCGCTGCCTGGTGTTCACCCCGCTGGCGTTCTGCCAACCGGGCAGCGCGTTCAGCGGCGACACGCCCCTGCTCGGCCACGCGCTCCTGAGGCGTCATCTCGCGCTGCGGCCGTGACGCGCGCCAGCTCTCCTTGTGGCCAGTCTTGAAGTTGGTGATGTAGCCCGCCGGCATCCCGTCGAGATGCCCGACGTAGGAACCTGACCGTTTGCCGCGCTTGTCGCCCTCCACGGCGACGCGACGCATCTTGCCGTCCATGACAGCGCCGCCTCTCGGCCGCAGCCCAGCGCGATGCAGCGCCTCCGTGAACTCGGCCTCCGCCCCCGTCTGCGACATCGGCGGCCGGGCCGGCTCGGGCTGCCGCTTCGGCCGCTGCGCCGCGGGCCGGGTCGAGCGGCGTGCGGCCTGGACATCCTTCCGGGCCTGAGCCTTGCTCGGTCCGGCAATGCGCTTGACCACAACGCCGCTCGCGGCGGCTGAACGCTCGGCCGCGGCCTGCATTGCCGGCGCAGCTCGCCCGGTCTCGGCGTCCGCCTGGCGCGTAGCTGCAGCCGCGGGGTAGGGCGTTGCGCCTTCCTTCCCGTCCGCCTGCCGCTGCTCAACCGGCTGGAACGCCGTCGCCAATGACCGGACCGTGCCCGTCTGCACGGCAGCTGACCGGTCGATAAGGCTGGTCGCCAGCTCTTTCTCCGGTTGCCGGGACAGGTTGCGCGCGACGTTGCCCCAAACATCGGCTTCGGTGATCGGCAGGGTGGTCCCAAGCGCGCGGCGCTCCATGATCTCCCCGCGCTCGCGCCCGTCCGCGACGACAAGCCACGTCGCCTCGCGCGACCGGGACTTGGCGACGTAGCTCTTGAAGCTGTTGACCGCCGCCGACCCGCTCGGCATGGCGTCGATGTGCTCGGTGCTGGTGTTGCCCTGGATGGCGTCGATGGACAGCACGTCCCCATAGGTCAGCCGGATGCGTCCGCTCTCCCGGTCCCGCAGCGTGTCCCAGCGCACGAACCCGGAGTTGCCGTAGGTGTTGCGGAGCTG
>CALMVT010000531.1:0-2186 GCA_937873175.1 uncultured Acetobacteraceae bacterium | reverse complement strand
GAAATCAAGGACGTGAGCAAGTGGTACGGCACGCATCAGGTGTTGCGGAGCTGCAGCCCGGCATCTTCGATGCGCTCGACTTCGACAACTGACCCGTTGTTTCCCAGGTTGCCGCCCTTGCCGCTGAAGCTCGCCGGGGTGCGGGCGAACAGGCGCACCCGGTCGCCTGCGGCAAGCGGCAGCTCGTATCGCGCGCCGGCCTGGTCCGTCGCCCGGATGACGACTTGGTCGGGTCCGACCTGGCCCGCCTCTCGCCTGCGCTCCCGGATCGCCGCCCCGATTGCCCGCGCGTCGTCGTTGGTCGGCGCGCTGACGGTCAGCGTGTAGCCGGCCCGGCCAACGTTGGCCTCCTGCCGTTCTTCCCAAAGGTCAGCCGTTGCCTCCACCGCCTGCCGCCGGCCGCCCTGGACGAGCACGGCGTGCCCGTCCTCGCGCATCCGGTCGATCCCCGCCGCCGCCTTGCCCTCGCGGAACAGCAGCGACGTGGCACGGTCCCGCTCGCGCAGCTGGCGCACGGTGCTGGCAAGTTCCGGCACTGCCTTCCCGCCCAGCGCCTTCTGCACGAGGTGGATCGTGCTGCCGGCTTCGATGGCCTGGCCCTGCCGATCATCGCCGATGCCCACGATGGAGAAGCCGCGCTCGGCTTGCAGGCGCAGCAGCCCCAGCATCTGCGCCGTGCCGATCTGCCCCAGCTCGTCCACCACGACGACGCTGCGCTCGTTTAGGTCCAGCTTGCCGTCCGCCGCGCGCCTCAGCAGCCCGGCCATGGGCATCGTGTTGCGCGGCGCGATCCCTGCATCTGCCAAGGCAACCGCCTGTCGCGTTGCAAGTGCCGTCCCGTAGACCGTGCTTTCGTCCCCTTCCCGCTCGGCCGGCGCGGTCCACGCCTCCACCAGCGGGCGTAGTAAGGTGCTCTTGCCCGCGCCCGCGACACCCACCGCCACGGCCAGCCGGCCCGACGTGCCGAGGGCGTCGATGATGCGGCGCTGCGCCAAGCCATGCTCGCTGGTGAAGTCCAGGCCGTCGCGTGCCGTCACGTCCCGCACGGCCCGGTCGATCTGCCCCAGCGTCAATGCGCTGCTCGTGTCCGCCGCTGCCCGGGCCGCGAGCGTCATCGCCTCGCCTTCCTGCTCAAGATGCAGCGCCGTCGTGATCTTGACCCGTCCGCGCCGCCCGGCCTCCTTGCCGTCCTCGCTCAGGGTGGCGGCGTCCGCCCACACCAGGGGCACGACCTGGCCGCCGTGCCGGACCCCATGCTCGCGCATCGCCGCCGTGATCCGGTCGATGTCGCGGGCGTCCTCCACGCCGGACGCGATCAGGCCGCGCGCCGCCGCGGTTCTGGCAACGCTCGCCAGCATCGTGGCCCGGCTGGTGAACTGGCGATCCAGCACGGGCAGCGCCGCCTGGTAGGCTGTCAGAAGCCGCTCCCGTTCGGTGGGAGACAGGCGGGTCTTCGCACCGGGGTCGATGACGCTGCGGTGCTCGTAGCCCGCCGCCTTGGCCTGCGCCTGCCAGGCCGCGAGGTCGGACACGCCGGTTTCCGTCCCGCCGGCCGCCTTGCCCTGCCGGACGGACTTCGTGCCCCGGGTCATGATGCCGGCCAACTCCAGCGGGTGCAGCGCGTCCCAGTCCAGGCCCATGGCGGCAACCATCTTGCGCGCCTCTATCTCCCCGTCCCGTGACCGTTTGCTGAACAGGTCGGACACCGCCTCCGGAACAGCCGTCAGGCGCGCGGCCTCCGTCTTGTCGTCCAGCACCACGTCGATGCCGTGCGCCCGCAGGTTGGTCGCAAGGTGCGCTTGGTAGTAGGCGCCGACCTCATGCACCCGGTCGTGCAGCGCCAGCATGTCCATGCTGCCCACGCTGCCGTCATGGGCGAACACGACGTTGGGCGTCGCGACGTGGGTATGCAGCTGCATGTCCGCCGCGACCTTGGGGTTGTGCACGGTCTAGATCAGCGTCGTCCTGGTGCCGTCCACCTCGGTGTGCGGGATCTCGATCGTCGGGCGGGCGGTGTAGTGGTCGAAGCTGACCCAGGCAAGTTGACCGGGGATGCTGCCCTTGGACCCGCCGTCCCCTTTCCGCGCGTGCCCGATGATGCTCTCCAGGTGCGCCATGCCGGCCATCCAGGCATCCCGGTGCGCGCCGACGATGATGTGCCGCTCGGCGTCGGTCGGGGCCAGGGC
>CALMVT010000530.1 GCA_937873175.1 uncultured Acetobacteraceae bacterium | reverse complement strand
GCCTCCATCGTCATGGGCAACCAGTCTGCGCCGGACCGGCAGCGGTGTCGAACCGGTTTGCATGGCCCCGCTATTGCATGCTCAACTTCCGATACCAGAATGCCCGGAGCAGGCCGCGGCAACACAGTCAGGGAGTCGCCGCCGATGGACCGCTTGCTGCAATCCTATCTGCTGTCCCGCCGCCGCGCGCTGCAAGGACTGGTGGCGCTGCCGGCCGGCGTGGCGATGGCGCGCCCGGCGCTCGCCGCCCCGTCCAAGCCGCTCAGCTTCATCGGCTGGCAGTACCAGCCGCAGATCGCCGAAGCCAACGTCAACACGTTCAAGAAGCTTTACGACGAGAACGTCACCTACGAATTGGTACCCGGCGACTACCACCCGGTGGTGGAAACCAAGCTGCTGGGCGGCCAGGCCATCGACATGATGTACTCGGAGGAGGACCACATCGCGCGCTGGCACGCCGCCGGCTGGGTGCGCGACCTGGAGGGCTTGCCGGAGGTGGACGCGATCAAGGCGGGCATGTTCCCGGTCAGCGTGCGGTCGATGTCGCTGCCAAACGGCAAGCTCGCGGGCCTGCCGTACTACGCGGGGCACAACGCCTTCATCTACAACGAAGAGCACCTGAGCCGGGCGGGCGTTCCGGTGCCGGACGGCTGGGATAGCCTGCTGGACACCTGCCGCAAGCTGAAGCGGGACGGCGTATCCGACGCGCCTTACAACAGCGCCTGGGGTCAGAAATGGCCGGAGCTGTCCTGGAGCCTGTTCTCGCTGTGGTATGCGGAAGGCGCGCCGGTGTTCGACAAGAACTCGGACCTCGTCGTGGACGCCGCATTCCGCCGGGTGCTGGAAGGGCACCGGGCGCTGTACAAGGATCAGCTCGTCACCCCCGACATCATGACGCTGCCGGCGGAAGGCGTGCCGAGCTACTGCACGGGCCGCCATACCTTCATGGTGCTGCACGATTACGACCAGAAGGTCGCCAACGACCCGAAAGCGTCCAAGATCGCGGGCAAAGTGCGCAACGCCCTGATGCCCGGCAAGACGCATTCCACCTTCGCCTGGACAGCGTTGTACCTGATGGGCGCGCAGCCGACCGACGTGAACCGCACCTGGAACCTGCTGCGCTTCTTCGGCGGCAAGGCCCGGGACGGGCAGTATCACGTCATCAAGCGCTGGGCGCTCGAATTTGGGCTTGGCTCTGCCTACAAGGACGTGATGAGCGACCCGGAGGTGGTGGCGAGCTTTTCCCAATGGCGCGACCTCGGGGTGAGTAACAAGCAGGTCGAGATCGCGACCTCCCGCGACATTTCCAAGACGACGTGGTTCCCGGAATGGGACCTGTTCATGATGCAGCGCACCCAGGACTACATCCGCGGCAACGGCTCGCTCGACCAGCTTTGCGACGGGCTGGTGGGCAAGGTGGCGGAACTGAAAAAGCAGTATCAGTGAACTGATGTCGGGCGCAACGCACGCCTCGGCCCTGCGCGCGCCGGTCCGCGGGCGGGCAACGGAGCGGGTGCCGGGCTTCTCCTACGCCGCCGTCGCGCCCACGCTGCTGGTGGTGGTGCTCGTGGTCGGCGTGCCGCTCGGCTACAGCCTGTTCCTCAGCCTCAACCGCATCAACCCGATTACCCGCCGCTGGCTGTTCGTCGGCCTCGACAACTACGCCGCCTTGCCGCGAAACGCCGAGCTTTGGGCCGCGCTCGGGCGCACCGCCTGGTTCGCGGGGCTGTCGGTGATCGGCACCACCGTGCTGGGCATGGTGTTCGCGCTGGTGCTGAACGCGCGCTTTCCCGGGCGCGGACTGCTGCGCAGCGTCGTACTGGTGCCGTGGGCGATGGCGTCGGTGTCCGTGGGCGTGCTGTGGTCGTTCCTGTTCGCCGGCGATTTCGGTGGCGTGAACGGAGTGCTGAACGACCTCGGCCTTTCCTCGCTCGCGACGCCGTGGCTGGGCGACGGGTTCCGGGCGCTCAACCTCGTGGCCCTGGTGCATGTGTGGAACCAGGCGCCGCTGAGCGCCCTGATGCTGCTGGCCGGGCTGCAATCCATGCCGGCGTCCCTGCACAAGGCGGCGATGCTGGACGGCGCCGGGCCGGTGCGCCGATTCATCAGCATCACGCTGCCATGGCTCAAGCCGAGCCTGCTGTTCATCTCCATCATCGCCACCATCAACGCGCTGATGGCGTTCGACCTGCTGTGGATCATGACCCGCGGCGGACCCGGCAGCGCCACCACCGTGCTGGCCTGGCTCGGCTATCTCACGGCGTTCCAGTTCTTCAAGTTTGGCGAAGGGGCGGCGATCCTTTACGTGCTGACCCTGCTCAGCTTCATCCTGGCAATCCTGTATTTCGCCGTGCTCGGCCCGCGCCGCGCGGCGCCGGTGGGCGCGGGCGGGCTGGCGGCCCTGCCGGGCGGGCGGGGGCGGCACGGCAT
>CALMVT010000529.1 GCA_937873175.1 uncultured Acetobacteraceae bacterium | reverse complement strand
CCTCAGCCCCGCGCCACGGTCCCGATCTCACCACCCCGGAACCCAATAAGAGCCAACTACGTTCGCTCTGCACGTCGCCGTAGCGGCAGAGCGAGCAGGATACAGCACCGTGTTGCTGGACATGGATCCGCAAGGCACCGCCGAAGCATGGTCCGAGTGGCGGAAGGAGGAGCCGCCGGTCGTGATCCCGGCCAAGACCCCGACCCTTGTCAAGACGCTCGATAAGGCTGCCGCCCATGGCGCCGACCTTGCCGTGATCGATACTCCGCCGTTGGCCGAGGCGGAAGCGCGTTCTGCAGCTAAGGCTGCCGATCTGGTGCTGGTGCCGTGCCGGCCGAACGCCTTTGACCTTCATTCAATCAGGACCACCACTGACCTGACCCGCTTCGCAGCGAAACAGGCCTTCGTGATCTTCAACGCCGGGCCAATACCGGCTACGCGCCTGTATGCCGAAACGACTGAGTTGGTGAACGAGATCGGGATGCAGGTCGGGCCGATCCGGCTCTCCGAACGGGCTGCTTTTCGCCACGCGACGGGCAGCGGGAAATCCGTTAAGGAGGCAGAACCGACCGGGAAGGCAGCTCAGGAAGTCGAAGGACTCTGGTTGTGGCTATGCAAGCAAGTCGGCATGCGTGCGCGTAGGCGTGTCCACACGTCGACAAAGGTGACGGCGTGAGCGGGCGGTTGGCTGGTCTGAAGGACGCGCTGAAGGCCGAGCGGCAGCTGTCGCCGAAGGAAGCCGTCGAAGAACTGAAATCGACGATTGCCAGCGTAGCCAGCACGCGGGCGAAGGCACGGGTAGGAAAGCGGGCCGTCGGTGGCTACTTCACCCCCGAGTTGGCACGCACGCTGAACGTCATGGCGACCGAGCGAGATACGACGCTGCAGGCAATCCTAGGCAAAGCGATCGATCTCTGGTTCAGGGAGCAAGGAAAGCATCCGTTCGGCGAGCGGTAATCGCGCCCGCCGTCCCCTTCAGCCGCGCCATGCGTCCCAGCTTGGACCTTTGCCGCTCCCGATAGATCGCCCTGTACTCATCGCCCGTTTTGCGCCACCAGGCGAGCCTGACCCCGGTTATGGGCGCGCGGGAGTAGGCCCTATCGACCTCAATCTGGACGCCGAACTCGGATAAGCCATTCACCTCGGAGATTGCCGGATCAATGACTCTCTTGATAAAATCGTTCCCGCGCTCATAAGCACCGGGCGGAACGCCCAGCAAGTCGCGAAACCGGTCCAGCGCGAAAACCTCGACGCAGCGGTTCATGTTCCCGCGCAGCTGGACCAACTCTTGAAGGGAGATCGCATACTTGCTGGATATGGCGCAGACAATTTCGGCCTTGATCCGGCCCCAACGAGAGGACTGCGCCAGAATCGGGATCAAGGAGACGGGCACACGGAAGCGGACCGGGCCGCCAATCCCTTCGTCCGCTGGAGTGTCGAAAGCCTCGAACAGGTGAGTTAGAAGGACACGGTCGCGGCCGGTGTTGCTCTCACGGTAGGCGACTTTCACTTGAACAGATAACAGGCGAGCGAGGCTGTCGCGGATCCGGTTAGTATCATTGTGCTTCGACGGGCGAAGCGCGGTGATTGGCATTTCCCAACTTGCGGATGGGTCGCCCAAGCGACCGCTGTCCTGCGCATGCTGGTAAATCAGATTCAGAATGGCCCGGTCGGACGCCTCAAGCGCATGAGCGCCAGTGATCTCGATCAGTTCGGCGGCTTTCGGCACACCTTCGTTGTTCGTCCGTCGTTCAAGGGTCAGACTCATAGCTGCAAGTTGCGACACGCTTCCGAGTCGTGTCGCGTCTCTAGCTGCACCCGTTTTGTCGCAATGCGCCGGGTGCGAAGCAGTGACCATGGGAAGGAGCCCTCGCGAAAGCCTGAAAATGGAGGTCTCACCTATTCAGCGGCAACCTTGATGTCGTTGAAAAAACCCGTCTCCACCCGTTTTGTCGCACCATTCAAAAGGATCGCACCCGTTTTGTCGCAACGCGTTGGAATGCACCCAATGTGTCGCAACGCTGCACCCGTCCTGTCGCAACTGATCACCCGTTTTGTCGCAACGTCGCACCCATTTAGTCGTATTGTTGCCTGTGAACACTTTGAAATGCATATAAAATTTTGTCCCGAGTTTATGAATACAAAGAACTTGAACTTTCCCGCTGGGGATAACTCCATCGTTTGCGACATGCGCACATGGCGACGTGTCCACATGCTGACTAAGACACCGACCAAAGTATTGCAAAGAAGGGGCATGTGCCGCTGGTAGCGTAATTCAAGTCAACAAGCCTCTGGCAAGTCCGGCGCAGTCCAAAGCACATAGAACGGCCTTCCAACGTCCAATTCGGCCAACGAGCGGGCGCAAGGCTTGCATTAATGGTCAGCCAACACCACCTGACAATGATTATGGAGCAGTGCCCATCTTGCTCTTCCCATACCGGTGTGATCCCGCAGGGCTGTTCAACGCTGCCGGGTTGGCCGTGTTGAGTCCGCTCCGCCACAT
>CALMVT010000528.1 GCA_937873175.1 uncultured Acetobacteraceae bacterium | reverse complement strand
GCCACCCACTTCCTGACCAAAACGCTCAAACGGGTCGGCACGGAGATGAGCTTGCAGGTTCTGGCCTACAACATGAAGCGGGTGATCGCGATCCTGGGCGTGAGGCTGTTGATACAGGCCATCCGGACCTGAAAGCCCGGCCCATCCTCTCCGCAATCACCGGCGAACACATCGCTGTCTGATGCAAGCCCACCAGGAAGTACGTTTCCACACGGCCTCGGTGGAACCCAGACCCTCGCCACCCATCACCGGTCTACTATGAGTTCCTTGATCCGGCTCGCGAGCGCCTCCATCGCGAACGGCTTGGTCATGACGTGCATGCCGGACGCCAGGTGGCCGCTGCCGACAACCGCGTTCTCGGCATAGCCGGTGATGAACAGCACCTTGAGGCCGGGGCGGCTGACCCTGGCCGCGTCGGCCATCTGCCGCCCGTTCATGCCGCCCGGCAGGCCCACGTCCGTCACCAGCAGATCGACACGCGCGTCCGACTGCAGCACCCGCAGCCCCGAGGCGCCGTCCGCCGCCTCCACCGCGGCGTAGCCCAGCTCCTCCAGCACCTCCGTCACCAGCATGCGCACGGTGGGCTCGTCGTCCACCACCAGCACCGTCTCGCCCCGCTCGGCACGCGGCGCATCGGCCAGATCCGACGCTGCCTCGACCTCATCCGCGTCGCCCAGGTGGCGCGGCAGGTAAAGGCACACGGTCGTGCCCTGCCCCGGCTCGCTGTGGATGCGCGCCTGGCCGCCCGATTGCCGGACAAAGCCGTAGATCATGCTCAGGCCAAGCCCGGTGCCCTGGCCCAGCGGCTTGGTGGTGAAGAACGGGTCGAACGCCTTCGCGGCCACCTCGGGCGTCATGCCCGTGCCGGTGTCGCTGATGCACAGCGAGACGTACTGCCCGGGCTGAAGGTCGTGCTCATGCGCGGCGCGCTGGTCGAGCCAGTGGTTTGCCGTCTCGATCCTCAGTCGACCGCCACCCGGCATGGCGTCGCGGGCGTTGATGCACAGGTTGAGCAGCGCGTTCTCCAGCTGCGGCGGGTCCACCAGCGTCGGCCACAGCCCCGCGGCACCCACCACCTCGATCTCGACGGCAGGCCCCACCGTGCGGCGGATCAGCTCCTCCATCCCGCCCACCAGCCGGTTCACGTCCGTGGGCTTCGGGTCCAGCGTTTGCCGGCGCGAGAAGGCGAGCAGCCGGTGGGTGAGCGCCGCGGCCCGCTTGGCTGAGCCCTGGGCGGCGCCCACGTAGCGGTCCAGGTCCTTCAGGCGCCCCTGCCCGACACGGGCGCCCAGCAGCTCCAGGCTGCCGGTGATGCCGAGCAGCAGGTTGTTGAAGTCGTGTGCGAGGCCGCCCGTGAGCTGGCCGACAGCCTCCATCTTCTGCGACTGGCGCAGCTGCTCCTCGGCGTGCATCAGCTCGGCCGTGCGCTCGGCAACGCGCTGCTCCAGCGTTTCGTTCAAGGCGCGCAGCGCCGCGGCGGCCCGGTCGCGCTCGGCTTCCACGGCACGCCGCTCCTCCACGTCGATCAGCACGCCGGGGAAGCTCAGCGGCGTGCCGTCCGGCGCGTGGTCGACGCGGCCGTTCGCCTCCAGCCAGTAGTACTTGCCGTCGGCGCGCCGCACCCGATACTGGTGGGCGTAGGCGCCGCCGCGGGCAATCGCCTCGTTGACAGCGGCAACCAGCCCCGGCTTGTCGTCGGGGTGAACGGTTGCGACCACCTGCCCGAGGCTGAGGCCGATGCGCCCGGGCGCGGGATCGAGGCCGAAGGTGCGGGCGAACGCCTCGTCCACCGTGAAGCGGTTGGCGGGCAGGTCCCACAGCCAGGTGCCAATGATCGCGCCGGCCGCGAGCGCGAGCTGCACGCGCTGCACGTTCTCCCGCGCCAGTGCCTCGCTGGCGCGCAGGGCTGCCTCCGCCTGCTTGCGTGCCGTCACGTCGCGGAACAGCAGCGACACCTGCCGCTGGCTCGCCGGCTCGACCCGGGCTGCCGAAACCTCGATGTGCCGCCCCGCTGCCACGAAGTCGCGCTCGAAGCGGATCGGCTGGCCGGTGCGCAGCACGCCGCCGTAAAGCTCGACCCACCCGTCCGCCTCGTCCGGCGCGAGGTCCCGGATCGTCCTGCCGACGATGTCCGGGATGCCGGTGTGTCGTTCGTAGCCGGGGTTGGCCTCGACATGGATGTAGTTGCTCGACGGACCTTGCGGCCCGTCGAGGAACTTGATGATGCAGAAGCCGTCGTCGATGGCGTCGAACAGTGCGCGGTAGCGCGCCTCGCTCCGGGCCAGCGCGTCAAGAGCCGACCGCTGATCGGTGATGTCGCGCACCACCCCGACGAAGCGCACCGGCCGTCCCGCCCCGTCACGCTCGATCTCCGCCCGCCGTGTGATCCAACGCAGCTCGCCGGTGTCGGGGCGGCGGATGCGGTATTCCACGTCGGGCGGCACCTCCCCGGTGATGCGCGTTGCCGCGCTGGACGCCAAAGAGGCATGTTCCGGCAGGACGAGGCGCTCGATCTCCTCCGGCGGGAAGTGGTCGCGCACCGGCACGCCATACAGCCGGCAGAACTCGGAGGTCACCTTTATGACGTTGTTCTGGATATCAACCCAGAACGCGCCGACCCCGCCGGCGACCTGGGCGCGCTGCAATGCCGCCTCTGCCTCGCGCAGGGCCTCGCCCGCCTGGTGCTCCGCCGTGCGGTCGCGCAGCATCTTGAGGAAGCCGGCATGGGCGTCCTGCCCTTCCCGCAGCGGCATCATCTCCCCGCTGGCCCAGAACCGGCTGCCATCCCGCCGCAGGTGCCATCGCTCGTCGCAAGCGCGGCCGTGCTCCAGGGCGAGGCGCATCTCCGTTCCGGCCTGGTTGGTGGCCCGATCCTCGGGCGTGAAGATGCGCTCGACCGTTTCGCCGCGTATCTCGTCCGCGGTCCAGCCGAGGATGCGCTCGGCCCCGGTGTTCCAGTCCGTCACGCGGCCGTCACGGTCGGTGGCGATGATGGCGAAGTCCACGGCGCTGTTGAAGATGGCCCGCTGCCGCCGCGCGCCGGCCAGCACGGCGTTCTGCGCATCGGCTGCCCGCACCTCTGTCAGCCCGGCCGTGGCAGCGCCAGCGAACAAGCGGACCAACTGCAGGTCGCGCGGGCCGAACGCGCCGGGCTTGCTCGATTGCAGCTTGAGCACACCGAGCACATCCTCCCCGTGCGCCACCGGCGCCAGCACGGCGGCACGCAGGTTGAGACGCTTGGCCAAGCCGTGGTCCGCGCGTCCATCGTTCCACACGTCGTGCACCAGGATCGGCTCGTTCGTCACAGCGCAGCTGCCGGCCAGGGAGCCACGCAGCGGCACCCGCAGGCCCTTGTGCGGTCCCAAGGTGCCGCCAACGGCGCGGTACTCCAGCGTGCTTCCTTCGATCAGTTCCAGGACGCCGCCCTCGGCCGCCGGCAGCGCCTCCAGCACGTGTGCCACCAGCGCGCCCAGGATCGCGTCCAGATCTCCGTCCGCCGCGGCGATGACGGCCTGCACCCGGGCCAGCACGTCGCGTTCGCGGATGCTCGCCTGCTGCTCGGCCAGCAGCGCGTCCCGCTGCGCCAGCGACCGCCGCAGTTCGAATTGGTTGACCACCTGCGCGGCCATCGTTCGCAGCAGGTCGAGCTGCGCCCGCGTCAGGCCACCCGGGCGAGGCACTTTGTCGAGCACGCAGAGCGTGCCGAGGAAATGGCGCTCATCCGTGAGCAGCGGCACCCCGGCATAGAAGCGGATGCCTCCTTCCCGGGCGGCTGCGTTCTCCGCATGCACGGGCTCGGCGAGGGTGTCGGGGATGACCACCGGCTCGCCCCGCCCGACCACGACGGGACAGAACCCGACATGGAGGGGCGCATTGGCGGGACCATCGACCCCTGCCCGCACCTTGAAGAACTGGCGCGCCTCGTCCACCAGAGTAATTAGCCCGATCGGGGCATCGCACAGCTGGGCAGCCAGTTGCACCAGACTCTCCAGCGCGGCTTCCGGGGCAGAACCGGGAACGCCGTCGCTGGCCGGCGCACGCAGGCAATCGTACGAGGCTGCGATCTCGTCGGGAGGGCGGGCGTGGTCAAGCATCAGAGAATAGATCGCCACAGCAACATGTATGGTTTTTACCCCAGATCACGCCAAGGTTTCAGACAACTAATGTTGGCTTTGCCATCCAGTGACGCCGCGTTCCGAAAGGCTAGTGCCTGCCACGCGACAGCAAAGGGTCAAGAACGGCTGTGAGCCTGCCTGCTGGCCTGGCAGTGTCCCACAAACCAAGATTTCCGGCACGATAGCAAGAAGGGCTGAAAAGTCGGCTTCCTGGGCCTGTAATCGTGCCGCAACCGTGTTGCGCAATCAGCGTGCCGGTGCCAGCATCGCGCATGGCTTCCGGTACGAAACGGCGTGCGCGCGGTGTGCCCTCTGGCCCTGCCCCATCCCCGGCCGGTGGTGCCACCACCGGTGCTGCGCTGCTGATCGGCTATGCCAGGGTGTCCACTGAGGACCAGCGGCTCGACCTTCAGCTCGACGCCCTTGCGGCGGCCGGCTGCCAGCGCGTGTTCGAGGACCGCGCCTCGGGCGCTCGCGCCGACCGGCCCGGCCTCGCCGCCGCTCTCTCGCATCTGCGCCGTGGCGACACGCTCGTGGTCTGGCGTCTCGACCGGCTCGGCCGCACCACCCACCAGCTCGTGGGCCTGCTGGAACGCTTCGAGCGCGACGGCGTCCGCCTGCGCTCGCTTCAGGACGGGATCGACCCCGCCTCGGTGATGGGCCGCGCCATGCTGCAGATCGGCGCCGTGTTCGCCGAGATGGAACGCAACCTGCTGCGCGAGCGCACGCGCGCGGGCCTCGCTGCCGCCCGTGCCCGTGGACGCCTGGGCGGGCGCAGGCCGCGCCTGTCCGCGGACGGCCTCGACACCGCGCGCCGGCTCATGGCCGACCCGACGCTCTCCATGGAGGAGATCGCCGCCCGTGTCGGCGTCGGACGCACCACCCTTTACCGCGCCCTCGGCCGGGCCATGCGGGATGCTGATGCGGCGCGGGCAGGGAACAGTACGGAGGAGGCGCAGGCAGGCCGCACCGTGCGGCCGCCCGGCCGCAAGCCGCGCCTTTCCGTCGCGGTCCGTGGCTGAAGGGCGCGGCAGGCGCCCCCCCGCCGAAGCGCTCGTCGCGCTCCGGCAGCGTCTCGACGCATTTCCGGCCCGACATCCCGAGCGCAAAGCCATGTTGGAGAAAGCGGCGTCCTTGTACGGCGTTTCGCGCGCGACCCTGTACCGCAACCTCCAGCAGCACTGGCGTCCCAAGCCGGCGCGGCGCGCCGACCACGGCCGGCCGCGCAAGCTGCGCGTGGCCGAGCTGGAACGCGCCTGCGAGATCATCGCGGCGCTCAAGCTGCGCACCACGAACAGGAAGGGCCGCCACCTTTCGACCAACCGCGCTATCGAACTGCTGGAAGGCGAGGGCGTGGAAACGCCGGACGGGCTGGTGCGCCTTGCCCCCGGCACCCTCACCCGCATCACCGCGAACCGCTACCTGCGCCAGTGGGGCTACGACCACGCCCGCGTGACGCGCCAGCCGGCGGCCATACGCTTCCAGGCCGAGCACAGCAACGCGCTGTGGCAGTTCGACATGAGCCCGTCCGACCTGAAGGAGGTGCCGGCCCCGCTCTGGTCCGAGCCCGGCCGAGGCGCTCCCACGCTCATGCTCTACAGCGTGGTCGATGACCGTTCGGGCGCCGCCTACCAGGAATACCGCTGCGTGTACGGCGAGGACGCCGAGAGCGCGCTGCGCTTCCTCTACAACGCCATGACGCCCAAGCCCGAGGACAGCGGCCTCGTGCTCCAGGGCATCCCGGACGCCCTCTACCTCGACAACGGCCCCGTGACGAGGAGCACGGTGTTCAAGGCCGTCACGGCGTGCTTGGGCGTGCGGGTCATGCCGCATCTGCCGGCTGGCAAGGACGGCCGGCGCGTGACGGCGCGCAGCAAGGGCAAGGTCGAGCGCCCGTTCCGCACCGTGAAGGAGGCGTATGA
>CALMVT010000527.1 GCA_937873175.1 uncultured Acetobacteraceae bacterium | reverse complement strand
GGGGGCCGCCCTGGCTGCGGTGGCTGGTCGCCGCCTATGTCGAGTTCGTCCGCAACACGCCGTTCCTGGTGCAGGTGTTCGTCATCTACTTCGGGCTTCCCGCCCTCGGCATCCGGCTGGACAGCGTGGTTTGCGCCCTGATCGCCATGGTGCTGAACGGCAGCGCCTACACCATCGAGATCGTGCGCGCCGGGATCGAGAGCATCAGCCACGGCCAGACCGAGGCGGCCCGGGCGCTTGGCCTGCACCGGCTGCAGGCGTTCCGGTTGGTCGTGCTGCCCCAGGCGCTGCGGGCCGTGCTGCCGCCGCTCGGCAGCCAGTTCATCCTGCTGATGCTAAACTCGTCCATCGTGTCGGTGATCTCGGCGGAGGAGCTGACCGCGGCGGCGCAGGACATCCAATCCCGCACCTTCCGCAGCTTCGAGGCCTACATCGTCGCGACCGGCATCTATTTCTGCTTGTCGATGCTGTTCAGCGGCGTGTTCGCCGCCGTGGAGCGTGCGGCCTTTGCCCGGCCGGCCACGCGCTGATGCGTGCCCTCACCTGGAACGACCTGCTGTTCCTGCCCTACGCCGCGCGCTGGACGGTGGCACTGTCGGCCGCGGCCTTCGCCGGTGGGGGGCTGATTGGGCTGGCGGTGGCGTTGATGCGGGTGTCGCAGCGCCGGCCGCTGCGCTGGCTCGCGGTCGCCTACATCCGGGTGTTCCAGGGCACGCCGCTGCTGCTGCAGCTTTTCCTGGTGTTCTTCGGCAGCGACCTGCTGGGCATCGGCCTGGGCGCCTACGTGTCGGCGATTTTGGGCCTGAGCCTCAACGCCGGGGCGTTCCTTGGGGAAATCTGGCGCGGCTCCATTGAGGCGGTGCCCGCCGGGCAGGTCGAGGCCGCCCGGGCGCTCGGCCTCCGCTACGGCGCCCGCATGCTGCGGGTCGTGGCGCCCCAGGCGCTGCGGGTGGCGGCGGCGCCGACCGTGGGGTTCCTGGTGAACCTGGTCAAAAGCACCTCGCTCGCGGCGGTGATCGGTTTCGTGGAGCTGACGCGGGCCGGGCAACTGCTCAACAACGCGACCTTCCGGCCGTTCGCCATCTTCGGCAGCGTGGCGCTGATCTACTTCCTTTTGTGCTGGCCGCTGACGCTAGCCAGCCGGCGGCTTGAAGTCCGGCTCGCCCGCGCGTACCAACCATCTTTCAAGCATTAAGCCGGCGCAGCCCGGCCCAGGGGAGGATAACGATGCGGGTTCGGATCAGCTATGTGATCATCGCGTTGGCGGCGCTGGTGGTCGGCTTCCTGCTGGGGCTTCCGCACGCCCGGGCGCAGACGGTGGACGAAATCGTCGGTCGCGGCACGGTCAACATCGGCGTGCTGATCGACCTGCCGCCTTATGCCCTGCTGAACGACAAGCAGGAGCCGGACGGCTACGACATCGAGGTGGCGAAGCTGCTGGCCAAGTACATGGGCGTGAAGGCCAACCTGGTGCAGTTGACCGCGCCGAACCGCATCCCGTTCCTGGTCACCAACAAGGTGGACCTGATCGTCGCGACCTTCGGCATCACGCCCGAGCGGGCCAAGCAGGTGATGTTCAGCATCCCCTACAGCGCCATCGAGAACACAGTGTATGGCCCCAAGGACAAGGCGATCAGCAAGATCGACGACCTGAAGGGCCTGCGCGTCGGCGTGCCGCGCGGCACGGTGCAGGACGTGATCCTGACGGGCGCCCTGGGCAGCAGCGCCCGCATGCTGCGCTTCGACGATACGCCCAGCACCTACCAGGCGCTGCTGACCGGCCAGGTGGACGCCATGGCGGAGACCGGCCTCACGTTCGACGGCGTGATGAAGCAGAACCCCGGGGCGAACATCGACAAGAAGTTCCTCCTGCTGCGCCAGCCGAACGGCATCACCATGCGGGCCAACCAGTTCAACCTGCACCAATGGGTCAACACGTTCGTTTACTATGTGAAGAACAACGGCGAGCTTGACGCCCTGCACCGCAAATGGTTCGGCACGCCGTTTCCTGAGTTGCCGGTGTTCTGAACCGCCTACCGGCGCTCGTAGGTCCCGATCATTCGGCCCTGCGCGATCAGATGCGGGCGGATCGTCCGCAGCAGCATCGCGCGTCCCGGCGGGTAATCGAACTGCGGGCGCGCATCCAGGGCAAAGACTTGGAACGCGTAGCGGTGCGGCCCATGGCCCGGCGGCGGCGTGGGCGCGGTCCAGCCCGGGCGGCCCAGCGCATTGCGCCCGCACGCCCAGCCGCCCGGCATCGCTTCGGACACCCGCAGCGGGATTTCCCCCTCGGCGAACTCGGTCTTGTCCGCCGGAATGGAATGCACGATCAGGTGGACCAGCGGCCGCACCCACGGGATGTCGGCGTCCTCCACCAGCAGCACCGCGGATTGCGTTTGCGGCGGCAGGCCCTCCCAGCGCAAGGGCGGGCTGAGGTTCTCGCCGTCCTGGGTGAACCGCACCGGCATCGGCTGGCCATCGGCGAAGGCGGGGCTGCTGACCTTGATGGCAGACCCCAGGAAGCCCGAGAACTTGCTGGTGGACAGCATGATCATGCCGGGCCTGACCGGCCGCAACGCTTCGCCCAAGGAGCGCATCACCGACGTCAGCATTCGTTCAATCCTTTATCCAGTGCCAGTGTTCAATGCGGTCGCCGCCCCCCGGTTCGCATGCTCGCGCACGGGTGACAACCGCGCTTACGGCGTGCGGGCGAAATGCTCCGACACCTCGGCCACGATCACGCCGAGCTTGCGGATGGTGGTGCGGTTCAGCATCGAGCCGTCGTCGAGCAGATACCACCATTGGTCCATATCAACATCTCTCAGGAAGTTGCCTGGCGTCGTGGCCAGGGTCCAGGTCCAATGGAATGCCCGGCCGGACGCCTCGCCCACCGCGCTGCCCACCATGTCGTTCGCGGTCGCCTCGTAGCGGCCCGGCCCGGCACGGCGCATCTGCCAGGTCCGGGTCACGGGCGCGTCCTCCCCCACCAACAGCCGCTGCGTCATGCGGAGCGTGCCGTCGCCTGCCTCACCCATGCACTCCGTTTGCACGATGCGGGTCGGCTGTCCCGCGCGGTTTTCCAGGACGCCCCAGGACCGGACGTGGCCGGTGAAGAACCGGATGGGGTCGATAACCGGCGCCGTGTCGCGGAAGCTGCCGACCGGCAGGGCTTCGCCACAGCCGGACAGCCCCACCACCAACGCCAAAACCGCCCAACGCATGTGCAACACCTTGAAACGGGCCGATAAGCCCTGGTCCTCAGCCGTAAACCAGCCGGGTGCTTGGCGTAACCTGCTTCACCCGGGCTTGCTCGCTTCAAACACGATGGCCTGAATGGGCATGCGGCCGGGATCAGCGACTACCTCCTCGCGCAACGCTTCGACCAGGACATCAACCACCCGATTGGGATGGATGCTGCCCCGTGCCCTGATCTGCTCGGCGACCGGGTTGCCATGAATCAGCCCCTGCGCGAACGTGGCGAGGCTCGTGACGTCCGCCTCTCGCCTGAGCACGGCGATGGTGATGTCTATGAAATTGGCCTCGATCAGGGCTTCTTTGATCGGATCGATCGCATGATCGCCGAACGGCACGCGGTAGAACTGCGGCGGGTCCGCAGGGAAAAGCCTTTGAACCACACCATGCGTAACGCGCCCAAACGGATTATGCTTGTGTGAGTCCCAAACATTGAACAGGTAGCGCCCGCCCGGCGCGAGCACGCGGTGCACCTCGCGGTAGGATTGCGTTTTGTCCGGGAAGAACATCACCCCGAACTGGCAGGCGACCGCCTCGAAGGCGCCGTCCGGGAACGGGAGCGCGGAAGCATCGGCGGGCTGGAAGGCGACCTGCTCGCCGGCCCGGAACTTGGTTCGGGCCACATCCAGCATGGGCGGATTGATGTCGGTCGCCGTCAGGTGCGCGCTTGCGGGCAGGAGGTCCCGCAGATGGCGGGTAACGAAGCCGGTGCCGGCTGCGATCTCCAGCACCTGCTGCGGGTCGTGGGCGGCGACGCGGCGGGCAAGGTCGGCGGCGTAGCCAGCAAAGATCACGGGTCCCAAGTTGCGGTCGTAGTGCTCGGGAACGCTGCCGGTGAAGTTTGCATGATCACTCATGGCATCTCCCTCCGTTTTGCGGCGCGGACTATGAACCGATGGGATGCCCGCCGCAAATGCGGATGGCATGAGGACCCGAGCCAGGCAATCTCACGAAAAAGGGGGAGGCTACCGCCTCCCCCTCGCTTCAGCTTAGGCCGGCCAGGCTACTTGCGCGGCGCGTTCATGCCGCTGGTCGTGGCTCCCGGGGTGGAGTTCGACGCGCTACCGCCGGTACCCATGCTGCCGGACGTCTTGTCCGTGGTGGTGGTCGTCGTCGTGGTCGTGCCTGTGGTGTCGCTGGGCGCGATGCCGGGCACGGTCTTGGTACCGTCCTCCACATCGACCTTGGTGCTGCGCACGGTGTCGCGGACAGTTTCGGTCCGGTCGGATGCTTCCTTGCGGATGCCGATCTCCTCGACGACGCGCGCGTCCTTGCTGACGACGGCCTCCTCGCTCGTAGCGCGCGCCTCGATGGTGCGCTCCTGGAACGCCGCGGCGTCGGTCCCAGTGATGGCGCGGTCCACCGGGCGGCGCTCCACCGAAACCCGCTCCTCGTGCAGATTCACCTGCTCCTCGACCGGGCGCTCCACGACGTAGCTGCGCACGCGCACGGCACCGCCGGCGACCTCGCGCTTGCCGACCCGCAGCCGCTCCTCCATTACCTTGATCGTCTCGGTATCCCCGGCGCGCGCCGCGGTGCCCATGGCAGGGGCGGCTGTCGCGGCGGTCCCCGTCGTCGCGGTTCCTGTTGTCGTAGTCCCCGCCGTCTTGGCACCGGCCATGGCCGCGCCGGCTGTCGCCGCGCCCGTCAGCGCCGCGCCGCCAGTGGCAGCCGTACTGGCCATGTTGGTGCCGGTGGTGGTCGTGGTCGAACTGCTCGGCCCGTAGTTGTAGCCCGACTGGCGCCATTCTTCGAGCTTGGCATCGAAGTCGAGCGGATCGGTGCTTTCCAGCGCCTGGATGATCTTGGTGCGGTCGGACTTCGCGTTCGGCGTCACCACCAGCATGGCATGGCCGGCGCCCACCGCGTGGTTGTAGGCATGGGCATCTTCGTCCGGCATGAACAGGCTCTTGATCGAACCCCACAGGCCCTGGTTGCCCGCCTCGTAGTCCACGCCGCCGGCCATCTGGTCGGCACCCTTGTCCATCACTTGCAAGGTGCTGCTGTCCACGCCGGCCGCGACAAGCTTTTCGCGCGCCGCGTCAGCCTGGGCGCGGGTTTCATACAGCGCGACGATTTGGTTGTCGTGGCGGGACGGGTCGTAAAGCCCGGTCTCGTGCGCCGCGCTTTGGTTCAAGTTGCTCGAACCTGGTTCGTCCATATAGGAACCACTCATGTGGGCATCTCCTTGGCTGTTGTTGCTTCTTCGGACGGCTTGCGCCCGGTTTGCTCAATCTCGACATGCTCGGTGCGCAGGCGCACCTTGTGCTGTTCGGTCCGTTCGGTGGAATGCTTGCGGATGTGCAGTTCCTCCTTGAGGAAAAGTCGCTTCTCCACGACCATCACCTCCTCCAGGATCGGCACGATCAGCGTGTCGCCGTCTTGCCGGGTCTGCGGCGCCTCGGAAACGGCGCGCCCGACAGGCACCCGCTCCACGATCAGGTCCTGCTGGCGCAACAGGACCTCGGCCACCTCGTCGCGCTCGGTCACGGTCTTGTGGACCAGCACCCGGCCGCTCTCGTACTCGCGCTTCTCGACGCGCAAGGTTTCCTCGACGACCGGGATGACCTCGACCATCTCGCTTGACTGCTTGGCCTCCGGGATCACCTCGGCAAGCTCGTTCGACTGCATGGTCCAGGCCCGTCCGTCTCACTGGTGAGACCAGTTGACGGTTGAGCTAGGCTCCGGTTCGCCGGGCCACGATATTGTGAGGGGTCATCACTTTGAAGCGGGACTTTAAAGCGGGGCATGCCTCGCCGGCAGCGCCGCGATCTCGTTGATCAGCTTGCGGGTCATCGCCTCGCCAAAGGCCGGGAACTCCCGCACTTCCACCACGAAGCTGCCGGGCCCCCCGGCGACGTTCTGCCGATACCATTCCGTCAGCCCGCCCGGCGGCTGCACGTGGGCGTAGGTGTAGCTGACCGGGTGCTCGTTGATGATCGCCAGGCCGTTCACCGTGACCCCCGCCGCCACGGCGTCGTCGCGCGCCGCCGCGACTTCCCGGCCCGAGTTGTTGGTGCCGTCCCCCGCCACGTCGATCACCCGGCGCTGCGCTTCATACCCGTTCTCCGCCAAGAGCCGCATTGCCCGGTCGATCCCGGCGCTGATGCTGGTGCGCCCCCAAAAGGAGCGCGGCGCGCTGTCCAGCGCGTCCGTGAACTGCCGGGCGGACGCGGCGTCGCGCACCACGCGCCAGTCCAGCACCGTGTTCACCTCGTAGGACCCGGCGAACTCCACATAGGCGATGGCGATGGCGCCCACCGCGCCGCCGCGTATGGCTGCGATCACCCGCGGGTCGTTCAGCGCGGCGGCGTAGCCGGCCTTTTCCATCTGGAACTCGCTGTCATCGACGCTGCGCGACACGTCGGTCACCAGCACCAGCGCCATATCAACCGGCTCGGCCGCCCGCAGGGCGCCAGCCCCGGCTCCGGTCAACATCAACAGCAACAGGATCAGCGAACGCATGGGTCACCTCCGTTGCTGGCCATGGTCTCAGGCTGTGGCCCCGCGGCCAAGCTCAAAATATCGCTACTGGCTGGCCCAGATGACACGGTGCATCCAGGCCACCTCCATCAAGTCGAAGCTGCGGTCGCGATGCTCGGGATTGAGGCTTTTCAGCTCGATCCGCTTCGCCGAGCGCCGGGCGAGCTGCTTGGCCATCACCTCGCCCGCCACCGTCCGCAGCACCACGCGGTCCCCCCGGCGGATCGGCGCCGCCGGGGAGATCACCACCATGTCGCCGTCGCGGAACACCGGCTCCATCGAGTCGCCGGAAATTTCCAGCGCGTAAGCGTGGGGGTCGCCGATTTCCGGCAGGCTGACCTCGTCCCAACTGCCACCCACCGGGAACCCGGCATCGTCGAAGAAGCCGTTGCCCCCGGCCTGCGCCATGCCGAGCAGCGGGATGCGCCGCGGCGGGCGGGCCGTGGTCACGGTCGCCGACCCCGTTACCAAAGAGGTGAACATCTCCAAGCTGGCGCCCGTGGCGTCCAGCACCTTGGCCAGGCTTTCCGTGCTGGGCCAGCGGGCGCGGTTGTCCGGCATGCGCCGCTTGCTCGGGTTGAACGTCGTGGCGTCCAGCCCGGCCTTCTTGGCGAGGCCGGATGCGGACAGCCCGTACTCGGCCGCCAGGGTGTCGAGCGCGCGCCAAATGTCCTCGTGCTTCATGGGCGGCATCGTGCCTAGGAATTGACGCCGCCGCAACTAGGAATTTGCGCCTCAGAACGCTTGCGGCGGGGATCGCAGAATGTTCTTATTCCGTTCTCATCTGCCCGCCAAGGGAGTGCGCCATGCCGACCGAGCCTGTTCCCCGCGCCCGCCACGCCGACACCCGCCTGCTCGCCCCGTGCCGGACCGTGCCCTTCCCGTCCGCCGAGGCCGCTTGGTTCTGGACTGCGGCCTGCTTGCGGGCACGGCAGGAGGACGGCCCCGCCCCCGGTCCCGGCCCGTGCCGGCCGGAGGATGTGCTGAAATGCCTCGACATCCTGTATCGCCGGCGTCGGATCGAGCTGCTGCACGTCCGCATCCTGCGGCTTTGGGGCTGGCGCGGCCGGGCGCCCAACCCGGCCTGGCCGCGCGAACGCTGCGACGCCCGGCTGTGGCGCGAGGCATTGGGCCGGCTCGACTGGCCGCTGCGCGCCCGCGGGATCGTTGCCGGCGGGATCGCGGGCTTGGCGCTGCCGGAAAGGAGCGACGCGGCGGAACCTTAAGCCGGCTGCTTCGCGATTTCCGCACGGTGCCGGGCGCGGCCGGCCTCCGTCGGATGGAAGCGGCCGTCGCGCTCGGTGGCCAGGCCCATGGCGGCCAGGCGTTCCAGGCACGGCCCATCCTTCAATCCGCCCGGCCGGCCCGGCGCGCCGCACAGCGTCAGGCGGTGCAGCGCCGAGCGGCAACAGGTTTCCAGATACGGCTCGTTCCACATGCTGCCGGTCTTAAGCATCATTCTGCGGAGCGTGTCCACGCGCAGCAGGCAAAATGATGCGTCTACCAAAGGAGGCGAAACACGCATTCGTCGCCTGCGTGACGAATGCGTGTTTCGCCGCGGCGCGCGCACTTCTCAAGCCGGCGGGGATGGGGCAGACCCTCCGCATGACGCCAAGCATCGCCTCCGCCTTTATGCCGCTGCTGCGCCGGACCGAGGCCGAGCGTGCGCATCGCCTGGCCATCACCGCCTTGCGCCTGGGCTTGGCCGGGCGGGACGCCACGCCGGACGACCCGGCGCTGCAGGTGGAGGCGCTCGGCCTCGTGTTCCCCAACCCGGTCGGCCTTGCCGCCGGGTTCGACAAGGACGCGGTGGCGCTGCGGGGCCTGCGCCGAGTCGGGTTCGGCTTTGTCGAGGCCGGCACCGTGACCCCGCGCCCGCAGCCCGGCAACCCGCGCCCCCGGGTATTCCGGCTGGACGCGGACCAGGCGGTGATCAACCGCTACGGTTTGAACAACCGCGGCCTCCCGGCCTACGTGTCCCGGCTCGCCGCCCTGCCGCGCCGGCGCGCGCCAGGATACGTGCCGGTGGGGGCCAACGTCGGCATCAACAAGGACGGCGCGGACCCGGAGCGCGACTACCCCGCCCTGATTGCCGCCGTGGCGCCGCACGCCGACTATGTCGTGATCAACGTGTCGTCCCCGAACACGCCGGGGCTGCGGGACTTGCAGGGGGAAGCGCGGCTGGCTGCCATCCTGGCCGCGGTGCAGGCGGAGGTGCCCCATCGCCCGCCGCTCCTGGTGAAGATCGCGCCCGACCTGCCGGAGGGCGGGCTGGAGGCCATCGTCGAGACCGCGGTGCGGCACGGGGTCGATGGCCTGGTGGTGTCCAACACCACCGTCGCCCGGCCGCACACGCTGCGGTCCCGGGCGGCGGGGGAAAGCGGCGGCCTGTCCGGCCCGCCGCTGCTGGCGCCCAGCACGCGGCTGCTGGCCCGCGCGTACCGACTCGCGGCGGGGCGGCTGGTGCTGGTCGGCTGCGGCGGCGTGTCCACGGGGGTTGACGCGCTGGGGAAGATCCGGGCCGGAGCGCACCTCGTCCAGCTTTACACCGCGTTCAGCTACGGCGGCCCGGCGGTGATCCCCCGCATCAAGCGCGAGCTTGCCATCGCGCTGCGCGCCGAAGGGTTCGGCCGCGTGGCGGACGCCGTGGGCGTGGACGCATGAGGCTTCTCCCCGGGTTCGCCCCGCTGGTGGCGGAGTATGACGGTTTCATCCTCGACCTGTGGGGCGTGATCCATGACGGCGTTTCGCCCTACCCGGGCGCCGCCGAGTGCCTGGCGGCGCTGCGCGCGGCGAACAAGCGGGTGGTGGTGCTGTCCAACGCGCCGCGCCGGGCTGGGGCGATCGAGGACCAGCTCCGCGCCATGGGCATCGGCGCGGACGCTTATGACGGCGTGATGACCTCCGGCGAGGCGACCTACCTCATGCTGCGCGACCGTC
>CALMVT010000526.1 GCA_937873175.1 uncultured Acetobacteraceae bacterium | reverse complement strand
TGTGGCTTCAAGGTCCGCCATTCCTCGTGAACCGACTCAGGAACGGAGAAGATCACTCTCCAAAGTCGTTACGATCCTGCGTTTTCACACGGCCTCGGTGCTTTGCGGACGTTCCGGCCAAAGCTTCGACCGCCACCGCCCCGCCGCTCGCCGGCGCGTCCAGGTGCCCACGCCCGGCTTCGCCCAGCAGCTTGGCCAGGCGGCGGCGGGCCAGAAGGGCGTCCGGCGTGGTCAGCGCGGTCTCGACATCGCGGGCATGGGGCAGGGACGGCACCACGGCATCGGCATCGCGCAGCAGGTCCACGAGCCGCGCGACGGCCCCGATGCCCTGGTCCGCTGCGAGCGCCTGCCGCTGTTTGCTCGATCGAAGCCCGAAACCTCGACCCCTTTTCTCGGAAGCGTCGCGGCCATGGGCAGGCGCATGTTGCCGAGGCCGATGACGCCCACGCGCTTGATCTGCATCGCTGGTCCCATTGCAAACGGTTCCGGGCCGGACGGGCGCCGCTGCCGCCGCCGACCGCCGGATCAGCATTCAATGGCATTGACGGCCAGCCCGCCTTCCGAGGTTTCCTTGTACTTCGACAGCATGTCCCGCCCGGTGTCCCGCATGGTGCGGATTACCTGGTCGAGGCTGACGAAGTGCGACCCGTCCCCGTGCAGCGCAAGCCGGGCCGCGTTGATGGCCTTCACCGACGCCAGCGCGTTCCGCTCGATGCAGGGGATCTGCACCAACCCGCCGATCGGGTCGCAGGTCAGGCCCAGGTTGTGCTCCAGGCCGATCTCGGCCGCGTTCTCCACCTGCGCGTTCGTGCCGCCTAGCGCCGCCGCCAGCCCGGCCGCGGCCATGGCGCAGGCGGACCCCACCTCGCCCTGGCAACCCACCTCCGCCCCGGAGATCGAGGCGTTCCGTTTGATCAGCGAACCCACCGCCGCCGCGGCAAGGAAGAATGTCTCGATGCCAGCCTGGTCCGCCCCTTCCACGAAACGGTCGTAATAGTGCAGCACCGCGGGCACGATCCCCGCCGCGCCGTTGGTGGGCGCCGTCACGACACGCCCGCCGGCCGCGTTCTCCTCGTTCACCGCGAGCGCGAACAGGTTGATCCAATCCATCCCGTGCAGCACGTCCCGCGCGTTGCCGCCCTGCCGCTGCACCAGGCGGGCGTGCAGGCCCGGTGCCCTGCGGCGGACGCGCAGCCCGCCGGGAAGCTGGCCCTCCTGGCGCAGGCCGCGATCGACGCACGCCTGCATGGCTGCCCAGATCCGGGCGACGCCGCGGGAAATCTCCGCGTCGCTGCGCCGGCTCCGCTCGTTCTCGCGCTGCAGCTCTGCAATGGACAGCCCGACGGCATCAGCCATGTCCAGCAGTTCCCGCGATGTCGCGAAGGGGAAGGGAACGTCGTGGGCGTCCGATGCGCCGTCCTGCTCGTCCTCCGCCACGATGAACCCGCCGCCGACCGAGTAGTAGGTCCGCTCGAACGTTTGGTCCGGCGACGTGGCGGTGAAGCGCAGCGCGTTCGGGTGCCGCGGGAGCATTTCGCGCACGAAGCGGATGTCGGCGGCCGGGTCAAAGGCAGCGCGACGCCCGCCCGGGAGCGGCAGCGTCTTTCGTTGCGCCACGGCCGCCACGAGTGCGGGCAGCTGATCGGGATCAACCTGATCGGGGCGCTCTCCCAGCAGCCCGAGGACCACGGCCACGTCGGTGGCATGGCCCTTGCCGGTCAGGGCAAGAGACCCGAACAACTGCACCACCATCGCATCGACAGGCATGCCCGGCGGCAGTTCGGACACGAAACGGGCGGCGGCGACCATGGGGCCGACCGTGTGGGAACTCGACGGGCCGATCCCGATCCGGAATAGGTCAAACAGACCAGTCCACGGCAAAGCGTCAGTTGGCATGACCGTTGTTCGACCTCCGGCCCTGATACTCCGCATGCCTCCGTTCCGGCGCAAGTGCCGTGTTGGCGAAGGCCGCTCCCCGGGGACAGCGGCTTCAGGCCGCGGATCGCTGCTCCACAAGGATGCGCATCACCGCGACCCGGCTCGGCAGCTCGATCAGGAACTCGGGATCGCGCGGCAGGTGGTGGACCTTCAAAGGGTCGCCGCCGGTGAAGGCGGCCATCGCTTCCTCGCTCGCCCAATAGGAAATCGTCACGAACTCGCTTTCGTGCTCGCGGTCCTCCCGGAAAAGCTGGACGCCGAGAGCCGTCCTTTCCAGCGGGGGAATGCCCTCGGCACGCAGATACGGCTCATACGCACCCGCGACGTTTCGGCGGGTACGGCCGCGCCAGATGCGCGCGACGGTCGGCTTGCTGGTCATGGAATGCTCCTCGATCTCATCGGGGCTGCCTGGCCGAGACGGACATGTGCCTTGCATGGCCGGTTCCGCGCCCTGATCTTGCAGCACGCCATGCACCGCAAGAAGCGCCGTGACGGCCGGGCACCCCATCCCGGAACAGGCCACGAGCGTGCTGCACCGCATCGGATCGAGCGCGCTCGCGGGCGCGCGTTTCACCTCCGCACCGGACGGGCCACTGCAAATTGATCACCGGGGCGACGACGCTTCGATGCTGCTGAGACCGCTTGCCTGGGCGGCGATCGACCTGTTCCGCCTTGGATCGGGGCACCCGATGCGGCAATGCCCGCCGCACGACCGCCACCGGCTGTTCTTGGACCAGACCAAAAACGGCGTAAGGCGCTGGTGCGACATGGCGACGTGCCGGCAACCACGCCAAGGTGGTGTGCCACCGCCGACGGGCGGGATGCGACGGCGGCCCTCCCTGACGGGAACGGCGGGCGCCCCTCCGCTTGTCACCCACCATCCCCCTACACGCTTCCGCGAGGATCGGTTCAACGCGCCACCTGGCGGGTCCGCGCAGCAACCCGGCGGAGGCGGCCGCCCGCCATGCCCCCTCATTGACCGCCCGGCCACCGGAAGGCAGGCTCCCGCCATCAACCGGGTCCGTCCAGCACGGCCCGGCACAAGGGAGGCGCCAGCCCATGTCGAGTTCCAGTGCCACCGACGTCGTGAGCAGCCTCATTCCCGCCCGGATGGACCGGCTGCCCTGGGCCAAGTTCCACTGGATGGTGGTGACCGGCCTGGGCGTGTCCTGGATCCTGGACGGCCTGGAAATCCAGCTCGTCGCGTCCGCCGGGTTCCAGAAGACGCTCGGCATGAGCACGCAGGAGGTGGCGCTGGCCGGCACGATCTACCTGATCGGGCAGGTCGTCGGCGCCCTCACCTTCGGGCGCTTGACCGACAGTTGGGGCCGCAAGAAGCTCTTCATCATCACGCTCGCCATCTACCTCGTGGGAAGCGGGGTCGCGGGGCTGGCAACCAGCGTCTGGTTCCTTTACCTGTTCCGCTTCGTCGCGGGTCTGGGGATCGGCGGGGAATACACCGCCATCAACTCCGCCATCGACGAGCTGATCCCGGCCCGCTACCGCGGGCGCGTGGACATCGCCATCAACGGCACCTACTGGGCGGGCGCGGGCCTGGGCGCGTTCGCCAGCCTGTGGCTGCTCGACCCCGCCTATGTGCACGAGGACTTGGGCTGGCGCATCGGCTTCCTGATCGGGCCTGTCATGGGCCTGATCATCATCTGGCTGCGGCGGCACATCCCCGAAAGCCCGCGCTGGATGCTCACCCACGGCCAGGCCAAGGAGGCCGAGCGCATCGTGGACGACACGGAAGCCTCCGTGCGTGCGCAGGGCATCACGCTTGAGCCGGTCCCCGAAAGCCGGGCGATGCTGGTGCGGGCTAAGGAGGATGTGTCGCTCGCGCAACTGGCGCAGGTCTTCTTCAAGGATTACCCGACCCGCACCATTCTCGGCATCACGATGATGGTGACGCAGTCGTTCCTCTACAACGCGATCTTCTTCACCTACGCGCTGGTGCTGCAGAACTTCTATGGCACGACACCGGCCTCCACCCAGTATTATTTCTTTCCGTTCGCCATCGGCAACCTGCTCGGACCGCTCCTGCTTGGGCCCCTGTTCGACACGCTCGGCCGGCGGAAGATGATTTTCCTGACCTACAGCCTCGCCGGCGCGGTGCTGGCCGCTTCGGCGTTCCTGTTCCAGGCCGGCGCGCTGACGGCGACCACGCAGACGCTGCTCTGGTGCATCGCGTTCTTCTTCGCATCGGCTGCCGCATCGGCCGCCTACCTCACCGTGAGCGAGATCTTTCCCCTGGAGGTCCGGGGCCAGGCGATCTCCTACTTCTTCGCCGTCGCGCAGGTGGCCGGCGCCATCGCCCCGGCGATCTACGGGCTGCTGATCGGCGACGGCACGCAGCGCACGCCCTTGTTCTACGGCTATCTGGTGGGCGCGGTCATCATGGTCATCGGCGGCGTGGTCGCCCTGGTTTACGGCGTAGATGCGGAGCAGAAGGGCTTGGAGGACGTTGCCACGCCGCTGTCGCGGGTGGACGCCTAGCCCGGGAGTGCCTCACAGCCTCCGGTCGAGACGGTCCGCGACAAGGGCCGTCACCGCGCCGAATACCGCATGCAGGGCGACGCGCTGCGCCATCTTGGCCGGCCGCTGCCGCCATGGCGGGCGCATCACGCCGAGCAGCGGCCCGGCCAGCCAATGCGCCAGCGGGTAGAAGCCCAAGCCCAGCACCAGCCCGGCCGGTTGCGCGGGCAGGCCCAGGCCACGCCGCAGCACGCCGAACCCGCCGCCCAGCGCCGCGGATAGCAGCAGGTGCCCGCCCTCCGCCACCACTTCCTCGCGCAGCGTGGGCCAGGCTGCGAGCCGCCGGCTCGGCACGCCCAATTGTTGCTGGCCGCGGCGGAGCATAGCCACCGCGTCGGACGGCTCGCCCGTCGCGCGCTCGGCCAGCAGCATCACCGCCGTCATCGCCAGGCCGCCCGCCAGCCCGCCGATGACGCCGGCCGCGGCGTCGCGCTTGTCCCGCCGGCTCGTGCTCATCCAACCGCCCCGGAAGCGTGGATTTCGGCAGCGAGGATCTTATCAATGGTAATCGGCATCTCGCGCATGCGCTTGCCGGTGGCGTGGTAGATGGCGTTGGCGATGGCCCCCGCCGTGCCGATGATGCCGATCTCGCCCAGGCCCTTCACGCCGATGGGGCTGACCTTGTCGTCGTGCTCGTCCACGAAGATCACCTCGATATCGCGCACATCCGCGTTCACCGGCACGTGGTACTCGGCGTAGTTGTGGTTCATGAAGCGGCCGAGGTTGTGGTCCGGCACCGTTTCCTCCTGCAGCGCCATGCCGATGCCCCAAACCACGCCGCCGATCACCTGGCTGCGCGCCGTCTTGGGGTTCAGGATCTTGCCCGCCGCCACTGCGTCCACCACCCGCACCACGCGCACGACGCCGAGGTCTTCGTCCACCCGCACCTCCACGAACACGGCGGAATGGGTGTACCCGGTGAAGCGGAACTGGTCGATCATACCGGGCTGCGCCGTTTCCTCGGCCTCGATCCGGTCCACGCTGCCGGCCCGCATGGCGTCCGCCACGGTGACAAAGCGCGCCGGGTCGGCCGTCAGCTCGATCCGCCCGGCGGCGAAGCTCACTGCGTCGAGCTTGACACTCGCGAGCTGCGAGCCGTCCACCTTCTGCGCGTATTTGAACAGCGTTTGCCGCACGGCGTCGCAGGCCAGCGTCACCGCGGTGCCGGCGGAGGCCGCGGTCCAGGACCCGCCCTCCACCGGGGAAGCCGGCAGGGTGGAGTCGCCGAGCCTGGTGGTCACGGCCTCCATACGCAGCCCGAACGCATCGGCGCCGATCTGGGTCAGGATGGTGTAGGTGCCCGTGCCGATGTCGGCGGTGGCGCAGGCCAGCTCCAGCGTGCCGTCGGCATGCAGGATGGCGCGGGCGCTGGTCTTCATCATCTGCGCTTCCCACGCCCCGGTCGCCATGCCCCAGCCGATTAGCTCGCGCCCTTCGCGCATGGAGCGCGGCGCCGGGTTGCGCTTGTGCCAGCCGAACCGCTCGGCGCCGACCTGGTAGCAGGCGCGCAGCTCCTTGCTGGTGAAGCTTTTGTTCGTGTTCTTGTCATGTTCCGCGTAGTTGCGCAGCCGCAGCTCGACCGGGTCCAGCCCTGTGGCGTAGGCCAGTTCGTCCATCGCCGTTTCCGCCGCGAACAGGCCGGTGGGCGCGCCGGGCGCGCGCATGTCGCCGGGCGTGTGGGTGTCGAGCTTCGCCAGCTTGTATGTCAGCGTCACGTTGTCGCAGTCGTACAGCGTGCCGGTCCAGTTCACGACCACCTCCTGATGGTCCTCGAACTGCGAGGTGCCGGCGACCGCGTGGTGCTCGATCGAGCGCAGCGTGCCGTCCCGGTCCGCGCCGAGCCGGACCGTTTGGAACGTGTCGGCCCGGTGGGTGTGGGTGAACATCTGGTCGCGCGTGAGCACCACCCGCACGGAGCGGCGCAGTTCCAGCGTCGCCATCACCGCCAGGAAAAGCTGGTACTGCGGGCGCAGCCCCGAGCCGAAGCCGCCGCCGACATAGGGCGTGACCGTGTGCACGTCGCTCTTGCTCAGGCCGAACACGCCGCAGATGTAGGCTTGCGCGTTCTGCACGCCCTGGTTCTTGTCGTGGACGCGGATCTTGCCTCCGCCTTCCCACACCACGGTGGTGGCGTGCATCTCCATGGGGTTGTGGTGCTCGACGGCCGCCCAGTAGTCCGCGGACACCTTGACCGGCGCCTCGGCGAAAGCGGTTTCCGCATCGCCGCGCGGCTTCGGCGGCGGAGTGATGCCGCTCCGCTTCTTCGGCGGCACGTAGGCCTCGCCCAGCTTGCGCTCCAGGCTCGTTTCGTGCGGCTCGGCCTCGCAATCGACGCGCACGAGGGAGGCGGCGTGGCGCGCGGCCTCGAAGCTTTCGGCCACCAC
>CALMVT010000525.1 GCA_937873175.1 uncultured Acetobacteraceae bacterium | reverse complement strand
TAGGCGCTGAACGCCATGGTTTTTGGTGAGCGAGGCTGCTTTGTCCTAGATACCGGCCAGCACCGGCCTCACTGCCGATTGGATCAAATCGGGACTCAGGCGCCGCCGAGAGCGTCAAAGTATCTGAAACTGTTGCGACCCCCAATCTTGCGACAGTCCCCACGACGTCATGGAGGCATTCCATGCAGGCCTGCGCGATCGACAGCCCGTCGTGCGTGGACGTGCCGCGGCCCACCCTCGTCCAGGATCACCAGCGAGCGCCCGGTCACCTGGTTGAGGATGGCCGCCGTTTCCAGCATCTCGACCATGAAGGTGCTCCGCCCGGCCGCAAGGTCGTCCGAGGCGCCGATGCGGCTGAACAGCTTGTCCACCACGTCGATGCGGGCGCGGGTTGCCGGCACGAGCGAGCCGACTTGGGCCATCAGCACGATGGTCGCGATCTGCTTCAGGAACGTCGACTTGCCAGCCATGTTGGGGCCGGTCAGCAGCCAGATGCGGTCCGTGCCGTCCACGCGGCAGTCGTTGGCGACAAAGGAGCGGCCCTCGGCTTCCAGCAGCGCCTCGGCCACGGGATGCCGCCCGCCCTCGATGTCCAGGCCCGTGTCGCCGGCCAGCTCCCGCTCGGACCAGTGCCCTTCGGCCGCGGCCTGGGCCAGCCCGGCGACCAGGTCGAGGGCCGCCGCCGCATGCGCGATTCGGGTCAGCACCTCGCGCGACGCCATGGCCGCAACGGACAGCTCCGCGAACACGGCCTGCTCGGCGCGGCTTGCCTAGGCAGAGGCGTCCTCCAGTGCAGCCGCGAGGCTGTCCAGCTCGGGCTTGGTGAAGCGCGTGGACGAGGCCAGCCCCTGGCGCAGCGTGAACCCCGGGCCGAGCGCCTGCGCGCTGGACGCCGGCACCTCGTCGTGGTGGCCGACCACCGAGTTCGCCCGGATGCGCAGCGACTTAACCCCGGTGTCCCCGACATAGCGCGCCTGCAGCGCCTCGATCGCCTCCTTGGCGCGCGCCGCCTCGGCCCGGCAGGCGTCCAGCCGCTTCGAGTAGCTCTTGGCGACGAACCCGGGCTCCGCGACGGACGCCGGCGGGTCGACCGCTGCTTGCGCGGCCAGAGTGCTTGGCTGGTCAACTACGCCGAGCGATGGCGCGCCGGCCTGCGGGTCGGCACGTCGCTCACCGAGGGCACGGCCAACTTCCTGGTCAACAGACGCATAGTTCATTCGTAGCAGATGCGCTGGTCCCGGCGCGGCGCCGACCTGCTGCTGCAGGTCCGCTGTGGCGTCTACAATGGCGCTTTTGATTGTGGCTTCGGCCAGCTGTTCGAGCGAGCTCCCGGTTCAGGGCTGCACTGGGCGGAGGCGGCGTAGTCCCCCAACCTCTGGACAGTCCCCTCCGTCATCGGCACCGCCGCACGCCGCGGTGTGGGCGCCTACCAGGCTATCCAGCAAACACTGTGTGGGCAGGTCGCCAACTACCCGGGTTGAGCAGCTACTTATCGTCTGCCGGACATTGAACAGTGTTCAACAACTGGCAGAAAGGGCCTGGTCCAAGGAAGCTTTTCAAGGCTAACCTCAAGGCATACCCGCAACAGGAGTCCATATGGAGAGCAGCGACGTCACAGCGCACAACGCTGATCGGCCCGAGCCGGATGTTGAACTTACCGCGGCGTCGAAAGACCCAATCATTCCACCCAAATGGCTGCTTTTAGCATCGGCAAAAGGCGGTAGTGGAAAGACCACAACCGCACTCAATCTTGCAGTGTTCGCCGCCCACGCTGGAATGCGTGTATTGCTGCTTGACCTCGACACACAACGCACTTTGTCTCGATGGCATGCTCGACGTCCCACGCAAGCTCCAGCACTTCAGCTCCGTAGTGCAGATCTCCGAAACGCTTCGCAAGTGCTTGCCGACATTGAGGCGACTGCCGATGTTCACCTCGTTGTAATCGACACACCGCCCGGAATTGACGACCATCCTAAAGAAACGCGGATGCTCGTCTACAAGGCAGATTTCGTTTTGATTCCGACAAGTCAGGGCACCCCGGACGTCGACTCGGTTGTGGAATGGATGAGTTTCGTGCGCCGGGAGCGACGGAGGGCCGCGTTCGTTCTTAATCGGACGCAAAGAAGCTTTACCAGTTTCAGGGACGCAAAATCACGCCTTGTAAAGGCAGGAAGTCTCTGCCCTATCGACGTCCGTCAGCTTGAAGACATACAAGCTACACACCGCCACGGGGTCGGTGTGATTGAAATCCGCAAGGCTAAAGGAGCTGAGGACATGGAAGGGGTCTGGGACTTTGTACGCCATGAACTCGAGCTATCCGTATGACTTCGTTTTCAATTGGCAAGGCGACCGCTCGGAAACAGAAACTTGAGCCTCAAGAGGCCGCTCTGAACGAGCGGGCACGGCGGCTAAGTAATACAGTCCTCGATCTGAGAGACTCCGGAGCGTACGTTGCCGAGATCGGAAAGCTTTGGTCCGAGGCACAGGAGAAGTTCGTTGTGATCGGACGTTACCTGAACCAGGCGAAGGCGACACTGCCTCACGGTGAATTTGAGCACATGATCGCGACGCAGTTGCCGTTTGGCAAGCACGTCGCCTTTCAACTCCGCTCGGTCGCTGCTGCGGTTGACGGCGGACGCTTGCTTGAGGAAGAGCTGCCACACAGCTACGCGACCGCGTACAAACTTGCGATCCTTGACAACGAACTCCTGGAGTTAGCTCGCAAACGCGGCCTTGTCCGTCCAGCGGTAACGCGTCGTGAGATCGAGAGCTTTCGGCGTGAGATTGCCGACACCGCGTCATCGAATGGTTCACGCAACGCCCTCGCGGCAGAGTGGAAGGCTGTCTGTCGAGAGGTGGCGCGCTTGGAAGAGCTTCTCCGACGCGCACACGCTCGCCGTGCACAACTCGAGACGGAGATAAACCCCGGCCTCTCGAAGTAGGCAAGACGGGAAACCCGGGTAATGCAGCTGAGCGCCGGGCGAGGCATTGGCGTCCGAGTGCCGCCAATTCGATCTCAGCCCTGTTGAGCCATGACCCATGTTTGGGCGTGTGGTGGATCTCAATCCGGTCGGCCAAGCGCTTTGCTTCTGCGGGTGCGAACGCCTGGTAGGGCGAAACGGGCGAGTGGGGGTTGAGCTCGCCGAAAAGCGAACCGTTTGCGGCTGAGGTCCATGACCAGCACCACGCGCTTGGCATCGCGGTATCGCCTTGCGGGTGTAAACGTGGTCGTAGCGCTCGACCGCCCCGGGCCGGGCGGGCAAGGGGTCGCGCGTTTCGCCGATCATGTGCTTGAAAGTTTCTGCACGCAGACCACTGGCCACCTCTGCTCCAGCTCGGCTATCAGTCGTACCCCGGTTGCGAACGTTTCCGGCGTACCGGGCAATTCTCGGTGTGCTAGGACCAGGACAGCGTAATCCGTTGCATAGTGATCACTGATTCCGTTTCATCGTGATCACTTGGTCCAGGTTCATCCACTGTTTTGGTGCTGAACGTTACGTTGCTCCATCCGTGGCAGGTGGAGGCCATCATGCGGCAGCCAGGACGCGTTGTCGGAGCAGGTCATGGCTGGCCCGGCCATACATGCTCCGCTTCAGCAGCTTCAGCCGGTTGATCTGTCCCTCGACGGGGCCGGTGCTCCATGTCTCGACCAAGGCCGCCAGCACCGCATCGTAGTCACGATCGATGCCGCGCACAAAGGCGTTCAGCTCCGTCCCCCTCGCGCGGGCCAGCCAAGCCTTGAACTGCGCTGCCCTGTCTTCGCCCGCCTTGTTCTTGATTGGACCAGCGAAGCCTGCTGCGAGTTCGCCGGCCCGGGCAAGATCGGGGACGACCTCGGCCAGGCGGGTAAGGGACACGCTCTCTTGCGCATCCAGCTTGTCTGCTTCGGCGGTCAGCAGCTTGGCGCAGCACCGGCTCGAGGGGGCCGGCCACGCCGCCATGCGCCGGACCTCGGCGGCTTGCGGTGGGCGTGGTTTGAATCTGGGTAACACCTGAAGCCGGGTTGACGCCGGTAGGGCGA
>CALMVT010000524.1 GCA_937873175.1 uncultured Acetobacteraceae bacterium | reverse complement strand
CCAACCCTCGCTTTTCGAAGCCTCGTTCTCCAAAGCTGCCAGTCCGGTAACGGCCGGTCCTTACCATAGTCGGTCGCTATGTGCTTCATCCCGGACGTTCAAGCTTCCCGACCGGATCTCCAAAATCGGGCAGGAGGGGATGCCTGAACACTCAAGGTTTCAGCGCGATCCGTCGAAAAGCGGTTCCCAGCATCCAGTTGCGTTGCAGTTCATGGATGCCTTTTGGAACAGGGAAGATCACCTGCCCTCAGGCGAAGCCATAGAGTGTTGCCGGATTGCTGACCAGGATGCGCTGGCTGATCGTCTCATCCTTTGTCCATACGAACAGGAGCTCCAGCAGCGATTGATCGTCCGGTGCCACGTCCACGCCCACGTGCGGCCAGTTGCTGGCCCAGACCATGCGCTCAGGCGCTGCTCGGATTGAAGCCATCGCGATCGCGGAAACGTCGGGATAGTCTGGGCTGCCAATGCGCGATACCTCGTAGGGAGCCGCAAGCTTCAGCCAGTGCCGTCCGGTTTCGAGCAGCCGCAGCAACACTTGCACCGTCTCGTGATCCGGCCGAACTGGCTCCAGGAACTTGCCAACGTGGTCAATCACGACTGGGCAGGGGAGCCGCCGCAGCAAGGCATCGTAGTCCGGCAGAAGCCGACCATCGAGCTGCACCTGCACGTGCCAGCCTAACGGCGCGATGCGGGCCGCCACGGCCTCAACGTCGGCCCAGGACAGCAACGGCGTGCCAAGCATGTGGCAGCGCGCGCCGCGGATCCCGCCACGATGAAGACGGGCGAGTTCATCTCCGGACGTGGCCGGGGTTACGATCGCGATGCCGCGCGCATCGTCCCCGAGCGCGGCCACGGCCGCGAGGGTTGTCGTGTTGTCCGTGCCGTAGGCGTTCGGCTGCACGATCACCGCGCGCCGCAGCCCGAGCCGTGCCTGCACCGTGCGGTAGGCATCCAGCGTCGCTTCCGGCATGACCCGGCCCGTACCGTCCGCTGCCAGTTCCTGGGCAGGGTCGTAGATATGCACGTGGCAGTCGCATGCCTTGTCCGACATGAACGGGTACGGCGTCATGGGCGGTTCCTCCAGGCTTCAGCGTTTACGGCACCGCCAGGCACCTCGCCGCGCAGCAGGCTGCGCACTTGCTCCACCGTTTCCAGCGCCTGGGCCTCGATGGCCGGCGGGGTCAGGCCGCCGATATGGGGGGTTGCCACTATGTTGGGCAGGACTGCGAGCCTCGGCGTCGGCATCTGATCCGGTGCGCGGCCCACGTCCAGCGCCGCGCCGGCCAGCCGGCCTTCGCGCAAGGCGGCCTCCAACGCCGTCTCGTTCACCAAGCCGCCGCGCGACACGTTGATGAAGAAGGCGTTCGGCCGCATCCGCGCGAAGGCCGCCGCATCCATCAGGTTCTCGGTTTCAGCGCTGGCCACCGCGAGGCAGACAACGAAGTCGGCCTGCTGCAGCAAGGCGTCAAGCGGCACGGGCCTGAACGGCGCATCCACCGCGGCATAAGGGTCCGTCACCAGCACATCCATGCCGAGCGCGGTGCCGAGCGGCGCCAGGTGCCGGCCGATGCTGCCGTAGCCGATGATGCCCAGCGTGCTTCCAGCAAGCTGGCGGCCCATGGAAGCGACGGGAACGCCGCCGGCCCGATATTGCGCCGCCGCGGTCGATACGCCGCGGGCCAGGTCCACCATCAAGCCGAGCACCAGCTCGACGACGGACGACACGAAGCCGGGCCCGGCCCGCGTCACCAGCACCCCGGCCGTTGAAGCCGCCGGCACGTCGATCGTGCTGATGTCCACGGCGACGCGCACGAAGGCTGAAAGCCGCGGCAGCCCGGCAAAGACCGAGGCTGGCCCAGCGGTGCTGCGGTCCGCCACGATGACCTGTGCGTCCGTGGCCGCTGCGACCAGCTGCGCGGCATCAAGGGGCGCGTCGCCTTCATGAAGCCGCACGGTGCCGAGCTGGCGCAGTCCGGCAAGGGCCTGCTCGCCGTAGTAGTTGCGCCGCATGGCAGGCGTATGGGTCAGGAAGATGACGGGTGCGTCCATGGGGAGCTCCGAAAGGGTCACAGCAGCCCGAACCATCGCGGCAGTGCCAAGGTGATGCCGGGCACGAAGGCGATCAGCAGAAGTGTGACGAACAACACCGCAAGGTATTTGGCGATGGGCCGGGCCACGCGCTCGATCGGCACCTGGCCCACCGCGCAGGCGGTGTAGAGCCCCACGCCCAGGGGCGGTGCAAACAGGCCGATCCCCATGGCGATGATCAGCAGGATGCCAAAATGCAGCGGGTCGATGGACAGGCGATGGGCGGCCGGGAATAGCAGGGGCCCGAAGATGATCAGCGCCGGGGCGCCTTCCAGCACTGAGCCCATGACGATCAGCATGACGATGGAGATCAGCAGGAACACCCAGGCTCCGTAGGACGCGCCGATGCCGGCCATGGTGGCTGCCATGTGCTGCGGGATCAGATTGACGGTCAGCAGGTAGCTGAGCATCTGCGCCGCGGCCACGATGAACAGGATCATCCCGGACAAGGATGCAGAGCGCAGCAGGAAGTCCCGGAACGACAACCAGCTCATCTCTCGGAATGCCAAGCCACCGACCCCTAGGGCGTAGAGCACGGCGATCGCGGACACCTCGGTGGGAGTGGCGACGCCGCCGACAATGCCGCCGACGATGATCAAGATCAGCAAGAAGGCCGCGAACGCGCCTGCGGTGATCCGAAGCACGGCCCCAGCCGAGTGCCGAACCGGGGCCGCACGCAGATCCCGGCCGGACCGGGCGGACAGCACGGCGACCAGGATGAGCCCCAGCGCCATCACTCCGGCTGGCAGCAGCCCGGCCACGAACAGGCCGCCGATCGACACGTTCGCCACATAGCCCAGGATGATCATGTTGATGCAGGGCGGGATCGTCTCGCCCATCACTGCGGAGGCGGCCAGCAGCGCCACGGCGTCGTCCTCGTCATAGCCGGTCCGCCGCATCGCCGGCAGCATGATCGAGCCTACGGCGGCCACATCGGCGCTTTTGGAGCCGGAAATGCCGGAGAACACGGCCATGGCGGCCACCATCACCACGCTCAGCCCGCCACGGACCCGGCCCAGCAGCATGTCCAGGAACGCGATCAGCCGGCCGGACATGCCGTTCACGTCCATGACCAAGCCGACCAGGATGAAGAACGGGATTGCCAGCAGCACGAAGTTGCCGACGCCCGACTGCATCTGCTGCGCGAACTCGACCAGCGGCAGGCTTCCAGTCACCTCGATGTAGGCCAGGCTGCCCGCCGCCAGCGCGAAGGCCACCGGGACCGCCGCAACGAGGCACACTGCGTCGATCGCCAGCATGATCCCCACCCCCGCGCCCGGCGACACGGCACCGATGCTGCCGCAAGCCAACAGCAGCGCCAGCACTGCGCCGACCAGAACGCCGGACGCCAGGAGGGCGCGGACCGGGATGCGCGCCAGGTGAAATGCAGCGAAGATGCTGGTGGCGCCGCCGCCCACCAGCAACGGCCAATAGTTGATGCTGGCCGGGAACAACCCGCTGACGGTGGTCTGCCCCGCCACACTCTCGAGCAGCGGCACCGAGGCGACGGTGAGGCCGAGTGAAACCGCGAGCACAACCCAGGCCGCGAAGCCGTCCGCGCACGCCGCCCAGCCGGGCGAGAGCCGATTGCGGAAGGCGCTGACGCCGAGATGCTCGGACCGGTACAGCGTCAACGCGCTGCCGAGGAAGGTGATGGCGATCAACACCGCCATGCCGATCTCGTCGCTCGCCTCCAGCGGGCTGTCCAGCAGGTAGCGGCACACGACGGCGAGGGCGACAACGCAGACGCCGCCGATCAGGATCAGCGCGCACAGCAGGCCTATCAAGCCCGCAGCCGCGCGCTCCGCCAGCGAACGCCGCTGGGGCTGTCCCGGAATCAGCTCGGTTGTCCGGTAGCGGCCAGGATCGCCGTCAGCACCTGCTTGGTGTCGGGGTGCTGGTCGGTGAAGCTGCTCCAAAGCGGCTTCACCGCGTTGACCAGCGGCGCGCGGTCGATGTCGATCGTCTGGACGCCATTGCGCTTCAGCTCGTCCATCGCGGCCGCCGCGGCTGCGGCGGCCTTCGGGCGTTGCGCTTTCACGGCCGTTGAAGCCGCCCGCCTGACAGCCTGCTGCTGGCTATCCGACAGGCGTTTCAGCGAAGCGTTCGAGATGATTGGCGCCACCGGGTCGAAGATGTGCTGGGTGAGCGTCAGGTTCTTGGCGGATTCGTAGAACTTGGATTGCAGGATGGTGGGCGGGTCATGCTCCAGCCCGTCGATCACGCCGGTCTGCAAGGAGGTATAGATCTCGCTGAAGCTCATGGGCACCGGGCTTGCGCCCAGCAGCCGGAACGTCTGCACGAAGGTGGGCGACGGCAGCACGCGCAGCTTCTTGCCGCGGAACTCCGCGAGGCTGCGAATTGGCGCCTTGCCCAATACGTTGCGGCCGCCGAAGTTGTAGCACCAGCCGAGGATCTCGGCCTTGGTCTTCTTGGCGAAAATGTCCTGGAGCTGCTGCCCGGCGCTGCCGTCCAGGACCTGTCCCTGCCCATCCATCGAAGGAAACAGGAAGCCCATGGTTAACACACCCAGCTCGGGCACGGATGTCGTCCAGTTCGACACGGTCAGCATCATGTCCAGCGTGCCGAAGGTGATCGCGGTCGGGTATTTGTCCTCGGGGCCGAGTTGGCTGTCACCGTAGAAGATTGCGCCGACCTCACCGTTCGTGGCGCTGGTCAGTTCCTCCACGAAGGCATCGAAGAACACGCTATGTGCGTTTTCCGTGTGCGTGGGCTGGGAGGAACCCAGCTTGAGCGTGACGGCCTTGCCTTCGCGCCCGCGCACGCCGGATTGTGTCTGCGCACGAGCAGTACCACCCCATGCAAGGACAAGGCCGAGCGGAAGTGCTGCCGCACCGCGCAGGACGGCACGGCGCGTCGTGTTGTGTCGATGTTCCCTGGACATCCTCTATCCTTGCCAACCTGTTGCCGATGGCTCTTATTGGGTTCTGGAGTGATGCTGGGTCTGTCACGCAACCAGGCCGGCGACAAGGGCTGCGAGCAGGGCTTTGCCGCGTCGGCGCGCGTTGTGTACGAACTGGAAGCAGCCGGGATAAAGCGGCAGCTTGTCTTGCGAGATGCCGCAGTGTGGGCGCAGCCACGAGCGCAGCAGCGACCAGAAGCCCTCCATGGTGTTGGCATGGACCTCGCAGAAGCCGTCCCCGCCCTCGTCGCGGGCGCATTCGCCGCGGCCATAGCAGACCGTCTTGTGTCCGCAGCCCCAAGCCCGCAGGCGCGCGTGCCAGCGTTTCCCCCCGCCTCTTGCGGTGCAACGCGCCGTACCGCATGAGGAAGTTCACTTCGCGGCCCTAGCACCCCGGCTTCCTTCAGCCTGATCTTCAAGGCATCGGCGGCAGCTGAGCAGCTGCTGCTATCCAACTGCACCCGGCTGGTCACCAAGCCTGTCCTGCTCGCTGCGCTACGCGCATATGTCGTCGCATGAGTGAAGCCACCAAATTGCAGCAGCTCGGTCACCGCCTGCTCAGGCTCGCCCGGGCAAGCGGTGACGTGCCCGCTACGCCCGCCGATATCGAGGCGGCGGCCGAGGCTCTGCTCGCCGCCGGGCCGGCCAGCGACGAAGCTGCACTCGACAGGCTGCGCGCCACCATTTCCGTCCGCTTGGCGGCGAGCGGTCGCCAGGACGTTGATACGACCTTTGCCGGAGCGGCCGACGCCGTCGAGGAGCTCATCGGTCGCCCGCCCGGCATTCCAGCCATCCAGGAGATCGCGAACCTGGTCGCGACTGCGATCGGCCTTGATCCGGGTGCCGCCAAGGCGCTTCGCCAACGGCTGGTCGCCACCGAACGCAGCCGCCGCTCCGCCGCCCGCCAAGCTCGGGAGCGCGCCCGTGAGATGCAGCAGGCCGAGGAGCGCCGCCTGCGCGAGTGGGAAGGCGAGCTGGTCGGCACCGACGCGCTGCCCGGCCTGCTCGGCGCTTCCCGCAAGCTGATCGAGCGCTGGCTTGCGGAGGGCCTGATCCCGGTCGCGCGCAGCACGACGGTTCGCCGCGGTGGCAAGGCGTTCGAGGACCTGGAATTCCACCCCGACCAGATCGCCGCCCTGCTGCCCAAGGTGGCCCGCTGGACAACGCGGGATGCCGAGCCCGAGCGGTCCCGCATCTCGAACGGGGTGATTGCCCGCCGCGCCGGGCTCGACCGCTACGCTGCGCATTTCGCCGAGGCGCGCGCCCTCAACCGGCGCATCACCGTGGTGATCGGTCCCACCAACTCCGGCAAGTCCCATTACGCGCTGGATCGGTTGGCGGCAGCCGGAAGCGGCGCCGCCCTGGCGCCGCTTCGCTTGCTGGCACTGGAATTCCAAGATGCGCTGGCGGCGCGCGGGGTGCTGGCCAGCCTTGTGACCGGGGAGGAACGCCAGGTATTTCCGAGGGCCCGGCACGTCGCCTGCACCGTGGAGATGGCACATACCAGCCGCATCGTGGACGTGGCGGTGATCGACGAGGCGCAGATGCTGGCGGATCCCGACCGCGGCGCCGCCTGGACCGCGGCGATCATGGGCATCCCTGCCCGCGAGGTGATCGTGCTCGGGGCGCCGGATTGCCTGCCGTTGGTCCGCCGGATCGCCGAACTCTGCGACGAGCCGATGGAGGTGGTTCGGCTGGAACGCAAGAGTCCACTGCGCGTCGCCGCCGAGGCAGTCGGGCTGGCCGCGATCACCGACGCGGACGCCGTGGTGGCGTTCTCGCGCCGGGAGATCTTCGCCCTTCGCGAGCAGCTCGTGGCACGCGGGCGCACGGTCGCCGTGATTTACGGCGCGCTCGGCCCCGAGGTGCGGCGCGCGGAAAGCCGGCGCTTCCGCGAGGGCGACGCGCCCACCCTGGTCGCCACGGATGCGATCGGCATGGGGTTGAACCTGCCGATCCGCCGGATCGTGTTCTCGGCCCTGGTGAAATGGGACGGGCGGCAGGAGCGCTCGCTGACCCCGGCTGAGGTGCGCCAGATCGGCGGACGCGCGGGGCGCTACGGGCAGCACGAGGAGGGTGTCGTCGCCGTGCTCGCCGGGGGCGGCGACCCGGCCCGGCTTCGATCCCTCATGAAAACCGAGCCTGCGCCGCCCCCCGATCTCCGACCGCAGGTCTCGCCCGACCGGCGCATCGTGGCAGCGGTCGCCGAAGAGCTGGGGACCGCCAGCCTGCTCGAAACATTGCGCCGCATCCGGGGCGCCGTGCTTCGGCCCGGCGACCCCAACTATCGGCTTGCCGATCTGGAGACCCAGATGGAAATCGCAGCCGTCATGGACGGCACCGAACTGCCCTTGCTTGACCGCTGGACTTATGCGCTCTGCCCGGTTGACGTGCGCGACGCGGGCATCGACCGCTTGCTCCGCTGGGGGCTGGAGCATGCGGCCGGCGACACGGTTCGCGTGCCCACGGCCGGCCACCTGCCCGCGCCGCAACGTGCCGACCAGGCAGCGCTTGAACGGGCGGAGAAGGCCGCCAAACGCCTGGTCGCCTGGCGCTGGCTGTCGCAGCATTTCCCGGACAGCTACGCCGACGGCGAGTTCGCCTCCGCAGAGCGGAAACGGCTGGACCGGTTCATCGAAGGTGTGCTGCAGCAGCAGGCGATCGGCCGCAGCCACCGGGGCGGGCCGCGGCCACGAAGGGGACCGGAGCGGCCGGCCGGCGATGGCAAGGCACGAGGAAAGAACCGCGTCCGGCCATGAGCTGCGTGCCGTAGAAGGTCTGCAGCACGCACTTGTCGGGCTCCCTCCGCCCGTCGACTTGGAGTGTCGGCGATGGACCGGCCCTGACTTCGGGACGCGATGCATCCGCTGGCGAGCCGGTGCGCAGTCAAGGCGAAGTCCTGGGATCTCCGGTGGTTTGCGCTGCAACGTCAAGGAGGCCTGGCGACTGATGCGATCGCTGCGCGTTGGACCGATGCCAACCACAGGAGAAAACCATGAAGCTTTACTATGCACCGGGCGCTTGCAGCTTGGCCGACCACATCGCGCTGCACGAGGCCGGTCTGTCCTTTGATCACGAGAAGGTCGACCTCAAGGCCAAGCGTACGGAAGGCGGGGTCGACTTCTCAACGATCAATCCGAAGGGCTACGTACCGGCGCTGACGCTCGATTCAGGCGAGACGCTCAGCGAGAACATCGCGATCCTGGATTGGATCGCACATCAGGACAGCAAGCTCGCGCCGTCGGGGCCGATGGGGCACACGCACCTGCTGGAAGCGCTCGCATTCATCTCGACCGAAATCCACAAGAGCTTCAAGCCCTTCTTCGCGGGAGCAGGCGACAGCGACAAGGCGAAAGCTGGCGAGATGATCGGCAAG
>CALMVT010000523.1 GCA_937873175.1 uncultured Acetobacteraceae bacterium | reverse complement strand
GGGCACTACGCCCGCAAGGAAACCGTGCCGGGCTACCTGACGCCCGCCGCCGGCACCGCGCGCGTGTTCGCGCCGCAGGCCGGCACCATTACCGCCATCTACGTCGAGCAAGGTCAGCGCGTGGCAATGGGGCAGCCGCTCCTGACCGTGGCGACCAGCCGGACCGCGTCCGACGGGGAGGACGTCGATGCAACGGTGCTCCGCTCGCTCGCACGCCAAAAGGAGGCGCTCACGGTGCAGGTCGCGGCGGAGGAGCGCCGCGCGGTGTCCGAGCGGGACCGCCTAACGGCGCAGCTCCAAGGGGTACAGAACGAGCTTTCGCACCTTCTCGCCCAGGTCTCGATCCAGCAGGAGCGCATCACGCTGGCAGAGCGGCTCCTGGCATCCGGTGCTCCCCTTGCGGCCCGCGGCCTGGTGGCGGAGGTCGAGCAGCGCCGCCGCGAGGAAGCGTTGCTCGCGCAGCGGCAAAGCCTTAGCGCCCTGATGCAGCAGGTCATGGAGCGCCAAAGCCAGCACAACGAGGCGCGCTTCACGCTGGACCAGCTTCCAACGGTGATGGCGGGCAAGATCCAGCTCCTGCGCAGCGAGCTTTCAACCGCCGAGCAGCGCATCGCCGAGGTCAACGGCCGCCACGCCTACACCGTGCTGGCGCCGATTGCCGGCACGGTTTCGTCGCTTCAGGCCTCGCTCGGCCAAGCCGCCGACCCGCAGCGCCTGCAACTGCAGATCCTGCCGGGCGATAGCGCCCTGCAGGCCGAGCTGTTCATCCCGGCCCGCGCCATCGGCTTCGTCAAGGTCGGGCAGGACGTGCGCATCCTTTACGACGCGTTCCCGTACCAGCATTACGGCGCCTACCGCGGCCGGATCGTGCGGGTGTCGCAAACGGTGCTGACCGGGTCGGACGTGTCCACGCCGGTTGCCCTGAAGGAGCCGGCCTACCGCGCCACCGTGGCGCTCGACCGCCCGGACATCGACGCCCGCGGCCAGAAGGTCCCGCTGCAGCCCGACATGCTGCTGCGGGCCGACGTCATCCTTGAAAAGCGGACGCTGATGGATTGGATCCTCAACCCTCTGCTCAGCGCCCGGCTGCAAGGATGAGGGGGCGGGAATGATCCGGGACCTTCTAGACTTCAGCGCCCGGCGCCGCTTGCCGAGCATCATGCAAACGGAAGCGGCGGAATGCGGGCTGGCCTGCCTCGCCATGGTCGCATCCTACCACGGTCACCGCATCGACCTGAACACGCTGCGCCGCCGCCATCCGGTGTCGCTGAACGGCGTCACGCTCCGGGGCCTGATCCAGGTGGCAAGCCAGATGCACCTGACGTCCCGGCCGCTCCGCTTCGAGCTTGAAGGCATCCGGCAACTACGCCTGCCGGCCATCGTGCACTGGGACATGAAGCACTTCGTGGTGCTCAAGGCCGTCACGGGCGCCGGGGTCGTCATCCACGACCCCGCCGACGGGATCAGGACCTACCCGCTCGCGGTGGCCTCGAAGCACCTGACGGGCGTGGCGCTTGAGCTGACCCCGGCAGAAGGGTTCGCACCGAAGAACGAGAAGGAACGGCTGCCCTTCAGCGTGTTCTGGAAGCAGATGCCCGGGACCGGCTCCCCGCTTGTCCAGGTGTTCGCCCTTTCGGTCATCCTGGAGCTGCTGGTCATCGCAGCACCGTTCTACATGCAGTTGACGGTGGACGAGGTGGTCGCCCGGGGCGACGTGGACCTGCTGTCCACCCTGGCCCTCGGCTTCGGGCTGCTCATGGCGCTCAACGTCGCGACCACCGCGATGCGCTCGCACATCGTGCTCATCGTGCAGAACACCTTGCATTTCCAGATTGGCGCGCGCCTGTTCCACCACCTGATCCGCCTGCCGCTGCCGTTCTTCGAGAAGCGGCACATCGGCGACATCCTGTCGCGCTTCCAATCCATCGAGCCGATCCGCCACGCGCTGGGCGAGGGCCTGATCCTCGCCACCATCGACGGCGTCATGGCGGTCGTGACCCTGGTGATGATCTTCGTCTACAGCGCGACGCTCGCGATGGTCGTGCTCGCAGCGCTGGCGCTTTACGTGCTGCTACGGCTTGCGCTGTATCGCCGCTTCCGGGATCTCAGCGAAACCACCATTCAGGCGCAGGCGCTGGAGAACTCGAACTTCATCGAAACGGCGCGGGCGATCCAAAGCGTGAAGCTGTTCAACCGGGAATCCGACCGCGAAGGCGGGTGGCTGAACCGCCACGCGGACTTCGTGAACTCCAATGTCCGGCTGGGGCGCTGCCAGATCCAGTTCACGACCATCAACACCGCCATCTTTGGGCTAGAGAACATCATCACCGTCTACCTTGCGGCCCGGCTTGCGCTCGACAACGCGATGACGGTGGGCATGCTGTTCGCGTTCATGTCCTACAAGACGAACTTCACCTCCAAGGCGTCCTTGCTGGTGGAGAAGCTCCTGCAGTTCCGGCTGCTCGACCTGCACCTTGAGCGCTTGTCCGACATCGCCCTGAGTCCGCTGGAACGCGGCCATGACCGCCCCCTTGCCTATACCCGGCCGATCCAGGGCGGGATCGAGCTGCGGAACGTCTGCTTCCGTTATGCCGAAACCGAGCGCTTCATACTGGAAAACGTGTCCCTGACGGTCAAGGCCGGGCAGTTCCTGACGATCATGGGCCGTTCGGGCGGCGGCAAGACGACGCTGCTGAAGATCATGCTGGGGCTGCTTGAGCCGACAAGCGGCGAGGTTCTCGTCGACGGCGTCCCGCTTTCGACCATGGGGGTCCGGGCGTATCGCGAGCAGATCTCCGCCGTGATGCAGGAGGACCAGCTCTTCTCGGGTTCCGTTGCCGACAACATCTGCTTCTTCGACACCGACTTCGACCAGGAACGGATGTTCATGTGCGCGCAGGTGGCCGGCGTGCACGACGAGATCATGGCGATGCCGATGGCCTACAACAGCCTGATCGGCGACATGGGCAGCTCGCTGTCGGGCGGGCAGAAGCAGCGGGTCCTGCTGGCGCGCGCACTCTACAAGGGGCCGAAGATCCTGTTCCTCGACGAGGGAACCGCCCATCTTGACGTCGCCAACGAGATGCAGATCAACGAAAGGCTGCGCCGCCTCGAGATCACCCGAATCAGCGTCGCCCACCGGCCAGAGATGATGACCGGCGCCGACACCGTGCTGCAGATCGGGTAGGTCCGGCCAGCCCGGCATTCGGGTCCGCTCCGCGTCGCACTCAGGCGGCGGCGTGACGGCGCCTCGGCAAGAAATCGGTCGCCGGCGCGGCGGGAGTCGTCTAAAGTTCATTCCATTGGGCTTTCAGACTGATTTTTAGATGTTGCCTGCCGAATGAGCGCTTCTACAATGACACCGCCCACCCCGTTCAGCGGCCATGCCGATGACGCGTTGGGCCAGGCGGTCGCCACCATGCGTCCGGGCTGGATCGCGCTGCGCGGCTGCGTGCTGGACACCGGCGACGCCGCTCCGGCGCCCGTGGCCTATGCGCTGCTCCACCCTCAGGTCGGGATCGCGTTGCTGGACGTGGTGCCGGGCCGGACAACCCCGCACGCGCCGGACCATTTGAGACGAACGCTGAATGCTGCGGCGTTCGGCTGCATTCCGCCTATCCTTTACTTCTGCATACCAGTGCGGGCGTTGCCCGATGTCGGCTACCTGCTTGAGCATGAGTTCAGCCGGCAGCCGCCGTCTCCGCTGCCCCGCGGCGATGCGTGGGTCACGGCGGCGCAGGCCATCCTTTCGGCACAGCCGCTGCCTCCTCCCCGGCAGCTTGCAAGCTCCATGGACAACGAGCCGCTGCGCCACGCCCCCCCAGCATGGCAGCAGCCGGCCCGGCGCTTTGGCGGCGCGCGGCTGCTCGCCGGGTTCTGGGGCCTCGCCGCGCTAACGGTGGGCGGAGGTGCCCTGTTCCTGCAGTTCCTCGGCCCGCCGGAGCAGGGGGCCCGGGCCGCAGCCCCGCTCCCGGTCGCCAAGGCCGAGGCCGGTCAAGGGCCGCCAGCCACCGCCGACCGGGCGCCGTCCGCCAAGGCCGACGCGTCCAGCCCGGCCAGCGCCGATCTGCGGCGCACGCTTATCGAGAATGATCGGGCAATCCGCGAGCTACAAAGCCGGCTGAAGGGGGCCAGGGCGGACGCCGGGTCCGGCATGGTTGCCAATGCGGTTTTGACCACCGCCACGCTGCCCGGCGCCCCCGTGGAGCGCAGGATGGGCACGGCCGCCCGTCCGCAGCAACTGGCCGACAACAGCGAGGAAACCGATACCACGCCTGCGCAGGAAGCGGCGCCGGGCCAACCGCCCGCACCGCCCACGCAGGACGCGGTGCCCCGCCCTGCGGATGTCGCCGCGGCCGAGGCAGCGCTGCAGCAAATCCGGGCCGACGCGGAAGCGGCGCAAAAGCGGCTGGCGGACACGAACGCCCAGGTGGAGCGCGCCGCGCAGCAGGCGAAAGCAGCCGAGCAGCAGCTTACAACGCTGCAGCGCCAGGCCGAGGACGCGCAGAACACCGGCGCAGAGGTTGGCAAGCAGCTTACGGACGCCCAGGCGCAGCTCAACCAGCTTGAGGAGCGGCGCAGCGCCGCTGAGCAGCAACTGCAATCTCTGCAAGCGCAGGCCGACCGCGCGCAGGCGGACCAGGCGGTGGTCGAGCAGCAGCTCGCCGCCGCCAAGGCGCAGCTTGCCGAGCAGCAGGCCCAGGCCGACCATGCCAAGAAAGAAGCTGCCGACGCGGAAGCCCGCCCGGCGGAACCGCGCGAGCCAGAGGACCGTGCGGTTGCGCAGCCATCCCCGACTGACGCACAGCCTGAGGCCTCGCCTTCTACCGCCAGCACGGCGCCGGCCGCTTCGGTCGAGTCTGCCCATGCTGCCCCGGCCCCCGCTCCTGCGGCACCCGCTTCGCGCGACAACACAACCGTTGCGGCGGTCCCCTCAGCTGCGGCTCCCGTCATGCCGAGCCGGGTGCAGGACCCGGCTGCCACCGCGCTGACCGAGACGATGATCCGCCGCGGCGATGCCTTGCTGCAACGCGGCGACATCTCGGCCGCGCGCCTGCTATATGATCGTGCCGCCTCCGCAGGCTCCGCCCATGCGGCGACGGCGATGGGAAAGACTTACGACGCGGCGATCCTTGCTGGGATCGGCGTTGTTGGCCTCAGCCCCGACCCGGTGCTGGCGGCGCTTTGGTATCGCCGCGGCCTCAGCCTTGGCGACGAGGAAGCGCGCACCCGGCTGCAATCCCTCCCGCCCGCGGCCGGCCAAGCCGCCGCCCGGCCCGAGCGTCCCTGATCCGGGAAAAAGAGCGCACGGCGGGAGCGCCGAAGCCAACCAAATCTGCCCCCCGCCCAATGGCATGGCGTCGCGTCCTGCGTCGTCACGCGGACAAGGAGGTGAAGCCTTGCAGACCGAGCCGTTCCACCTGGGCCTGTTCCTCCAAGGATCGAGCGCGCAGGCGTGGGGAGAGCCTTGGACCGGGCGCATCGGCGAAAGCTGGATGCAGCCGAAGCTGTTCATCGATGTGGCGCAGGCGCTGGAACGCGCCTGCTTCGATTACATCCTGCTGGAAGACTCCTCCTACATCGGCGAAAGCTACGCCGCGTCCCGCGAGATCTACCTCCACCACGGCATTGCCGTGCCGCGGCAGGACCCGTCCGTGGTGGCCAGCCTGATGGCGGCGGCGACCAGCCGGATCGGCATCGTGCCCACCTTTGCGACCTTCGCCTACCCGCCCTATTTGCTGGCGCGGCTGGTGGCGACGCTGGACCAGGTATCGGCCGGGCGGATCGGCTGGAACATGGTGACGGGCAGCTCCGACTTCGCCGCGCGCAACTTCGGCCTCGACGGGATGCCGGACCACGATCTGCGCTATGACATGGCTGACGAGTACATGGACCTCGTGGGCCAGCTCTGGGACTCATGGGAGCCGGGCGCCCTGGTGGCGGACGCCGAGAGCGGAAAGCTGGTGGACCACGCCAAGGTGCGCCAAGTGGACTTCAAGGGCCGTTGGTATGCGTCGCGCGGCCCGCTGAACTCCGGCCCCTGCGTGCAGGGCCGGCCGGTGATCGCGCAGGCCGGCGGCTCGCCCCGCGGCCGTCAATTCGCCGCCCGGCACGCCGACACGGTTGTGGCCAGCGTCAAGGGCACGGATGCGATGCGGGCCTACCGGGACGACGTGCGCGCGCGCCGCCGGGCGCAGGGCCTCGACCCGGCAACGATGAAGGTGCTATTCCTAGTCGCGCCGATCGTGGCGGAAACGGAGGAGGACGCGCAGGCGCTGAAAGCCCGCCGCGCCGCGCAGGTGGCGGCCCAGGTGGACCGCAAGCTGGCCTTCCTGGGCAAGATCACCAACATCGACTTCGCGCAGTTCGACCTGGACGCGCCCGTAGGCCAACTCACCACCAACGGCCACCAGCAAACGCTGGACGACTTCAAGCGCAAGGCCGGCAACCGCACGCTGCGGCAGGCGGTCGCGGCCTACAACAGCGACGGCGGATCGGTGGAACTGGTGGGCACGCCGGACGGCGTCGCGGCGCAGATGGCGGAGGCGATGCAGGAAGCAGGCGGCGACGGCTTCCTGTTCTCGATGCCGAACATCAGCCGGCGCTCAGTGGCGGAGATCGAGGACGGGCTGGTTCCAGCGCTGCAGAAGCGCGGCCTGGTGCGCAAGGCATACGGCCACGAGCAGTTCCGCGACAACCTGCTGGAATTCTGATCACAGACCCAGGCTGTCCCGGATGCGGCCGTACGCCATGCGGGCGGCAAGCGCGCTTCGCCACAGGCCGTGGAACGGGATTTCGCGAAGGTCGGTGATCGGCATGTCCAGCGCGTCGGGCGCAGCGCCCAGGATGCGCGCGGCAATCTGCGTGCCCATGGCCGTCGCCATCGCGACGCCGCGGCCGTTGTAGGCGAGCGCCGCAAGCACGCCGGGCGCCGGCTCGTGGAAATGCGGGTAATGGTCGGTGGTGACGGCAAGCTGGCCGTTCCAGAAATGCGACCACCCCGTGCCCTTCAACCGAGGCCACAGGCCCTCCGCGTAGTCGATCAGGTACTGGAACGCCCGGCGGTCGCCTGTGTCGCGCGACGGCGACCGGCCGCCCATCAGCAGGCGGTTCGCGGCGTCCAGCCGGTAATAGACCGTCATGGCGGCCACCTCGAACAGCACGGACCGGCTCGGCATCACCTGCGCTGCCAGCGCGTCCGGCAGCGGCTCGGTAGCGGCGATCATGCTCCACACAGGAACGATCGAGCGCCGCAGCCCCGGCCAGAGCTTGTCCGTGTAGCCGTTCGTGCACAACGCCAGCCGATCCGCGGTCACGCTGCCGCCCGGCGTGGCGACGCGCCAGCCGCCGCCCGCCCGCTCCATGCGGAGCACCGGGCTGCCGGCGTGGATGCGCGCGCCCGCGCCCTGCGCCGCGCGGGCC
>CALMVT010000522.1 GCA_937873175.1 uncultured Acetobacteraceae bacterium | reverse complement strand
CCACCAGGCCGCGCCGGCGTAGGACGGCGCGCCCGGCGCGGAGAGCAAGGTCACCGCGCGCCCCGGCGCCAGCGCCGCGCGGGCGTGCGGCAGGCCATGGATGACAACAGCCGGCGGAAGCACCATGCTTGACGTTCAAGCGGTTACACGCTTTCTGTTCAAGTCGGAACGAAGCCCCGGGGCAGAGCCATGGATAACAACACCCAACCGGCCCAAACCGTCCATCCCGCCGAACGGCTGGAAGCCGCGCTGGCGCGCATCGCCCAGCAAGCCAACGCGCCCGACCCGGTGGCCACCGAGGTCGCCGCCCGGCTCGACGGCCTGATCGCGCAACTGCGCCGCGCGCTCGAAAAATAGGGAATCGCGGCAATGGCCCAGCTTACCGTGAAGATCAACGGCTACGCCTACACCGTCGCCTGCGCGGACGGGCAGGAGCAGCACCTGCAGGCCATGGCCGAGCAGGTCGAGTCGCGGGTGGACCGGATCAGGGCGCTCGGCAGCCAAAGCGGCGAAGCGCGGCTGCTGGTGCAGGCCGCGCTGCTGATGGCGGACGAGCTGCACGACTTGAAGCTGGAAATGGCGGCGCTGCGCCGCACCCGGCCGATCACGGCGGAGGACGGCGCGCTTAACGACCGCCTGTCGGCGCTGGCCGACCGCGCCGAGGAGATTGCAGCGACGCTGGAGAGACACTAAATAGGTCGGGCGGGGCTGCCCGGTGCGTCAGGTACTACACCCCCGGGGCCAATAAGCACTCCCTTGGGAGCTGGCACTGCTGTGATCGTGGTCATGGTAACCGGCGCCCACCTGCGCAAGCAGGCTTCGGGAGGGTGAGACGCCAACGGCCAGGGTGGCTCCGTATTCCTCCATGATCCACAGCAAGCAGCAGCAACGCGCCGCCGCCATCGCCGCCCGGGCGGGACAGGACCCGGCGCTCGGCACGCACCTGGCCGGGCGGCTCCTGGCGGGCTGGCGGTTCCGGCCCCGCTCGGTGATCGCCGGATTCTGGCCCTTGGCCGGTGAGATCGACATCCGCCCGCTGCTGCTGGCCCTGGCTGGCCGGGGCAATTCAATTGTGCTTCCGGTGACGCCGGCACGTGGCAACCCTCTGAGTTTCCAGCGTTGGCGGCCTGGCGACGTGCTGATCCGCGAACGATTCGGCACGGTCCGGCCGGCCGGCGAACCTATGGCGCCCGATCTGCTGCTCGTGCCGCTGCTGGCCTTTGACGGCGGGTGCCGGCGCCTGGGCTATGGCGGCGGCTTCTATGACCGCACCCTTGCCGGCCTGCCCGGCCACACCGCCATCGGCTGCGCCTTCGCGGCGCAGCGCGTGGACTGCGTGGCGGCGGAGGCGCATGACATCCCGCTCCACGCCGTCGCGACCGAGCGCGGCCTCATGCTTCCGAAGGACTGACCATGCGCATCTTGTTTCTGGGCGACGTTGTCGGGCGGTCCGGCCGGGACGCCGTGGCCGCCGCCCTGCCGCGGCTGCGCGCAGGGCTGCTTGCGGATCTCGTGGTGGTGAATGGGGAGAACGCCAGCCACGGCTTCGGCCTGGCGCCCGAGATGGCGCAGGCCCTGTTCGCCGCCGGCGCCGACGTGATCACGCTCGGCAACCATTCCTGGGATCGGCGGGAGCTGATCCCTTACATCGCGCAGGAGCCGCGGGTGATCCGTCCGCTGAACTTTCCGCCGGGCACGCCGGGCGCCGGGTCGTTTGTGGCGGTGCTGGCGGACGGGCGGCGGGCACTGGTGCTGAACGCCATGGGCCGGCTGTTCATGGACGCCCTGGATTGCCCGTTCCGCGGCACGGCGGAACTGCTGGCCCGCTTCAAGCTGGGCGCCAGCGTGTCGGCAATCGTGGCCGATTTCCACGCGGAAGCGACGAGCGAGAAGATGGCCTATGCCCATTCCTTTGACGGCGCCGTGTCGCTCGTGGTCGGCACCCACACGCATTGCCCTTCGGCCGACCACCAGATCTTGCCGGGCGGCACCGCGTTCCAGTCGGATGCCGGCATGTGCGGCGACTACGACAGCGTGATCGGCATGGCCAAGGAGGGCGCCGCCGCCCGCTTCTGGTCCAAGATGCCCGGCGAGCGCATGCAGCCCGCGAGCGGAGAGGCGACGCTGTGCGGGCTGTTCGTGGTGACGGATGACCGCACGGGGCTGGCGGTCAGCGTGGAGCCGCTGCGGCAGGGCGGGCGGCTGTCGCAGGCGATGCCGGCCTGACTCAATCGGTGAACTCGACGTGGCCGTTGAAGACGATGCGGCCGTTCTCATCCCGCACGATGTTGTATCCGTGCAGGCCGTCGCCGTTCTCGTCGAACCTATACTCGCCTTCAACCCCCTTGAACCCTTGGGTCGCGAGAACCGCGTTCCGAACCTTCTCGGGATCGGTGCTGCCCGCTTTGTTGATTGCACCGGCGAGTATCAACAGTCCGTCGTAGGTCCAAGCCGAACTCGGGTCGGCCTTCTCCTTGTAGAGCTGCTGGTAGCGGTCGGCGAAGCCGCGCGCTTCCGAGTTCGCGTCTGCCACGAAATTGGTGACGCCGTATGTGCCATGCAGCGCGTTGCCGGCTAGCTTGAGCGATGTCGCGTAGCTGATAGTGGGCGAGCCGATCCAAGCGGCGCCGACGCCGAGCTGGCGCAGTTGACGTGCGAACAGCGCCACATTGTTCTCGAACGTGCAGTAGCTGCAAATGACATCGGCGCCGGACTGCTTGATCGCCAGCACCGCCGCCGTGAAGTCCGGCTGCTGGTTGGCGTAGCCCTGGGTCAGCACGGGCTTCGTGCCGAGCTTGTCCAGCGCGTCGGCCAGCGTGCGCACGGCACTGCTGCCAAAGGCGTCCGTGGAATGGATGATCGCCCAGTTCCACTTTTTCAGCGCCGTCGTGCCGAAATCGGCGATCACCCGGGCCGAATAGCGGTCGTTGGGCCGTATACGGAACATCCAACGGTAGCCCAGGTGGGTCAGGGTAGGATCGGTGCCGCCCATGATGGTCGGCTTGGCGATCTTCTGAACGTCGGGCGCGATGGCGTGCAGCAGCGTGGACCGTTGAGACGCAAGGAAGCCGACCAGGTCGCCGCGCGCGGCCAAGCGCGAAAAGGCCAGGACGCCGCCCGAGTTCGTGCTCTGGTCATCCTCGACGAACAGCTCAACGGGGCAGCCGAGGACGCCGCCCGCGGCGTTGATCACCTCGACTGCCTGCTTCGCGCCGTTCACCTGGCGCTGGCCGGCCTCCGCCGCCGGGCCGGTGAGCGGGGCCATCTGCCCGATTTTAGTGGTTTCTGTTGCGCGGACGATCTTCGGGACGGCAAGCACGGAGCAGGCCGCGAGCATCGCGGTGCGCCGGGTGACTGGCAGGCATCGCGGGGGAGTGGCCGTCACCGTCCCATGAAAGGCCTCGGCCGCCATGTCTCGCATGACGCGCTTCCCTCCGCCTGGATCGTCCCGGGTGGCCCGGTGTCATTCTGGTCAGCGTCGCCCGTTCGGCCAGGCGTCCGCAACAGGAATCGCATGTTCCAAGCTTGCCGTTTCTGGCGATCAAGTACACTCAACCGAACCGCCCGCGCCGGAGATTAGGTTCCGACTCCGGGGCGCGGCTGCTACACCACTGCTTGACCCCGTAGGAACAGAGACCACCGCGCGATGGCCGGCCATAGCCAGTTCAAGAACATCATGCACCGGAAGGGCGCGCAGGACGCCCGGCGCGCCCGGCAGTTTGCCAAGCTGATCCGCGAGATCACCGTCTCCGCCCGCATCGGCCTGCCTGATCCCGCCGCCAACCCGCGGCTGCGCGCCGCCATGGCGGAAGCGCGCGGCGCCAACATGCCGCGCGACACCATCGAGCGCGCGGTGAAAAAGGCGACCGGCGCCGCGGGTGGCGAGGATTACGTAGACGTGCGTTACGAGGGCTATGGCCCCGCGGGCGTCGCCGTGATCGTGGAAGCGTTGACCGACAACCGCAACCGCACCGCTTCCGACGTGCGCGCCGCTTTCAACAAGCACGGGGGCACCCTGGGGGAAACCAACTCGGTCGCCTTCATGTTCACGCGCCTGGGCGTCATCCAATACTTGCCGGAGGCCGCCACCGCCGATGCCATGCTGGAAGCCGGCATCGAGGCCGGGGCCGACAACGTCGAAAGCGGGCCGGAGGGGCACGAAGTCACCTGCGCCCCCGACGATTGGCAGGCGGTGCGTGACGCGCTGGAAGCCCGGTTCGGCCCGGCCGCCAGCGCAAAGCTCGATTGGCGGCCCGGCACGACGGTCACGCTCGACCAGGAGCGCGCGGCCAGCCTGCTCAAGCTGATCGACGCGCTGGAGGACAACGACGACGTGCAGAACGTTTATGCCAACTTCGAGATCCCGGACGCTGTGCTGCAGGCACTGTCGGCCTGATGGGGGCGGGCGCACGCTTGATGGGGATCGACCCGGGGCTGCGCTTCACCGGCTGGGGCGTGATCGACGTGCACGGCAACCGGCTGCGTCACGTCGCGGACGGCGTGATCGCCACCGACAACACGGACAGCGTGCCGCACCGCCTGAAATTCCTGCACGACGCGCTCACCCTGCTGTTCCGGGAGCACCGCCCGGACGAGGCGGCGGTGGAGGAAACCTACGTGAACCGCAACGGCACCGCGACCTTGAAGCTCGGCTACGCCCGCGGGGTCGCGCTGCTGGCGCCGGCGATGGCGGGCATCCTGGTTTCGGAATACGGCGCGATGGGCGTGAAGCAGGCGGTCGTCGGCACCGGGGGGGCCACCAAGGAGCAGGTGGCGCTGATGGTCCGCCGTTTGCTGCCCGGCGCCACGCTGCGCCGGGCGGACGCGGCCGACGCGCTGGCCGTCGCGATCTGCCACGCCCACCACCGCGCCACCCGGCTCCGCGTCGTGGCCGGCACGGTTATGGCGTGATCGCGCTGCTGCATGGCCGGGTCGATGCGCTGGACGCCGGGAGCTGCATCATCGACGTGAACGGCGTGGGCTACTTGGTGCAGGCGTCCACCCGCACGCTCGCGGCGCTGCCGTCCGCGCCGGCGGTGGCGCGCGTGCTGATCGAGACGCACGTGCGGGACGATGCCATCACCCTTTACGGCTTCGCCGACCCGGCGGAGCGCGATTGGTTTCGCCTGCTGCTCACCATCCAAGGCGTCGGCGCCAAGGTCGCGTTGAGCATCCTGTCCGTGCTGTCCCCAAGCGACCTGATCAACGCCATCGCCGCCGGCGACCGAGCCAGCCTGACCCGCGCGCCGGGCGTCGGCGCCAAGCTGGCGATCCGGCTGCTGAGCGAGCTTCGCGACAAGGCGGGCACCATGCCGACCGGACCCGGAGTTGCCATCCTCGTCGCGCCCGAGGGCGGCACGGAGGCGGACGCGTTGTCCGCCCTGGTCAACATCGGCTACCGCCGGTCGGAGGCTTATCCCGTCGTGGTGCGGATCATGGCCGGGCTGGGGGAGGGCGCCGGGCTTGACCAGGTGATCCGCGACAGCCTGCGGGAACTGGCGATCAAATGAGTGACAACCGTTAGATGAGCGACGACCGCACCCTCGACCCCGTTCGCGGGGAGGACGACGCCGGGGAGGCGAGCCTCCGCCCCCAGACGCTTGCCGAGTTCATCGGGCAGAAGGCCAGCCGGGAGAACCTGCGCATCTTCATCCAAGCCGCCCGCGGCCGGGCGGAGGCGATGGACCACGTGCTGTTGCACGGGCCGCCGGGCCTCGGCAAGACGACGCTGGCGCAGATCGTGGCGCGGGAGCTGGGCGTGGGGTTCCGCGCGACCTCCGGACCCGTGATCCAGCGGGCCGGCGACTTGGCTGCCATCCTCACCAACCTGCAGCCGCGCGACGTGCTGTTCATCGACGAGATCCATCGGCTGCAGCCCGCCATCGAGGAGGTGCTGTATCCCGCGATGGAGGATTTCCAGCTCGACCTCATCATCGGCGAAGGCCCGGCCGCGCGTAGCGTGCGGATCGACCTGTCGCCGTTCACCCTGGTGGGCGCCACGACGCGCGCCGGGCTGCTGGCAACGCCGCTGCGCGACCGCTTCGGCATCCCGCTGCGGCTGATCTTCTACACCTATGCCGAACTCGAACTGATCGTGGCGCGCGGCGCGGAGAAGCTCGGCTTTAACCTAACGGCGGAGGGCGCGGCGGAGATCGCGCGCCGGTCCCGCGGCACGCCGCGCATCGCCGGGCGTTTGCTACGCCGGGTGCGGGACTTCGCGACGGTCGCGGGGCAGAACCCGGTGGACCGCGCGATGGCCGACGCGGCGCTGACCCGGCTGGAAGTGGACCGCCTGGGCCTTGACGCCATGGACCGCCGCTACCTGCGCCGCATCGCCGAGCACCATGCGGGCGGCCCGGTCGGAGTCGAAACCCTGGCCGCCGCCCTGGCGGAAGCGCGCGACACGCTGGAAGACGTGATCGAACCCTACTTGATCCAGGAAGGCATGATCCTCCGCACCAGCCGCGGCCGGATGCTGGGGGAGGCAGGGTGGCGTCATCTGGGCCTGGCGCCCCCGAGCAATCAGCCGCAGCTCGACCTGCTGCGCGACCAGGCCGTTGACCCGGCTTCTCCGGAGTGACGACCTACCGCCTGTGCTTGCGGGTTTACTACGAGGACACCGATGCCGGCGGCGTCGTTTACCACGCGCGCTATCTGGCCTTTGCGGAACGTGCGCGGACTGAGGCGCTGCGGGAAGCCGGCGTGCCGCATGCGGAACTGGCCGCCGGGCACGGGCTATCTTTCGTGGTGCGGCGCGCGGAGATAGGCTACCTGCGGCCGGCACGGCTCGACGAGGAACTCGTCGTGGTGACGGGTCCATGGGCGATGGGGGGCGCGTCCGTAAACGTGCAGCAACGGTTCGAGGTCGCCGGGCAGGCGGTGGCGGCCTTGGGCATCAAGCTCGCCTGCGTGCGGCAGGCGGACGGGCGGCCGGCGCGGATTCCGGACCGTTGGCGCGCGGCGCTGGCCGGCAAAACGGAAGGAGTCTGAGTTGGATCGTGCGGTGGATGCGGCGAACATGCAAGCGGCGAACATGCAAGTAGTCGGCGACATGTCCGTTGTTGGGCTGTTCCTGCAAGCGGACCTGGTGGTCAAGATCGTGCTGGTCCTGCTGCTGCTCGCCAGCGTCTGGGTTTGGGCCATCGTGTTCGAGAAGGTCATGACGCTGCGCCGGGCCAACCGGGCGGCGGACGGGTTCGAGGACCGGTTCTGGTCGGGTGGCAGCCTGGACGACATGTATGAGGGGGAGGGCGCTAAGCCGACCCATCCGCTTGCCGCCGTGTTCGGCGCCGCGATGGGCGAATGGCGGCGCAGCGCCCGGGTCGCCGGAGTCGACATGAGCCGCGGCAGCGTGCGGGACCGCGTGGACCGCACGGTGGCCGTCACCATCCAGCGCGAGATGGACCGCATGGAGCGCTGGATGGTGTTCCTGGCCTCAGTCGGCTCCACCGCGCCGTTCATCGGCCTGTTCGGCACCGTTTGGGGCATCATGCGCAGCTTCTCGGCCATTGCGACCAGCCGCAACACCAACCTGTCCGTGGTGGCGCCCGGCATCGCGGAGGCGTTGTTCGCCACCGCCATCGGCCTGGTCGCGGCGATCCCGGCGGTGCTGGCCTACAACAAGCTCAGCAACGACCTGTCCCGCTTCGCCGCACGCATGGAGGGCTTCGGGTCGGAGTTCGCCGCCATCCTGTCCCGCCAGTCCGAAGAAAGGGTCTGAGGGTGGCCGGGCCGACCACCAGGCGGGGCAGGGGCCGCTACCGTCCGCTTGCCGAGATCAACGTGACGCCGCTCGTGGACGTGATGCTGGTGCTGCTGATTGTGTTCATGGTGGCCGCCCCGCTGATGACCTCCGGCGTGCCGGTGGACCTGCCCAAGACCAGCGCCGCGCCGTTGAACCAGGACGCCGATCCCCTGACCGTGTCGGTGAACGCGGAGGGCAAGATCTACCTGCAGGACGCGGAGGCAACCCTGCCGGAGCTGGTCGGCAAGTTGCAAGCGGTGTCCGACCACAAAGCGGACCGCCGCATCTTCGTGCGGGGCGACAAGGGCATCAACTACGGCCGTGTGCTGGAGGTGATGGCGACGATCACGCAAGGCGGCTTCACCAAGGTGGCGCTGCTGGCGGAGCAGACCGGCGGATCCGCCGCCGCCAAACCCGCGACGACGCCGCCGCCCGGCGCCGCCCAGCCTCCGGCCGCCCAACCCCCGGCTGCCGCCGTTCCCCGCCGCCAGGGCCGCGGCTAGGACCCGGGGCGCGGAAGCCGCTCCTGCCGCCATGAGTCCGACCCTGCGCCGCGGCGGCGCGCTCTCCTTTCTGCTTCATGCCGCAGTGCTGTTCGCGGTTGTTGCGACCCTGCGGCCCCGCTTGCCGCCGGAAACGGACGCCGAGGCGCCAGCCGTGACCGTGCAGTTCGAGTCCGCGCCGACCCCGGCCCAACGCGCGCCCGCGCCTGCTTCCCCGCCAAGGCCGCCGGCGCCCACGCCACCCGTCCCTGCGCCAGCCCCGCCCGCGCCAGCCCCATCTGCGCCGGAACCGGCAATTGCGCAACCGCCGCCTCCGCTGCCGCCAACGCC
>CALMVT010000521.1 GCA_937873175.1 uncultured Acetobacteraceae bacterium | reverse complement strand
AAGGAACTCGAGGCTGCAGGCTTCAAACTGCAAGCAGAGGCGAGCTTCCTGCGCAATCCCAACGACCCGCGCGATCGGAACACGCCGGACCCGCCGCAGCCGAAAGACGAGTTCGTGCTGAAGTTCGTCAAACCTTGACGGACCGATCAGGCCCGAAAGGTTGATCAGGTCGGATGCCGCCATGACCAAAGCTCCTCGTGCGAGCCGGTCAGCTACTCCCGCTTTCGCTCGCGCACCAGGTGCTCGCAGCCCAACTTCCCGGTCCTGGCCTCAAAACCCGGTACCCAACAAGTGCCACCGCTTTTTCATGGTGAAAAGCAGAGACAATCCGTTGCCATGACAGAACATCCTCTGACCATACATTGCGGCATAGGGGTGCGATAAACCGTGCAGGTCCGTTTGGTTTGCTCTCACAAACCGGACCAACCACAGCGTCTAACCTCTGGGAGGTAGCGCTAGGGTGGCACCTCCCACCCTCGCCAGCAAAGAAGTGGGGGCGGGACGCTACCCAGGCAACGGCACCAGTTCCAGCAACCATTTAGCATCAGAACCGTTCGTAGAAGTGCGATGGCGGTTCCGTCAGGGCTCGCCCCAACATGCGTAGAGCTTTTCCGCAGTTCTGTCAGTTCCCCGGCGTCCGGTTCTCTAAGCGTGGCGCACGTTCCAGAACTTCGGAAACCCCGGTAGCACCCCTGTCACGTTCCTCCGCAGCACGGTGGGAAGGAACACCTGCGCCAGCATGACATAGGGCACGTCCCGTAATGTCTGCTCCTGCATCTCCCGCGCGACTGCCTGGCGCGCGACCTGGTCCGGGGCACGGAACCAGGCGGCGTAGAGCTCCTCCAGCCGAGGGCTGGTCGGCCAGCCGATCCAAGCGTCGCGGCCGTTCGCGCGTATGGCGGGTGCCACAGTCGGGTCCCCGAAGAAGTCGCCGTCCGCGCTGACAGCAAACAGGTTCCAGCCACCCTTGTCAGGCGGTTGCTGGCTGGCGCGGCGCTGGACCACGCTGCCCCAGTCGGTCGAAACATAGTCCAGGTTGAAACCCATGCGGCGCAGCGTGTCGCCCAGCACCTCGCTTGCGGCGTTGTTCACTGGGCTGTCGGTGCCGACCAGCATCACCACGGGCTCCCCCTTGTAGCCCGCCGCCGCCAGCTCGCGCTTCAGCGCCTCGAAGTCGGTGCGGCCCGCCAGCGCTTCCAGCCCGGCATCGCTCGCCATGGGTCCGCCGGGGAGGAAGATGCCAACCTTGCCGCCGCGCAGGGCGGGGTCGGAGCCGCCGATGGCTTCCGCGATGTCCGCCTGGCTGATGGCGGACTGCACCAAGCGCCGGACCGCCACGTTATCGAAGGGCGGATAGAGATGATTGAACTGCAGGAAGGCGATGGTGCCCGCCTTGTTGGTGACTTCCACCGACAGTTCCTTGTCGGCCCGTGCCAGCGGCAGCAGGTCGGGGATCGGGCGCTCCCACCAATCCACCTCGCCGCGCCGGATTGCCGACAAGGCCGTGTTGGCATCCGGCACGACCTGCCACTCGATGCGGTCGAAATGCGCGACCTTTGGCCCGCAGGACAGGCCGGGCGTGCCGCCCGAACGGGGCGCGTAGTCGTCGAAGCGGGCATAGGCGACGCGGGCACCCGGCACGCGCTCGTCCACAAGGAAACGGTAGGGCCCGCTGCCGACCATCTTCGTCACGGCGGTGCCGGCCTCGGCAGGGATGACCCGGGCCGGCATCATCAGCGGCGCGCCGGGCACGGTCTTGGCCAAGGCCAGCGGCAACAGCGGGAAGGGCGCCTTAAGACGGAATAGAATCGTTCGGTCGTCAGGGGCAGACAGGTCGTCAGTAGCGGCCATCAGGGTCTTGCCGAATGGGTCCCGCCGACCCCAGCGGCGCAGACTGGCGACGCAATCCGACGCGAGCACCGGCGTGCCGTCATGGAAGCGTAGGCCGTCACGCAGCCGAATCGTCCAGCGCCGCCCGTCGTCGTCCACCTGGTGGCCTTCCGCCATCTCGGGCACTGGCTCCCCCGCCAGTGTCAGCCCGTATAGCGTGTCGAACACCGCAAAGGCGTGGTTGCGGGTGACGGTTGCGGTGGTGATCGTCGGATCCAGGATGGCCAGATCGGCTTGCGGGATGAAGCGCAGCACTTGGCTGTTCTGTGCCCGCGCCACATGCGGCATGGCCAAAGCTGCAGCCCCGGCTGTCAGCAAGTTGCGCCGTCTCATCATCTTCGCCTCCCTCATACCCGCCGGGTTCGCCCCGGTCGCCGCGCCATATGCCGCGTCCGTGCTTGATCCGCCAAGGGGTGCCTTCCACCGAAGATGCCGCGCGTCCATCCTGTCGCGCATGACTGGCCCACCGCCCGACTGGACCACGCTGCGTATCCTGCTCGCCGCCATCGAGCTGGGCAGCATTGCCCGGGCTGCCGAGCGTTGCGGCATCGCCGTGTCCGCCGCGGCCAAGCGGCTGCAGGTGCTAGAGGCCGCGCATGGGCTGGCGCTGCTGCGTCGCAACGCCCGCGGGGTGCGGCCCACTTCAGCGGGGGAAGCATTCGCCCGGCACGCCCGGGCGTTGCTGGATTTGTCGGGCCGCATGGGCGACGACATGGCCGCCTTTGCCGCGGGTGGGCGCGGTAGTGTGCGGCTGCACGCGACGCCATCCGCCATCGCCGGGCAGGGCGTGGCCATCGTCATCGCTGCCTTCGGCGGCACCCATCCTGGCATCATGGTGGAGCTACAGGAGGACAACAGCGCCGCTATCCTGCACGACTTGACGGAAGGCCGAGCCGACCTGGGCCTGGTGACGTCCAAAGGGGCGGTGCCGGCCGGACTCGACGCACATGCCTGGCGGACCGACCGGTTGATGGTTGCCGTTCCGATCGGGCACCCCCTCGCGTCTCGCCCGCACGTTAGCTTCGCCGAAGTGCTGGACGGGACGCTGATCGGCGTCCAGCTTAATGGCGCCCTGGCACATCTTCTGGCTGGGGCAGCGGAGGCATTGGGGCGGCAGCCGCACTATCGGCTTCATGTGGCCAGCATGGACGCCGCGCGCTGCCTCGTGGCGGCCGGATGCGGGGCCGCGGTGATGCCGGAAGGGCTGATCCAGCCCTACGCGGCGGCGCTGAACATCCATGGGGTGCTGTTATCTGACGCCTGGGCGCAGCGAGCCTTGCGCCTCGTGGCGCGTCCTGCTGCCGCCCTGCCTGCCCCGGCCCGGCTGTTGAGGGATCGTCTACTGGCCTAGCTTCCGCCGTCCGCGGACGCTGCCCCCGCCAACTGGCGCTTCTCCGCCGCGGCAAGCGGAGCCATGATGGCCCGCATGGGAACGCCTAGAACAGAAACGGTCACTGTGCGCGAGGTCGGCCCGCGTGACGGGCTGCAGATGGCCCGCTCCGTGATGCCAACGGCCGCCAAGTTGCGCTGGATTGCCGCCATGGCCGGCGCTGGTGTGACGGAAATGGAGGTGGCCAGCTTCGTGCCGCCTGCCGCGATGCCGCAGATGGCGGACGCGGCAGAGGTCGTGCGAGCCGTCCGCGTTGCCCACCCGGCGCTGCATGTTGTGGCGCTGGCGCCCAATCTGCGCGGCGCGCAGAACGCGGCTGCTGCGGGGGCGAATGCGATCATCATGCCGGTGTCGGCCAGCGAGTTGCACAGCCGCAGCAATGTCCGCCGGTCCCGTGCGGAACAGGTGGCGGAACTGGGCCGGGTTGCGTCCTGGGCGTGCACGCTTGGTCCCGGCGCACCGATCGTCGAGGGCGGCATTTCGACCGCGTTCGGCTGCTCCCTCCAGGGTCACGTGCCGGAAGCGGACGTGGTGGCGCTGGCGGCCGCGCTGATGGGGGCCGGCGCGGATAAGGTCATGCTGGCAGACACGCTGGGCTATGCCAGCCCGCGCGTCATCCGTCGCCTCGTGCGTGCGGTGCGGGCGGAAGTCGGTGCGGATCGCTTCGGCAATCTGCACCTGCACGACACTATGGGCACCGCAATGGCCAATGTGCTGGCCGCCTTGGAGGAGGGCGTGCGCGGCTTCGACGCGGCGCTGGCCGGACTGGGCGGCTGCCCTTTCGCGCCGGGATCGGTCGGCAACGCTGCAACGGAGGATTTGGTGTTCCTGTTGGAGTCCGAAGGCTTCGACACCGGCATCGACCTTCCGGCGCTGATCACGGCGCGCAACGCCTTGCACGACGGGCTACCGGACGAGCCCATGCAAGGGCGCGTCGCCGCTGCCGGCCTGCCCCGGACTTATCGCCCCGCACGGGCCACATGATGGAGGACGCCATGACGAATGCCCCTTCCCCGCTCGGCGACACGCAAGCCGCCTCCCCGCTTCGCGGCATGCGCGTGCTGGAGTTCAGCCACATGATCATGGGGCCAAGCTGCGCCATGGTCCTGGCCGATCTGGGCGCCGACGTGGTGAAGGTGGAGCCCGGCCCGGACGGCGACAACACGCGGCGCCTGACTGGGGCCGCCATTGGGTTCTTCCCGACCTTCAACCGCAACAAGCGCAGCATCTGCCTGGACCTGAAGCAGCCAGCGGGGATTGCCCTCGCGCGCCGCCTGGTGGCTGACGCGGACGTGCTGGTGGAGAACTTCCGGCCCGGTGCGATGGACAAGCTGGGCCTGGGCTACGCCGAGCTGTCCGCCCTCAACCCGCGGCTGGTGTATTGCTCCTGCAAGGGCTTCCTGCCGGGTCCCTACGAGCACCGCGCGGCGCTGGACGAGGTCGTACAGATGATGGGTGGCCTGGCCTACATGACCGGGCCGCCCGGGCGCCCGCTGCGGACCGGCGCCTCCGTCAACGACGTGATGGGCGGGCTGTTCGGCGTGATCGCCGTGATGGCGGCTTTGCGGGAGCGGGACATTACCAGCCGCGGCGCCCACGTGCAGTCCGGGCTGTTCGAGACCAACATGGTGCTGGTGGGGCAGCACATGGCGGGCGCCGCTATCACTGGCCGCGACCCGCCCCCCTTCGCCGACCCGGCAATGGGCAAGCCCTGGTCGGTATACGACGTGTTCGACACCGCCGAAGAGGGCGCGCAGGTGTTCGTCGGCGTAGTGACGGAAACGCAATGGCGCGGCTTCTGCGTCGCGTTCGGCTTGGATGATCTGCTGGCCGACCCGGCACTGACCACCCAGTCGCAGCGCGTCGCCGACCGGTCCCGCTATATGCCGCGCATTGCCGCACTGTTCGCGACACTTCCAAAGGCGGAGCTGATGGCGCGGGTCGAGGCACTGGGCCTGCCCTTTGCACCGATTGCCAAACCGGCGGACCTGTTTACGGACCCACATCTGCAAGCGTCCGGCGGCCTGCTGCCGACTGAGCTGACCGGGGCACAAGGCGCACCCGGCGGCGTGCCCGCGCAGGCCGTAGCTGGCCTGCCGGCCCTGCCCGTATCGGTGGACGGCAACCGCCTGGGCCTGCGCCGCCAGCCGCCGCGGGCGGGGGAGCATGGGGTGGAGGTGGCGCGCGAGGCCGGGCTGAGCGAGGCGGAGATCGTCGCGCTGATCGCCGCGGGTGCGCTGTCCGCCCCTACGCAGGTCGCGGCTGCGGCGGAGTAAAGGCGAGCCTCCCTGCCCGCATTCTACTCTTGTCAGCCAACTCGGCCCGCGTAGTCGTCCAGCTTGAAGGCGCCGACCACGGACGCTACTCGCTGATGAGACGTTCCGAAAAGCCAGCGAAGCGCTTCTTCAAATCCTCAAAAGAGACGAGCTCACCAGCAACAGCACTGGCCGCAACGGTCGGCGGGCTTGCCAACCAGAGTTGGCCTGGTCCGCCACGGCCGGGGAAGTTACGATTGATCGCACTCACCGTGACTTGGTCCTTCCGGGTGGAGGTGCCTGGGCCGCAGTTTGCGCAGGCGCCGCATGAGGGTTGCAGGATCTGGGCGCCGACCTTTCTGAATGTATCCATGTACCCGCGCTCGACGCAGTAGTCTCGCACTGCGATCGTGCCGAACTGCAGGAACAAGGCGACAGTCTCTGGCACTGCCAGGTCCCGCTGTGCCGCCCAGGCTAGCACCTCGTGGTAGCGGTCGAAATCCTCCCGCTTACCCGCAGTGCAGGATCCGCCGTAGGCGATGTCGATCCTGACTGGTCCGGGTAAGTCGGCGAGACTGATCCCGCGACCTGGATCCCCTGGAGCCGCAACCATGGGCGACAACCCGGCGAGATTGACGACGATTGTCTCGGCGTATGCGGCGCCCGGGTCGCTGCACATCCAGGGCTCAAGGGCGAAGCGGATCCCTCGTCGCTCCTCCAGGAAGCGGACGGTCTCGGCGTCCGGAATCACGATGCCGGTAAAGCCGCCCAGCTCCGCCGTCATGTTGCAAAGGGTGGTGCGTTCGTCCGTGTTGAGCGACAGGACACCTGGCCCGGCGAACTCGAAGACCTTGCCGATGCCGCCGCCGGCTCTCAGGTTTGGAAGAGCCAGCAGGTGAAGCACGACGTCCTTCGCGGTTACGCCGGCAGGAACGGCCCCGCGCAGCTCGATCAGCAGCGTCTCCGGCACGGCAAGGCGCACCGCGCCGGTCACCATGGCGTTGGCGATCTCCGTCGTTCCGACGCCGAAGGCGAGGCAGCCGAGCGCGCCGCTATGCGGCGTATGCGAGTCTGTCCCGACGACGAGCTGGCCCGGGAGCGCATACCGTTCAGCCATCAATGCGTGCGAAATGCCCTCGGACCCTTCACCCTCAGCGAGGTAACCGTGGTCGCGCAGCCCGTGTTCCGCGACGAAGGCCCGGTGCGCCTCGGACAGCGCCCTGACATGCGGGAGCAGGCCTTTGGAGACATGGGCTTGGCTTCGGTGGGCGTAGGAGTAATGGTCCTCGAAACTGATGATCGTTTCCGGCTCGTGCAGTGCGAGCGCGTCGCCGAACGTGGAGCGCAGCATGAAGCGGCACATGGCGGTGTAGATGTCGTGGATGAAACGGAGGTCTGCCCGGACGAAGCCACCCTGGCCTGGGGTGACCGTTGCCGGGATGTCCGCGGTCACGACGGCGTGCCGCGCCAGGATCTTGGCGGCCAGCGTTTGCGGCCCGGCCGGCTCCAGCATGACCGGCACGATCCTGGCCATGCGGGCGCGTCCGTAATTTAACAACCCGCCTGCACGCAGCACGGCGGCGGCGATCGCGTCATGGCCCGCGACTAGCTCATCGATGCCGATCGCCTCTCCGGCCCGGATTCGGTCGATTAGGCCAAGATCGGTCGAGGTGAACAGCCCGACATTGTCCGCGTTCTGGCGGTAGATGCGTTCGAAACTGGCGGCGACGACCAGGCGGATGCCCGCCAGCTTCTCGGCCACCGGGCTATGCTCCCGCGAGGACCCTTTGCCATAACGCGCGCCTGCGACGGCGACGCTGAAGCCGCCCGCCTGGACCGCTCCGACGCCGACCGGCAGCATATCCCCGGCCTTCACCCCCGTGTAGGCGTGCGCGGCGAGACGCTCGTCGAAGTACACCAGCGACGGGAGCGGGGTGATCTCGTCGGTCGAGACGTCGTCCCGCAGCGTGCCGGCCGCCTCCCTGCTCAGATCGGTTCCGCCGAACTGGGCCGAGACGAGGGCGGGATCGTCGGAGATGAACAGGATCCGTCCCGGTAAGGCGAGCACGCTCACGTCAAGGTCCTCCTATCCCGCTATCACTACGGGGGCGCGGGCCTCCCGGTCACGATCTGGATGCGCCGGGTTGCCTCCGGTGGTCATCCCGTCCGCCTACCCCGCCTCAGCCGCATCTTGCAAGGTGGTCATCAGCCAAGTTGACAGTACTATCGAGGCCGGAGATCGCCCTTCCATGTTTGACATGTCAAACATGGGCGTTCCAAGCCAATCGTTAGCGTGCCCATTTTCTCACTGCTTACAACCATGCGCACCTGCCATTGTGAATCTAACTACCTGTGATGCCGACGAGTGTTCTAAAGCCATGCGAATTGGCGTGTCGGAGGTTGGAATGGCGCTGAGGGCGAGACACCGGGCGAGATGGGCATGAGGCAGGCACGCAGAGCAATGCAGCCACTTAATCCGTCAAGCACTGCTAGTGGGCAGGAGGTTGCCCTGGATCAAGCGGTACACAGGCGCGCCAAGCTATTGACCGTCTCCTCGTCTAAGGGCGGCAGTACTAAGACCACGACAGTACGCAATCTCGCCGTGGCTGCTGCTCACCACGGACTCCGTGTCTGCACTGTCAATCTTGACGCTCAACCGACGTTGACCACGTGGGTTCACAACCGCAAGGGCGTGCCAGGGGCGCCGGAGATTGATCACCGGACCATACCGGCCAGAGGCTGCATTGACGAGGTTCGGGCACTGGTGGCTGAAGGCGGCTTTGACTTGATATTGGTCGACACGCCACCAGGAGTGGAGAGTTATCCAGTCGAGTTACGGATGCTGATCCGCGAATCTGATTTCGTGGTGCTGACGACTCAGCAAGCTAATGCTGACCTAGACTCTGTAACTGAATGGTCGAAGACCATTCGGCGCGAGGGAGTTCAGTTCACCTTCCTGCTTGGCCGCACCTATCGGCAACAGAGAAATTTCGACGCTGCCAAGGCGAGGCTGAACGACGAGGGCGACCTCTGCCCATTCGACGTGCGCGCCGCAGTGTCGGTTGACGACAGTGATAAGCTCGGCATCGGCAACATGGAAATCCGTGGCGATCGCTGCGGCGAGGATTTTCGTGGCGTCTGGGGGTACGTCGCCAAGAGGCTCGGTTTCGCTAAGAAAGAAGCATAGCAATGTCTCAGGCTGGCAAGACCAACGAGATCGTTCCGTTCGCCCTGAGCACGCGGACGGTAAAGAAGGCTGTCGCTTCCGTAGACAAAGGACTCCCTGCAGCCCGCGAGCGTCGGAACAGCGTCGACAACGCCATCCTGCCGCTTGAGGGTGACGAACTGGTTTCCGAGATCGGCAAGCTTTGGGACGAGGCGCAGCAAAAGTTCCTCTCCATCGGGCGCTATCTCGTGCGGGCCTTCGACCTTTATCAGGGTACTTTCGAGGAAACCGTATTGGCTAGGCTGCCGTTTGGCCGCATTGTCGCGTACCAACTCCGCGCCGTTGCCGAAGCCGTCGACAGCGAAAAACTGCCTGAAGCCAGGCTGCCACGCTCCTACGCGACTGCTTACAAGCTCGTATCGCTGCCTGCACTTGACTACGAGGAAGCCAAAAAGCGAGGCATCGTTCGCATCGACGTGACCCGCCCGGAAGTCGAGGCATTCAAACGGCAGTTGCGGGAAGAGCGCCTACGGGCTCTGAACCGCGCCGAGTTTCTACGCCGGGAGCGGGCGCATCTCTGCGCTGAGATAGCCCGCATGGAAGACCGTCTGCGGGCTGTTCAGGCGCGGCTGTCAGACATCGATCACGAGATCGGCGACGACGGGGAGGAACATGGACCAATCTTCAACGGCGCTGTAATGAATGATGCGGATCGGGAGGATTGAAGGTCTAGGGGCGGCCAACTGACCCAAAAGTGCACGTGTGTAGGATAGGGTAAAGATGTGTACGAATCTTTGTTGGAAGGTTTCGCTGACCAAAGAAAACGCCAGCGGCTACCGCGTCTGCTTAACATTGCACGATCCCGCCGCCGCCGCATGAAGCCCCGCGCTGTCCAACTCCTTCCGCGTGACCGCAACCGGTGCCATGCGGCCCACCCCGAAATCGATTACGGAGCGCATGGACTCACGTTTGTGGCGACTTGAGTGTCCGACCTGACCACCTATCAGTTACGTTGACCAGAGTGGCGGCAGTGGCAGGACGGCTTGCATGAGTTTGGCAATGCGTCGCAGGCCCCGGGTGAACCACGAGGTCCTGGAGCGTGCGACCTTTTTCGGCTGACGGTTCAAGCGTTTTTTTCGGCGGGAACCGGGTGGTGCTCGGCGTCCCACAAGCCGGTCGAGACGGCGCAGTAAAGGGCGAGCGCCATGACCAGCAGCAGGCGGGAAAGGCGGTCGGGGAAGCGCAGTTGCGTGTCCTCGATGCCAAAGCCGCGCGACTTGAAATCGGAGAACATCGGCTCGATGCCCCAGCGTTTCGAGTAGTCCAGCGTGGCGAGATAGCCAGGCTTGTCCGACATGGCGACGATCCAGGGTTCTTAGTGCCCGGGGGCTTGAAGGACGCCAATGTTGGTTGTGGCGCGTTTGGCCGTGAGTTGGACGTCCTCAAGCGCAAAAACGTGGTCATCCGCCAGGGCGCCGGTCTTTATTTTCTTGCCGCGGTTGCCGACCGCGAAGTTGCCCTTGAGGCGCGGGCGGTAGTCCCAGCCTAGGCCCTGGCACAACGAAATCAGGTCGGCGGTGCCTGAGACACGGTCGGCCATGAGGCAGACCGGCACGCCTGCGGGCAGCCATGGCACCACCGCTTCGAGCAGGTCTTTTTGCATCCCGAAGCCGATCGGCCCCTTGGTGGCCTCGACGCGCCAGGCCAACGGCAAGGCGCGCCCACCATGCTTGAGCGCCAGCATCAAGACCTGGCGGCGGTCGGGCAGCTTGGATTGGTCCAAAATCAGCACAAGAGGCTGCCCGTCCGCCGATGCGCGTGCTAGCACCTCGCGCGCGAACAGTGCCATCACCGCGTCAGGCTCGATCAAGTTGTTGCCCAGCACGCGCGAAATCCACTGGTAGCGCATGTCGGTCCGGTCCGCCTCGCGTGGGAGGGCTGCCGCCAAGTCAATCAGGTTGGCGCTGCGCACATCCAGCATTGTCGCGGTCAACAGCGCCAGGTTCTCCCGCTGCGTTTTGCGCTGCCAAGGCAGAACGCGCCTGAATTCCTCAACCAGCCCGTCCGCAACCCGCCTGATCCCGCACACGATCCAAGCCCACCCCCATGCAAGGAGGCACCCCGGATCATGCCAGGCCGCAGCGCGTCAACCCATGAACCTCAAACTGATGGATGCTGAGGTGTCCGACGAGACAATGCGAGGGCCGGTTGGTATAAGGAATTGCAGGAGACCAAGGATTTTCTACCCGGCTCTCAACGATGTTGGACGCTCCCAAAGATCACACACGAAGGTTTCCGGCCGAGAGATGAGTGTGATCTTTGGAAGCAGAGAGTCGACCCGAACAGTCATGTGGGCGGTTTGGGTCAGAATGGAGAGGCAACCGAAGCTGCCATCCTCGGCAGGCTAGGGCTGCTTGGGTCGGCAGAGATCATACAGAAAGATGCCGCTCGTCCTCAGAGGCCGGGAGGCTAGAAGCTTCTCCTGGCACTCGTCTCGAGCCATATGCGCTTCCAAAGATCACATCCAAGGCTTCCGGGGCCGTGGAGATTGTGATCTTTGGAAGCAACTGTCAGCGCGAGCCGACTAGTCGTTCGGCTACCGGCGGTTTCGAAGGATGAAGCACAAGGCCGCGGCCCTGATCGTCCTCATCGACGCGAGCTGCGGGATATACGGCCAGTGCTAAACGGAGATTGGGCAGGAACTTCGTCTTGAAGTTTCGCATTTCGGCGAACCCGGCACCGAACTGCCCTTTGAGCGCGCGCCACGAGATTGAGGTTGGTTTCGAAAGGCTGTGCAATCGGTAGGCAAGCCATACGTAGATGTCAATCGCGATCGAGTTGTTGGAAACGGCGCCGATAGCTGCCTCCTCGATGGGCACCGGATGCTTCTTCAATCCCTCGAAAAAGGGTTCGGATAGGCGTGCCGTCTGTGCAAAGAGGCTGCTTTGGATTTCGGCCTCGGCAGGTTCAAGAAATATGGCGCTGTCCATGATGTTCTGGTTGGCCAACCCGATGCGGTTGCCTTGGCGGACCTCGAACGTGAGTCGGCACCGGCTGATGCGCTCGGTCTGCTCGCGAACGATGGCCAGGTTCTTGCCGCCCACGGGAATCTTCATGCGTTCGAGCCAATCGCGCAAGCTCGTCCCGAGCACCACCTCCCGACCGCCGGTGCGCAGGGCTTCAGATTGCAGGTAGATGAGAATGAGGCGAGCGCGGCTTCCAAAAGGCACGCCAACATGGACTGGTTCGCCGCCTAGGCCCCGCCGCATGCCGGGCTCGACGATAAGGCAGAACCGATCGCCGGAGACCTGCCAGCCCTTGCTGTCCGGCAGTCGTCGATGAGGCAGTGCGGCTTGGCACCAGCCGGAGTAGAGGAAGCCAACACCGCCATCCTCATCGGCCATGTATGAGGCTGCCGCCTCCACGACCTGGCGGTCAAAGTCGAATTGAAGGGTTGCCTGCCTCCCGTTCGACTCCAGAATGTCATGCACTGTGCCCATGAGCCGAAACATGAGCTGAGTCGTTCAATCCTGTCACTGTGCACTTTGGAAGCGGAAGCTACTAGAAAAGATATTTGACTCTTGTATTAGAGCTGTGCGCCCAAAGTTCTCGGGATAAGCCGCGTAAGTCGTTGAGTTTAGGTGCTTGCCGCCGTAAGTCTTGCTTCCAAAGTGCACGACTCAGTTTCCAAAGTTCACACTTGAGCTTGAGGATAATTCGGTGTGGGTCGTGGCGCGACTCGGGCAAGAGCTTGCTGTGATTGAGTCGGGCAAAGCCAAAGGTGCAGCGTCATGCCGGGCTCTGCAGCCGCGATCCCGCCGGCGAATCTGACCACTTGGTGGTGACCAAACTGCGGCAACACCTGATCAAGCAGGTTCGGCTCTGGCCAGTTAGGCGCCGGGGTGTCCGACGCTTTTAGCGATGATGCCGCGTCCCCTGGCCCCGTTCGGCCTGCGCAACCTGCCGGGCGCGGGCTTGCCCTGCTGGCAGGGCCCGGCAGGGCAGAGCAAGGGAAGGCTTCGGCCGTGGACGGCGACCCTTTTGGCAGCTCTGACGGCCCGGGCGCGGCTTGACCGACACCGGTGTCGAGTTGCCCAGATCGCCGCACGCTGACCAGCACGATCTCAGTTGCTTACGTGTTCCCTGGATCGCCGCATACGGCAACTGTGAAAATGCACGGCGAAAGGTCTGGACTTCCCCCCTGAGCGTGGAGGGATAAGATCAGAGCATCATGCGGCGAT
>CALMVT010000520.1 GCA_937873175.1 uncultured Acetobacteraceae bacterium | reverse complement strand
CGAGGACCTGCTCGCTGCGCTCGCCTATGACCCGCAAGAGCTCACCGCCGAGTTGGAGCGTGACATCCGCCTCATCTCGGCCCCCGTGTTCGACGCGGCCGGCACGGTCGAACTCGCTCAGGTTCGCCTTCACGTGGCTCCACGTCGGCTTGGTCCACTTGGGCTTGGCAGCTATCGCACCACTCCCAGGAGAGAGACGAACGTAGGCTTACAGGACCTGTCGGCAGCTTCGCCTTCCGTGAGAGCGCACGGGGGTGTCACTGTGTGGTTTGGCGCATCCCTCGGCGTCACAGTCCAGCCAACCCGAAGCCGAGGATGGCTGACAGCGCCCCGGCGCCGATGATCCCCGACGCATACGCCGCCCTGACTGCGACCCGGCTGGCCTTCTCAGCCCTGGCCGTCTCCTTGCGCATCTCGACCAGCATCTCCGCCGTGGCTTCCTGTGCGGTCTCCTTGAACTGAGCGCCGAGCCAGTCGGCGGCGCTGTTGATCACCTCGGACGCTGCACGCTTTGCCGCCGCCTCGTTCTGGGCATTGAGCGCCGCGAATTTGCCGAGCGTCGTCTCCACTGATTGGCCGAGCTTCGCGAGGGCTGCGTCGAGCAGGACAGCGTTGATCGCGGCGGCGGCCAGCACCGGATCGGCCGCGCTGAGCTTGATCCCGGTCTCCTTGCGGACGGCGGTGATGACCTGATCGAGTTGCATCAGAGCACCGTCACCAACTGCTGCCAGATGTTTTCCTTGATGCGGAACAGGCGGCTCTTCTCCATCAGCATGAAGTCGTCGGACTTGTCGGCCTCGGCGAACGTCATGCCGCGGTCCAGCATGTCGGCAAGATTGGGCGCGAACATCTCGGGATCGAGTTGGCGCAGGTAGACGAGACCCCGGATCTGGGAGCGATTCTCCTGATAGATAGCAGTCTGCTCGAAGTCGGTTCCCTTGTAGCGGGCCGGACCGAAGAACTCGTTCACCCAGACCACGACCTGCGCGCCGGGAGCGAACGCCTTGATCAAGGCCTCTAACCCCTTCAGCGTGTCCATGCCGTTGGCGCCGCCGGTCACAACCGTATGCACGACCATGGACACCCCATGCTGGCGGAGCACAGAGGCGATGTCGTTCTCGACCAGGTAGCGCGACAAGGGCAGGAACGAGGCGGCGCCGTTGTCCACCACGACGTCCAGCGTGGCATCAACGATGCTTTGGATCAGGTGGTCCACGCCTTTCACGTTGAGGGCGTTCTTGGTCAGCAGCTCGACTGGTTCTGCAGCCAAGGCGAGGATGGTCTGAAAGCTGCCGTTCACCGGGTCGGTGTCAAAGCAGCCTTGCAGCCGTCCCTGGTCGGCGAGGTATTGCGCAATCAGGCTGGCGACGAAGCTCTTGCCGACCCCGCCCTTGCCTTGCAGGACGAAGTGCGCGGACCGCAGCATCTCACTTCTTGGGCCCGGTCCGGTTGCCGAAGATGAGGCGGTCCTCGTCGTCTTGGCGCGGGTTTCCGTCATGCTCGAAGGTGCGGGGTTTGGCTGGTTCGTGTCTGGCATGAGGAGGGTTCCCTGTTGCTGGAATGGGCTTGGGAAGCGGCGAAGGATCTGGGATCGCCGCGGCTTGTGGGGCGGGAGAGGGTCTGGATGTCCCGATGATTTCTCGCCCGATGTGTCGTAGGAACTGGCGATAGCTCATGCTGCCGAGCTTGGTTTTATGCCGGTCGAAGATCGCCTTGGCGGTGTGGCCCTGGTCCAGTTCAGTGCGAACCAGGGCGATGTGAGCGCGGAACGTGACCCGTGCATGCCCGCGCAGCTTGCGTTCTGTCATTTGGCGTTCAACGTCTTTCCAAGACTTTCAGAGGCACGCAACGACATTATACGTCTTTCAAAGTCACTGTCGTGTGCGATATGCAACGGGGACACAAAAAGACGCTGAGTGACATTAAACGCCAAAGTGATAGATGGCAGGATAGGCATTGTTGGCCAACAATGCGTGTGTCTTACTCGCCTGCGGCTCGACGTAGCAGAGGGACAAGGGACGCCATGAAGAAGGACTCCGAGCGCCAGGTCAGGGAGCGGCAGCGCCCATTGCGCGTCGTGGTATCGGTGGCCGAGCGCCAGGAGATCGAGCGCCGGGCCGCCGCTGCCAGCCTGTCCGTGTCGGCCTACCTGCGAGCGGCCGGCATGGGTGCCACCTTCCGTTCGGCGGCATCCAGCCACGAGCAGGTTGCGGCCTTGGCCAAGGTGAACGCCGATCAGGGCCGGCTTGGCGGGCTGCTCAAGCTCTGGCTGTCCGAGCGGCCAGGACGGGGGGCTGCGGCCCGCGACGTGCGCACCCTGCTCGACCGGATCGGCGAGATGCAAGGCGTCCTTGCCGACGCGGCGGCCAAGCTGTGATCGCCAAGCGCATCCCTGCCCCGAAAGGCAGCAGCGGCTTCCAGCGGCTCGGTGCCTACGTGCTGAACGTGCGGGACAAGGACAAAGGGGCGGACCCGGCCAGTTGGCAGCGGCTGAACGCCTACATCCTGGATGCCGACCATGAAGGCGAGAAGGTCGCTTGGGCACGGGTGACGAACTGCGCATCAACCGATCCCGGATGGGCCGTGAAGGAGATTACCGCGACCCAGGCCCGCAACACCCGGAGCCACAAAGGCAAGGACTACCATCTTGTCGTCAGCTTTCCCGAGGGCGAGCGGCCGACGCGCGAGCAGATGGAGGACATCGAAGACCGGCTTTGCGAGGCGGTCGGCCTGGCCCGGCACCAGCGCGTGTCCGCCGTCCATCAGAACACGGACAACTGGCACCTGCATGTCGCGATCAGCACGGTGGACCCGGCGACGTTCCGCAACGTGGCGCCGTTCCGCGACCATTTCCGGCTGCAAGAGGCGTGCGCCGAGCTGGAACTCAAGCACGGGCTGATCGTGGACAACCACACCACGCAGCGCGACGCGGCCAAGGGGCGCCAGAATGGCCGCGCTGCCGATGCCGCAGCTCGCGAGGGGGTGCCGTCGTTTCTGGCATGGGTGCGCCAGGAGGCGGCCCCGACGCTGCTGGCGGCGCGCGACACAAGCCAGGGGTGGCAGGAGCTGCATCGGGCGGCGGCGGCCCATGGGCTTGCCTTGAAGCTGCGGGGCGCCGGCCTGGTGGTCGGGCACGTCAAGGACGGACGGCTGCATGTGAAGGCGAGCGACGTGCACCGCCGGCTGTCGTTGAAGTCGCTGACCGACGCGCTGGGCGCCTTCGAGGCGGCGGGCCAAGCAGCAGGGATGCAGTCGGCCGGCACGGCCTACACGCGCGGCACGCTCTATGAAGCATTCAAACGGGAGCGTGAGGCCACGGAGCGGGCCATGAC
>CALMVT010000519.1 GCA_937873175.1 uncultured Acetobacteraceae bacterium | reverse complement strand
TTCCCCGGAGTGGCCGCCCTGCAGGGGGTGACGCTGGAGGTGCGGGCGGGCGAGGTGCACGGGCTGTTGGGCGAGAACGGGGCGGGCAAGAGCACGCTGCTCAAGATCGTCTCCGGTGCACAACGTCCGGATGCAGGCCGTATCCTCTGGCGGGGCGAGCCGGTCACCTTGGCAAGCCCGCATGCGGCGCAGCGCCTAGGGATCGTCACGATCCACCAGGAGTTTACCCTCGTCCCCGCCCTCACGGTCGCCGAGAACGTGTTCATCGGCCGCGAGCCGGTGCGTGCGACGGGCCTGCTGGATTGGCCGCGGCTGAAGCGCGACACGGCCGCGATTACCCGGCGCATCGGACTGGCGCTCGACCCCATGACTCCCGTGCGCGACTTGTCAGTGGCCGAGCAGCAGATGGTCGAGATCGCCCGCGCGCTGTCGATGGAGAGCCGGCTGATCATCATGGACGAGCCGACCTCCGCCCTGTCCCAGGCTGAGGTGGAGCGGCTGCTCGGCATCATGGAGGCGCTGCGCCGCGACGGCATCGGCGTGGTGTTCGTGACGCACCGCCTGGACGAGGCAAGGCGCATCTGCGACCGGATCACCATGCTGCGCGACGGCCAGCTCGTCACAACCCGGCAAGCGTCGGAGATCGCGCTCGACGACATCATCCGCGCGATGGTCGGCCGCTCCGCCGAGCAACTCTATCGCCGGCCGGAGACCCGGCACGCGCCGGGCGAGGTCCGGCTCGTGGCACGGGACCTGGCGACCCCGCGGGCGGGACGCGGCACGGCGCTGCACGGGGTATCCATCCAGGTCCGGGCGGGCGAGATCCTGGGGATCGCGGGACTGGTCGGCGCCGGGCGCACCGAGTTCGCCCGCGCAGTGTTCGGCGCCGACGGCCTGCTGTCTGGCACCGTGGAGATCGACGGCCGGCCTGTGCGCCTGCGCAGCCCGCGCGACGCGATCCGCGCCGGCATCGGGCTGATGCCGGAGGATCGCAAGCAGCAGGCGCTGTTCCTGTCCCAGGCGGTGCGCCGCAACTTCTCCATCGCGGCACTCGCACAGTTCTTGAGGCTCGGCCTGTTCGTCCGCGAGGGCGCCGAGGCGCAGGCGCTGGACGGCTACCGGCGCGCCCTGAGCATACGCATGAGCGGCGCCGAGCAGGCGGTCGTGAACCTCTCGGGCGGCAACCAGCAGAAGGTGGTGCTGGCGCGATGGCTCGCCTTGAAGCCGCGCGTGCTCATTGTGGACGAGCCCACGCGCGGGGTCGATGTCGCCGCGAAGGCGGAGGTGCACGAGCTGCTGGACGGGTTGGCGCGCCAGGGCGTCGCGGTGATCGCGATCTCGTCCGAGCTGCCCGAGGTGCTGGCGATCAGCGATCGCATCGTGACCATGCGCGAGGGCCGCATCACCGGCGAATTGCCGGCCGCCGAGGCCACGCAGGAGCGGCTGATGACCTTGATGACCTTGAAGGCTGCGGCATGAGCGCCACGGCCGCACGCCGGGTGGACCCGGTACAGCTCCTGGGCCGCTTCGCGCCGCTGGTTTTCCTGCTGGCGCTGATGATGTTCTTCTCGCTGGCCGAGCCGCGCTTCCTGTCGCAGGTCAACCTGTTCAACGTCATGCGCCAGATCTCGATCACCGGGCTGATCGCGCTCGGCATGACGTTCGTGATCCTGACCGGCGGGATCGACCTTTCGGTGGGGTCGGTGGTGGCGCTTGCCGGGCTGGTGGCGGCGTCGCTGGCCAAGGGATCGTCCGGCAACACGCTCTCGCTCGAGGCGGCGACGGCGGTTGGCTACCCGGTCTGGGTCGCGGCGGGCGCCGCCGGGCTGGTGGGGCTTGGGGCGGGGCTAATCCAGGGCGCGGCGATCACGACGCTGGATGTGCCGCCCTTCGTGGTGACGCTCGGCGGATTGTCGGCGTTCCGGGGTGCTGCGCTGCTCTACTCGGGCGGCGGGCCGATCAGCGCCTTCGACGCGAGCTACCGGTTCTGGGGCCAGGGCAAGCTGGGGCCGGTGCCGATGCCGGTGATCCTGTTCCTGGCCGCGGCGCTCGCCTGCCACGTGGTGCTGCGGCACACGCGGTATGGGAGGCACGTCTATGCCGTGGGCGGCAATGCCGAAGCAGCCCGGCTTTCGGGGTTGAATGTGCGCGCGATCACGCTCTCGGTCTATGTGATCGTGGGCTTGTTCGCCGGGCTGGCTGGGTTCGTGCTGTCCTCGCGGCTCAACGCGGCCGAGGCGGTGGCGGGTCAGGGCTACGAGCTGACTGTGATCGCCGCCGTGGTGATCGGGGGCACGAGCCTGTTCGGCGGCATCGGCAGCGTGACCGGCACGGTCGTCGGCGCGATCCTGATCGGCGTGCTGATCAACGGCCTCGTGCTGCTGAACGTTTCGCCATACATCCAGCAGATCATCGTCGGGGTGATCATCATCCTTGCCGTAGCTTTTGATCGGTTCGTGAAGCGCGGGCGCGGGCGTTGACGGCGCCGGCGGAGAACTCCCGCCAACCGACACGCCGACGAGAGGAACTGTCTGGAGGCTGGGGGTATCGCTGCAAAATCGATACAAACGCTCAACCATCCTGCCGACCCCGAGGCGTCCTTCGACCCAGCCCAGTACGTGACGCGAGCTGCAGTACCCCCAATCTCTGGACAGTTCCCTTCTCCTCGTCGAGGTCCCCGGCGTTCACGTGGACGCCGACCCGATGGCTGCTCGCGCGAGCTGACCTCGATGCCGGCTTCCGCCAGGATGGCGTCGCAACTGCCGGGCGCACCCAGCCGCCCAACCTCGATCTTCTGTTCCTGGACCTGTGCAAGGTCGTGTTCGGCCTGCATCTCGAGCCAAGCCTCCGCGCTGCTTCCCAGTGCCAAGGCCAGCCGCACCGCAAGGTCCGCGTTGATGCCGTCCATGCCTGCGATTACGTCGCTGAGGTAAGCGCGCTACACGCCGAGATGCGCCGCTGCACCGTCAATGCTGAGGCCGAGCGAGTCCAAGCTGCGCCGGCTGATGCGGCCAGGATGGGGTGGGTTCTTCATGCGGCCCATGGCAGTCCTCCACGCAGTGTCGCGGAATGGTATTGTTGTCTCACGTTGCGACACAAGCGCGACCAGATCCGAGCTGCCGGGCAGCGAGGGGCCGAAGCGCACGGATATACGCAACTTGGCCCTGCGTTTCCAATGCGCCGGGGCGCGCCTGGCGCACGGCCGTGATGGCCGCCTCGGGTGCCTGGCCAAGCTCAACCAGCAACTGTGCCGCGACCGTGCCCGTGCGTCCCAGTCCACCCAGGCAGTGCAGGACGATGCGCCGTCCCGCCAGCAGATGCGCGCGGAGCGCCGGCCCGACCCGCGGCCACGCCGTGTCGAACGGTTCGCGCGGGATGTCCGCGTCAACGATGGGCAAGTGGTGCCATTCCATCCCACGCGCCTGCACCTCGTGGCCCAAGCGCGGAACGCGGTAGCGGTCGAGTTCCGCCGTTTCCACCAGGGTGACGACGGCGGCCGCACCCCAGTCCTGGATGCGGTCAAGGTCCAGCGCAAGGTCGCGCGCCCAGCTTCCGGTGAGGCCGTGCGGCTGCACCTTGCCGGGGCAGAACGTCATGCCGATCAGACCGTCACCGGGGGTTGCAACGGGGTCGACGCGCAACGGGTGCGAAATGCTGGTTTTGGTCGTCCGGGTCATCATGGGTTCATGGGGCTTGCCAGCCCTGTGTGCTAGTCGTCGTAGAGAACTCGTCGTGCTTGCGCGCGAATTTTACGACTTTGTGCGCAACACAGGTGACCACCAAAGAGGTCCAGAAATGCTGGGCTTTGAAGGGGTGAAATCAGCAGCGTTTAGTGCGCAGCCCAACCAGGCCATCAGGTCCGTGCCGGCCCGCTCGACGAGCAGCGAGCCTAGTACGGGTTTTCCGGCCAATGTGGGCGTGTCCTCGAGAAGCTCAGGTTGACCATCACACACGGCTTGTTAGCCTGAGCCCATCAAGCTGCGAGCCGGCGCGTGCCGGCGAGAACCGTGGCGGTGAAGGGGAAACGCATCTGTGTCGCTGTCACGCCTATCCTTGCTTTCATTCGCAGTCTCCGTCGCAGCGGCGGCACCGCTCTGGGCGCAGCAGCCCGCGCCCGGGCCAGCATCGGTTTCTGCGCCCCCGACGGTGCGCTTCGACCAGCTCGCCAGGACGCAGGCGGCTGAGAACAGTAAGCCCGGCATCCGCCATGCACCCGCGCGGGACATCGCCGTTCCAACCTACGAGGTCAGCCCTGAGGCGCAGGCGCTGATCGGTGGGCCATACCCGCCGCATATGAACGCGGACCCGCAGAATGCCGCGGAGTGGAAAGAGCTGATCAACCGGCGGGCAGCACTGATCGTCGCCGCCCTGCCCGGTTTGCAGGAAAAGCTGGGCGTCACCGTGCAGCCAGCCGTAATCGGCGGCATCAAGGCGTTCATCGTCACGCCCAGGTCGATGCCAGAGGCCAATCGCAACCGCCTGCTCGTACACGTCCATGGTGGAGGCTACGTATTCCAGCCCGGTGAGGCCGCCCTGCCCGAGGCTGTCATGATGGCCGGGTTCGGCGGCTTCAAGGTGATCTCGGTGGACTACCGCATGCCGCCGGACTTCCCCTACCCCGCAGCCATGGACGATGCCCTGGCGGTTTGGAAGGCCGCAGCCAACATGGCTGACCCAAAGAACATGGCGATCTTTGGCACCTCTACCGGCGGCGGGATGACCTTGGCCATGGTGCTGCGCGCCAAGGCCGAAGGCCTCCCCCTGCCAGGGGCGATCGCGCCGGGTACGCCCTGGTCCGACCTGACCGACACCGGCGACACCTACCAGAGCAACGAGTGGGTCGACAACGTCCTGGTCAGCTGGAACGGCTGGCTCGGTCGAGCGGCGAAGCTCTACGCCGCCGGCCACGATCTGCGCGATCCGCAGCTCTCACCGATCTATGGCGACTTCCATGGCTTCCCGCCGACGATCCTGACGAGCGGCACGCGCGACCTGTTCTTGTCCAACACCGTGCGCACGCACCGCAAGCTGCGGCGTGCCGGGGTCGATGCCGAGCTGAACGTGTACGAAGGGCAGTCACATGCCCAGTACATGGGCAACGTGGATGCACCCGAAACGCGGGAAGCGTTCACCGACATCGCGCGCTTCTTCGACGCCCATCTTGGGAAATAGCAATCAGACGCCTTGAACCCGCTGGGCAAGAAGGCGCCGCTCCGTCTCGCTAGGGTCTAGACCAGTTCACGCTGCCGCTTTGGAAGGCTGGAGACAACTGATGGCGTTGAAAAACTCGGATCTGGAACTGGCCTGTGAGGGTGCAGATCTGGTCTGAGGAGCGCCGCGTCGGCCACCTGGGATCAGGTGGCCGTTGCGGGCTTTGGCATCGGGATCAGCATTGCGAGTTTCCGGAGGTTCTGGGCGGTGGCGGCAAGATGGAGCTCATCGCGAGCGCCACGCGGGCCTCGCAATCGCAAGCGTTCCAGCCCGATGATGCGTTTGAGATGCGCGAACAGCATCTCGACCTTCTTGCGCTCACGCCGCTAAACGACATAGGCGTCGGTCTTGCCGATGTCGCGCGCCATGTCACGCGCGCCTTCATGGATGCTGCGCGGCACCTTGCGGGCAGGCGTGTTGGGGCAGCACTTGGGCTTCAGCGCGCAGGCGACCTTGTTGCATGGATCTGTCCAGTGGCGTCCGGAGCCGGGCCAGCGTAGGAGGCTTCGCCTTGACCTGACCTCGGATGCCCATCTTGCCGTTCAAGCTGAACCAGAACCGCCGCCACCACATTCCCAGGCAGAAGCACAAGGTCA
>CALMVT010000518.1 GCA_937873175.1 uncultured Acetobacteraceae bacterium | reverse complement strand
CTACCTGTCCAACCCTGAGTTCCTGCGGGAAGGCTCGTCGGTGCGCGACTTTCACGCGCCGCCTTACACGCTGATCGGCGCGGCACCGGGTGATGACGGGGCGGTGCTGCGCGAGATCTACGCAGGCGTCGGCGGCGCGGTGCACGTGGCGCCGTATCGCGTGGCGGAGGCGGTTAAGTACCTCGCCAACGCCTACCACGCAGTCAAGCTGGCCTTTGCCAACGAGGGTGGGGCGATCCTGGCGTCGCTCGGTGTGGATGCCCGGGCCGCCTTCCGGTTGTTCTGCGAGGACCGGGTGCTGAACGTCTCACCTGCCTACCTGACGCCCGGCTTCGCGTTCGGCGGCTCGTGCCTGCCCAAGGACATCCGCAGCCTGCTGGCGCTGGCCGACCGGGCGAACGTCGCGGCGCCTTTCCTGAACCAGGTGCTGCCCAGCAATCACGCCGTTATCGAGCGGACCTTTGAGGCGGTCGCTGCCCGCGGCCGGCAAACCGTCGCGCTGTTTGGACTGGCCTTCAAGCAGGGCACGGACGACCTGCGCGAAAGCCCGTTCGTGATCCTGGCCGAGCGCTTGCTGGGCCGTGGCTACGACCTGCGCATCTTCGACCGCTCGGTGGAGGTCGCACGGCTCACCGGCAGCAATCGCGCCTACATCGAGCGCGAGATCCCGCATTTGGAGCGGCTGCTTTTTTCGGAGCCTGCGGCGGCGCTGGAGGGTGCCGGGCTGGTGATCCTGGGGCATGTCGGCCCTCCTGACCGCCCGGCGCTGCTGCAAGCGTTGAACGGGCACACGGTTTTCGATTTGGCGGGCGTCGCCGAGGTTCGGGATCATCGGGGAATTAGCTACCAAGGGCTTTGCTGGTGAAGCCACGGCTGCTGTTCATCTCACCCCGGTTCCTGTTTCCTTTGGACCAGGGCGGGCGCATCCGCACCGCGAACACGCTGCGGCACATGAAAGGCGGCGCATTCGACATCACGCTGATGTCCCCGGTTCCACAGGGGGCGGAACGATTTGCGGAGCAGATGGCGGCGTTATGCGACCGCTTTGTTTCTTGGCCGGAGTTGCCGATGTCCGGCCTGCGGCGGACCTTGGCGCTGGCCGGCACGCTGCCGGTCGCGGTCGCGACCGATGCGTCCGCCGCCGGACGGAAATTGGTTGCCGAGGAGATGGCTAAGCAGCCGGATGTTGTTCTCGTGGACTTTCCTCACGCTGCGGTGCTGCTGCCGGAGAAGTTCGCGGCGCCGTCGCTCATCTTCACCCACAACGTGGAGGCGGAGATTTTTTCCCGCCATGCCCATGTCGTGAACGGCCCCATGCGCTGGGTGTGGCGGGATCAAGCCCGCAAGATGCGCCGGTTCGAGGGTCAAACGCTGCGCCGCTTCGATACCGTGATTGCAGTGTCCGTCCGCGATGCCGACACGTTGCGCGAGGCCTATGCTTTGCGGCAGGTGGAGCCGGTGGAGACCGGGGTAGACACCGATTACTACGCGTTCCACGCGCCCGATAACGCCCCCGCATTTGGGCCTGCCCAGGGTACGGTGGTGTTCACCGGCTCAATGGACTCGCGATCGAACGTCGAGGGCATTGGGTTTCTCATGCGGGAGGTCTGGCCGTTGGTGCTGCAGGCGCGTCCGCAGGCCCAAGCTATCATTGTCGGGCGGAACCCGCCGGACGCCCTGGTCGCGGAGGCACAGGCGCGCGGTCTTGCATGGGAGTTCACCGGGTTTGTCGAGGACGTGCGGCCCTATGTCGCCCGCGCGCATGTTTATGCCATTCCGCTTCGCGTCGGCAGCGGCACCCGTATCAAGGTGTTCGAGGCAATGGCAATGGGCTGTCCCATTGTCTCGACGTCGCTCGGCGTTGAGGGGTTGGCTGTAAGGAATGGCCGTGATTATCTCGCCGCCGATACGGCGCCCGATTTTTCCGCCTCGGTGCTGGCATTGCTGGACCATGAGTCGCGGCGACGGGCACTGGCCTCATCCGCGCGTGCCCTAGTTGTCGAACGTTACGCTTGGAGCCGGGTGACACGCCGATTCGAAGCGCTTTGCTTTGCAGCGGCGGGCCGGCAGCAAGTTACCCAGTTGGATTTTGCGGCAGCGATCATCGAAAGGGGAGCGGAAGCGACAGAAACCGAACAGTTGTAGCCACTGCCGACACCAGCATCAGCACGTCGCATCGTTCATGCTCATGGTATTGCGGGGACAGGATTTGAACCTGTGACCTTCAGGTTATGAGCCTGAC
>CALMVT010000517.1 GCA_937873175.1 uncultured Acetobacteraceae bacterium | reverse complement strand
TCTACCAGGTGGCCGGCCAGGGCACGCCGCTGCTGCTGATCCACGGCTTCCCGCTGTCGGGCCAGCTCTACCAGGGCCAGCTCGCCGGGCTCAGCAAGCACTTCACGGTGATGACGCCCGACCTGCGCGGCTTCGGCAAGAGCCAAGCGCCGGACAGCAACGGCTCGATCCAGACCTATGCGCAGGACATGCTGGCTCTGCTGGACCACCTCGGTGTCCAGAACGCCATCGTCGGCGGCCATTCCATGGGCGGGCAGATCACGCTGGAGATGTACAAGCAGCAGCCCCAGCGCTTCGCGGGCATGCTGCTGATCGACACCGACCCGATGGCGGCCTCGTTCGTCGAGAAGGGGCAGTGGCAGGGCTACCGGGAGCAGGGTGCCAACGCCGGCGTGTCCTCCATCGTGCCGATCATCGAGCCCCAGCTCTTGACCGGCGTCACCCGCGCCTTGGACAGCGCCAAGTCGAGCACGATGGCGAACATCCTGGCCGAGGCGTCGGTCAACGGCGTGCTCGGCGGCGGCGAGGCGCTGGCGACCCGGCCCGACTACACGGGCCTGCTCGGCGCCATCGCGGTGCCGACCTTGGTCGTGATCGGCCTGGAGGACCCGGTCTATGCCTTCCCGATCTCGCAGATGACGAAGGCGGCCATCCCGAACGCGCAGCTTGCCGTGATGCTGGGCGCCTCGCACGCCAGCATCTTCGAGCGGCCGGGACTGGCCAACCAGGCGATCCTGGATTGGGCGTCCGTCCCTCGCTGACGGCCCGTCGAGCCTGCGCCTGCCAGCGGAGTCGCCCGTTGGCAGGCGTGCGTGCCTGGCGAGCCGCGACGATTGAACCCTTCGGGAACCGCTGTCACTTCGAGCGGCGCACATGTCTGCTGAATGTTCCTTTTCAGCGCTGACTAGGGCCGTGGCCCACGTCGCGGGCGGGACGGCCGCCGACGTCAGGCCGCCGCGGGTGCCCCCACGTGCAGCGGGATCTCCGCCCCTTGGGTGAAGTTGTAGCTCCCCCGCAGATACACGCCGCCGCCTGTCTGCACCACGTTGATGGACGCGAATTGCCCCATGTGGAACGAGCCGGACGTGGTGCCCTGGCTGAACCGGATCGTGTCCAAGACCGCGTCGCCGTTGAACAGTGTCAGCGCGTGCGCCGCGTTGTCGAACGCGTAGGAGGAGGCGGTCAGGCCCTTGAGGGCTATGGCGACGATCCGAACCAAAAGCTCATACAGGCCGCTGGCGGCCCGGCATTGCTGATGCGATCGAGGCACAAAAAAACGGAGGGTAATCTGGCAGTGGCCGAGAAGGCGCCCGTGAAGGGTTTGGAGCGCAAAAAAACCCGTTCAGAAATTTAACATGAGGGTGTTCCCCGGCCAGCGTCTTTCCTGATTAGCGATGTGTGAGCTTTTGGTGCAGATCGTCGCCATAGCCCATCCAGGTGCCCGATGACAACGCCGACCTTGCCCCGCGGCGGGGTTTGCGGCTTGTCCACCATGATCTGCGACCGCTTGGCCAGCCCGTTCCCTGCGCTCGGCTCCACCTCTACCCGCAGCAGCGGCGCGTCGAGCAGCATCCCAGTGATCGGCAGCACCGTCATCCCTGTGAGGTCGGCAAAGCGGTCGGCCTGCACCACCAAGGCCGGGCGCGGCTTGCCCTGCTCGCCTTGCAGGGCGACCGTCACCAAGTCGCCACGCTTCATGCCGTCCAACCGGCCGTGTCCGACACCTCGAACCAGGCTTCGTCCTCGGCCTGGCTTTCAGGCGTTTCCGCGTAGCGGATCACCCGCGCCTGCCGGGCGCATTCCTCGGCAAAGCCCGCAGCCCGCGTGTCCGGCATCCAGATCTGCACCGGCCGCAGCCCGGTTGCTCGCAGCTTGTCACGCCGGCGCCGCACGCGCTCGGCCCCTGTTCCTGTGCCTGCCATGCGTTGCATGTAACAAGTCGGGGGCGCCGCGGCCAGGGTTGGCCGCCTTCGCGCACCCAAGTAATCGCACCCTCTCCGGGTGCCCGCGTGGAGTCTGTTTCGCGCCGTTGAGCTGTGCTCCTAACACCTAAAGACTTACATACATCTACCATCTACAATACATTTTACAGCATTAAAACCTAATGACTTCAAATGTTTGAACGTTTAAATCAAGTTTAACTATTCCCAACAATTGCTGAATGGGAAATGGACTAAGTTGGGTGATACCTGGGTGGCCAGGGCTGTTCAACGCTGCCGGGTTGGCCGTGTTGAGTCCGCTCCGCCACATC
>CALMVT010000516.1 GCA_937873175.1 uncultured Acetobacteraceae bacterium | reverse complement strand
CTAGCGTGCCTTGTAGCGAAGCGCCTCTAAGAGGACCCCGAAGGCGGCTGAAGGCTGGCGACGGCTGGGGTAATAAAGGTGATAGCCGGAGAAGGGCGGGCACCATCCCTCGAGGACACGGACCCGTCGGCCCGATTGCAGTTGGTCGACGATTTGATCGGCCATGACGAAGCCGAGGCCGAAACCGGCCTCCGCGGCAGCAATAATCATGGCGGTGTTGTTGAAGTTCAGTTGGCCGTCAACCCGCACACGCAGCTCGCGGCCTTTGCGCTCGAACTCCCACGCATACAGGCCCTTCGACGTCGGCATTCGCAGATTGATGCATCGGTGGCTGGCCAGGTCCTGCGGCGTGCGGGGCGCCGGGTGGTCGGCGAGATAGGCCGGCGATCCGATGACGGCCATGCGCAGGTCCGGGCCGATCCGCAGCGCGATCATGCCTTTGGCCAAAGCCTCGCCGAGACGAACCCCGGCGTCGAAGCGGTCGGTGACGATGTCGGTCAGACCGGAGTTGACGCTGAGCTCGACCTGAATGTCTGGGTAGTCGACCAACATTGTTGCGAGGGCCGGCCAGAGCACGGTCCGCGCGGCGTGTTCGGACGTGGTGATGCGGATGGTGCCGGCCGGCTTGGTCCGCAGTTCACCGAGCGAGGCCAACCTGGCGTCGATGCTGCCGAAGGCCGGACGGAGCGTCTCCAGCAGTTGCTCGCCGGCTTCGGTCGGCGCGACGCTGCGAGTGGTGCGGGTCAGAAGCCGGACGCCGAGCCGCGCTTCGAGCCGGCGCATGGCGTGGCTGAGCGCCGACTGCGAGGTGCCGAGCTTTGCTGCCGCACGGGTAAAGCTCCGCTCCTCTGCGACGGTGACGAAGGTACTGAGATCGACGAGGTCATCGCGTTGCATTGATGAATTGTAGACATGATCGCATGCCGAATGCACCGGGTTGCGATGCGGTGTCGCCCACGTCAACTCCGAAGGCACACGAGGAGAGACGCGATGAAAGTTCAACAGGCTGGGTTTCAGCCTTCGGCCAAAGGGCCGGCCAACTGCTTCACCGGCACCGTTCGTGTCGACAGCCCGTTCAAGGGCAGTGGCCAGCTCAGCGGCGCGACCGTGACCTTCGAGCCCGGCGCGCGTACCGCGTGGCACACGCATCCGTTCGGCCAGACGCTGCTGGTGGTGTCCGGGCGTGGCCTGGTTGGGCTCTGGCAGGGCGAAACGCGGGAGATTTGCCCGGGCGACGTCGTCTTCTTCGAGCCTGGCGAGAAGCACTGGCACGGCGCTTCAGCGGATTGCGCCATGTCCCACATCGCGATTGCCGAGATGCAGGACGGAAAGGTGGTGGACTGGATGGAAAAGGTTTCCGACGAGCAATACGCAAAGGAGATCGGATGATGGCTGAGGAACAGACGCAGGCACAGAAAGCCTATGGCGACATCGCGCCGCAACTAGCGGACTTATCGGACCGCGTGCTGTTCAGCGAGGTGTGGGAGCGGCCTGAGCTGTCCAAGCGGGACCGCAGCCTGATTACGGTCGCCGCGCTCATAGCCGGCTACAAGCACAACGAACTGCCGGGCCACTTGCGCCGGGCGATCGCCAACGGCGTCACTAAGGAGGAGCTGGTCGAGGCCGTGACGTATCTGGCGTTCTACGGCGGCTGGCCAGTCGCCAATTCGGCTATCCCGGTATTGCGCAAGGTAGTTGCGGAATTGGACGTTTGAGCGGGCGTCCGCACATCGTCTGTCACATGCTGGTATCGCCTCGATGGCCGCATCCACCCGAGCCGCTGGACCGAGAGCCCGGACGGCACTCGGTCCGAGTGGTCGGAAGCCTATGAGCGGATGCATCGGGAGATGAACACAGCCATCTCGCAGAGCTGCAGGCCGATGGCATTTCCTAACCTGGTGACGGCGGACGACGAGATGGACGTGGGCGCAATGCTGGAGACGCTCGGGCGCGAGCTGGGCATCCGCCGCCTGCTCCTGGAAGGCGGCGGCCGGACCAACGGACAGTTCTTTCGCGCCGAGTTGGTGGACGAGGTGAGCCTGTTGGTGGCGCCGGCAATCGATGGGGGCGACGACGTGGGCGGCGCGTCGATGCCGGGATTGCGCTCGGCAAAGCGGCCCGGCTGTCGTTGTTTGGAGCCGAAACGTTGGAGCACGGCCTCGTCCACCTGCGTTACCGGGTAGACCGACCCTAGACCACTCATGACAGCAGTTCATCACGTCATGCGCGATTACCCCGCTAATCGAAGGGCCGGATCGATGCAAGGTTTACGGACACGGCCAACCGCGACAGGACCCACATGATGCACGCCCACACTGCCGCGCCGCCGCAAGGCGCCGCCCTGACCACACCGGCGGCTCGCCAAGGCTGGCATGTGCTGGCCATCCTGAGCCTCTTGATGGGGTTCGCCTCCATTTCCACCGACCTCTATTTGCCGGCTATGCCGGCGATGGGCCAGGCTCTTGGCGCCGCCACGGGGACGATCGAATGGACGATCTCCGGCTATCTCGTCGGGTTCAGCGTCGGGCAACTCCTGTGGGGTCCGGTCAGCGATCGCTACGGGCGCCGCGTGCCGGTCACGCTCGGATTGGTGCTGTTCGTGATCGGCTCCGCGGGCTGCGCGCTGTCCACGAGCGGTGCGGGCCTGATCGGCTTCCGCGTGGTCCAGGCGCTCGGAGCTTGCGCGGGCGTGGTGCTCAGCCGCGCCATGGTGCGCGATCTCTACGAGGGCGATCGAGCGGCGCAGATGATGTCCACCCTGATCACCGTGATGGCTATTGCACCGTTGCTCGGCCCGGTCGTTGGCGGCCAGATCCTACTCTTGGCCGGCTGGCGAGCGATTTTCTGGGTGCTGGTGGGCGTCGGCCTCGTCACGATGGCGCTGCTGCTCGCGCTGCCCGAAACCCTGCCACCTGCCCGTCGCAACCGCGAGACGCTTACGCGGGCCTTCCTTCGGTATGGCAGCCTGCTGCGCGAGCCGGTCTTGCTCGGTTACGTTGGCGCGGGCGGTTTCTTCTACGGCGCGATGTTCGCCTACGTCGCAGGCACCCCGTTCGCCTACATCACCTTCTACCACGTCCCGGCGCAGATCTACGGGCTGCTGTTTGCGGCCGGCATCGCCGGCATCATGGCCGTCAACACGATCAACGCCCGGCTGGTCCCTCGCTTCGGTAGCGACCGGCTGCTCCGTTGAGGCACGATTGGTGCGGCTGGCTCCGCCCTCGTCCTTGCGACCGACACCCGGTCGGGCCTGGGCGGGCTCTGGGGATTGGTCCTGCCGCTGTTCGTGTTCGTGTCGACCACCGGCTTCATCGTCGCCAACTCGATTGCCGGCGCCCTGTGCGACTTCCCGCAACGGGCGGGTGCGGTCTCAGCGCTGGTCGGGGCCATGCAATACGGCAGCGGCATTCTGAGTTCCGCTCTGGTTGGCGGCTTTGCCGACGGCACGCCCTGGCCCATGGGCTGGGTGATCGCGCTGGCCGGGCTGGGAAGCCTGGCCTGCGCCTGGTTCCTGATCGCGCCGCGGCGGGCCGTTTGAGGAGAAACCACAATGCATACGCGTAAGCTTGGGACACTCGACGTGTCCGCAATTGGTCTCGGCTGCATGGGCATGAGCGCCAATTACGGTCCGGCGCCGGACCGCGCGTCGATGGTCACGCTGATCCATCGGGCGGTGGGGCGGGGTGTGACCTTCCTCGACACGGCGGAAGTTTACGGGCCGTTCGACAACGAGGAGCTGCTCGGGGAAGCGTTGGGGCCGGTCCGCGACAAAGTCGTGCTGGCGACCAAGTTCGGCTTCGACATGGCGTTGTTGCATGGATGCCCGGGTGGCCTGACCCTGGTGG
>CALMVT010000515.1:2192-3444 GCA_937873175.1 uncultured Acetobacteraceae bacterium | reverse complement strand
GGCCAGCACCGTGGACCATAGCGCGGCACTCGGGGTCATGCCGAGGTAGCGCTGGCCGAAGGTCGGGAAATAGCTGAGGAAGACGTAGGTCAGCACCGATTGCAGGACCGGGAAGGCGAACGCCAGCAGCATGGCGCGCGCCATGGAGAAGCCCGGTTCAGCGGTGGCCACCACTTCGGTCGCCACGCTCTGCTCGAACGCTGGGGTCTCGTGGAGGCGCTGGCGCACCAGGAAGCCGAGGGGCGCCACCACGGCGCCAAGCAGGAACGGTATGCGCCAGCCCCATTCGGTCATCGCGTCCGGTCCGAGGGCAGTGGTGAGGCCCGCCGTCACGCCGGCCCCGATCAGCTGCCCGATGCAGATCGCGCAAGGGTGCATGCTGCCGAACAGGCCGCGTCGGTGGGGCGGCGCCCATTCCACCAGGAACGACGCTGCCCCGCCCCATTCGCCACCCGCCGAAACACCCTGGAGCAGGCGCGCCCCGACAAGCAGCACCGGGGCTGCAAGGCCGATGGACGCGTAGGTCGGCAGGATGCCAATGACGCCGGTGGACACGGCGATCATCGCAAAGGTCAGCAGCAGGGCAGGCTTGCGGCCGTAGCGGTCCCCGAACAGCCCGATCAGGATCCCCCCGAGCGGCCGGGCCACGAAGCCGACCCCGAACACTGCGAATGTCGCGAGCAGGGCCGCCGTCTCGTTGGTGGAGTCGAAGAACAGCTTGCCCAGAATTCCCGCAAGATAAGCGTAGACCGTGAAATCATACCACTCCAGCACGTTGCCGACCCCGGCCCCGACGATGGCCATGGCACGGTTCTGCGGCCGCACCGTCTCCTGCCCAACAATGCCCTGTCCCGTTACCGCCGCCGATTGCGTACTCATCGCCGCCCTCCCCGCCCCGTGCCTTTTGCACTTCTTGCCGCCGCTTGACCGCAGCTTCGACGGGCGGCTTAGATGTGTCCAATCGAAATGTGAATGTCCTCCATAGCTAAGTCGAATACCGTTGAACGTGGCACCTGGCCCTTGGCGGACCGCCTCCGCCTGCGGCAGCTGAGGCTGCTGATCGCCGTGGGCGAGCAGGGCACGCTGGCCCGCGCCTCGAGGACGCTGAACGTCACGCAGCCGACCGCCACCAAAATGCTGGCGGAATGTGAGGCCGCCATCGGCACGCGGCTCTATGACCGGACGCCGCGCGGCCTCTGCGCCACCTCGGCCGGGCTGGAAGTGCTGGTCTTCTCGAACCGTGTCATGGCCG
>CALMVT010000515.1:0-2182 GCA_937873175.1 uncultured Acetobacteraceae bacterium | reverse complement strand
CGCGTTCGGACGGCGCTGGAAACCCAGCGGCACGGCGGGGGGAGCGACCTCGTCGTCGGTGCGATCCTGGGCGCGACGCCCGACCTCATCGTTCGCGCGGTGCTCGAGATGAAAGAAGCCGAGCCCCAGCTGACCATCAAGCTGCGTGGCGAAACCAGCGACCAAGTTTTGGCCATGCTGGAGAATCGCAGCTTGGACCTCGCCGTGGGCCGCTACAGCAACGCCACCCAGCACAACATTTTCCACTACGAGCCGCTGGGCGACGAGGCGCTCTGCATCATCGCACGCGCCGGCCACCCTTTGGCGCGGCGACGCAACCTCCGGCTCCGGGACCTTGCAGGTGAGCGTTGGGTCATGCAGACGATCGAGACGCCTGCGCGCCCCATCCTGGAGATGGAGTTCGGGAAAGCCGGGATGTCCACGCCCGCTGACATGATCGAGGCGAACTCCATCCTGACGATCATCCACTTGGTGCAGCATTCGGACGCGATCGCCATGCTGTCCGAGCCGCTAGTGCGGATCCATCTCGCGTCGGGGCTGCTGAAGCGGCTGCCGGTCCGCATCCAGTCCCGCCTGGGAAGCTTCGGGCTGCTGACCCGGCGCAACGAAGGGCTGACAGGTGCCGCAGCCCGGTTCGCGGGGCGCCTGCGCGCCTTGTCCCGGGCATGAGCCGTGATCCCGGCGTGCCGGACGACCTGTTCGCGCCCGACTGTCCGGGGCCTTTGTCTCCGTCCTCGTCACGATTCCGCCCCGCGCCCGGCGCGTGCGACTGCCACTTCCACGTTTTCGGACCCTATCGGCGCTTCCCGCTCGCCGCCAACCGCGGCTACACGCCGCCCGAAGCGTCGGTCGGCGCCTACCGCCGCCTAATGGCGACCCTGGGGCTTCAGCGCTGCGTCATCGTCCAACCGAGTGTGTACGGGACGGATCACGCCTGCACGCTTGCCGCGGCGAGGGCGCTGGGGGGACCGTCGCGATGCCGGGTCGTCGGCGTGGTGCACGCTGGAACGAACCGGTTGCAGCTCGACACGATGCATGGGGCGGGGGTCCGCGGCGTTCGGGTCAACACGGTGTCCGGCGGCGGCCCGGACGCGGACGAACTGCGCGACGTTGCCCGGATGATCGCCCCACGCGGCTGGCATCTCCAGCTCTTCATGTCGATGGACCTCCTGGCCGAGGCCGCTTCCTTGCTCCGAACGTTGCCGGTCGACATCGTGATCGACCACATGGGCGCGCCGGGTGCCGACGCCTGGGCTCATCCCGGCGCGCCCGCGCTGCTCAGGCTGCTGGAGCAGGGGCGCACCTGGATCAAGCTCAGCGGCGGCTACATCAGCTCGCGGCATGACGCGCCCTGGGCGGACATGGGGCGGCTCGCCCGCTTGTTCGCGGCGAGCAGGCCCGATCGTCTGGTTTGGGGCACAAACTGGCCCCATCCTATTCGCCACGATCGTATGCCAGGGGATAACGACATCCTGGACGCCTTGGCATACTGGGTGCCGGACCCATTGACGACGCGGCGGATCCTTGTGGACAATCCATCGGCCCTCTACGGCTTCCAGCAAGACGGGTGAGCGCGTTGGCCGACCAAGCCACACGGCGATCGGAGCTAAGCGTGACGTGCTGGGCCGTGACTTCGGCACGCCCGGCTGGGCGCTCTCCGGACCCTATGCCGGGTCCGATTAGACGCGATCCATCGCCGCAGTTACCAGGGCTGGCGCGCCGTCAAAGATTTCCAGGCGGCGACGTGGTCATAAGCATCCATAGCAGACCCAAAGGCCGGGCAAAGTATTGCCGTGTAGTCGCTCTCGCCTGCCCTGACCGCAGCCTATTGAGCGCCCACATCGAGCCGACAGCGGCGAGCCGTGCCGTTGGATGCCAACGTCCGCCTACCACCGATGTGTTTTCCGAAGCGGACCGGCGGCTCTCGGCCAGAGTCACAAAGAACGGCGTCTATGGTTCAATTGTTCCACGCGCCTCCACGAAGGGCAGGCGATAGTGGGGCAACAAGGTCACGTGAGCTGCCGATGCGGGCTGCACATTTCTGATCGGCGATTTTTGGCACATGTTCAGCTTGTTCCAGCGGGTCGGCCACCCAGCCGATCTCGTCAATAGCGGAGGGTGCATGACGCACGAGAGCAACCCGGAAACAGCCTTCCGGACCGAGACGGACTCCATGGGAGAG
>CALMVT010000514.1:637-3367 GCA_937873175.1 uncultured Acetobacteraceae bacterium | reverse complement strand
GACAACACACGCTGGCCTCTGGCTGCCACTGGATGAAAGATGGGGGTCAGGTCAGTGGCCATGGCGGCTCAGGAGCCTGCACCGACACCAACACGGGCCAGCAGGGAGCGTAGATCCGGCACCTCAAGGTCCGGGCCTTCGGTGAGCAGCCGTGCGGAGCGTCCGTTCCGGCGGACCCAGACCGTTGCGCAACCAAGCTGCCTCATCGGCGCGATCTCCGTGACGCCCTCGGCGACGTGCGCGACCGATCCCGGCTCCGCCCCGAGGCGCCGGAGGGCCTCCTCGAAAATGGCCGGATGCGGCTTGTAGCACCGGGCCTGCTCGGCGGTGACGATCGCGTCGAACGACACCCCGAGCTGCTGGGCCGAGGCGGCGAACAGGTGATCGTCGATGTTCGAGATGACGGCGAGCCTGTACCGGCGGTCAAGGGCGCGCAACGCTTCGACCGTGTCGGGAAAGGGCCGCCACGATGGGATCGACGCTGCGAGCAGATCCCGCTCCTCAGCCCTGACCGGGAAGCCGAAGCGCTGTCCGAACCCGTCCACCACGCCGGCGAGCACTTCTTTGTATGGCTTGAAGGGAGGTTTGCAGAGCGGCTCTTCGAGGTCGTGGGCGACCGTGATGATCTCGTCGTCCGACAGCGTGACGCCGTGCTGGACCAGCAACGGCCGCAGGGTTTCGATCGTGCCGGCCTCCCAGTCTATCAGGGTGCCGTAGCAGTCGAAGGTGAGGGTGGTCAGGCCGTCAGGGTCGAGGTGGGGCATGTGGGGCAGCCTCAAGGGAGCGCGGTTCGGAGATTCCGGATTCGGAACGCGACATATGGCTTCTCCGTTTTTTACACTCCATCAGACGTCCGATTGGGTTTGTAAAAAGGCGTGGCGCCCGCAGACGTGATGTCGTATGGGACATCATGCCGCTGCGGGTGCTGCTCGACACTTCCGTGCTCCGGGCAGGCTTCGTCAGCGATGCCGGCGCGTCCCGCCAGTTGCTGCGGGCGGCCCTGATGGGGAGGATCACCGTCCTGGCGTCCACGGCCCTCATGCTGCAGTACGAGGAGGTCCTCCTCCGCCCCGAGACCTTGCAACGGGCCGATGTCGGAGCGCACGGCGCGCTCGATTTCCTGGACGGCCTTTGCGCCGTTTGCCAGTCCGTGGTGGTTCGGGTCCGTTGGCGGCCGCAATCTCCCGACAGCGGCGACGACCTGGTGATCGATGCGGCGGTGAATGGCCTCGCCGACATCATCGCCACCTTCAACCTGCGAGACTTGCGCGCGCCGGCGGCCCGCTTCGGCATCATGGCCGAGCCGCCGGCCGACATCCTGAGGAGGATACGGTGAGCACCTTTCCCTTTCGCATGCCCGAGGATCTCAAGGCTGCCGTCACCGCCCAGGCGGAGCGGGCGGGTGTCAGCCTGAACCAGTATCTGCTTTCCATCGTCGCGGCCCATGCCGGCTCCCAGGCAGAAGCCGAGCGCTACTTCGCTGCCCGTGCGGCGCGCTCCAGCCCCGCGCGGGCGTTAGAAATCCTGGCCCGCGCCGGCCGGGGGCAGCCGCCCGAGGCGGGCGACGAGCTGCCGCCGGACCTCGCGCCGTGAGCGTGAACTGCTTTGTCGCCTACTACCGCGTCAGCACCGACAAGCAGGGCCGCAGCGGCCTGGGCCTGGACGCGCAGCGCGCCGCCGTCGAAGTCCACGTCGCCAGCGCCCGTGGCGCGGTTGCGGCCGAGTTCGTCGAAGTGGAGAGCGGGCGCAGGCGCGACCGCCCCCAGCTCGCCGCGGCATTGGCCGCCACCCGCGCCCACCGCGCTGTGTTGGTGATTGCCAAGCTCGGCCGCCTGGCCCGCAACGTCCACTTCGTGTCCGGGCTGATGGAAAGCGGCGTCGACTTCGTCGCCGCCGACATGCCGAAGGTGAACCGGCTGACGGTGCACATCCTCGCTGCCGTGGCCGAGGAGGAGGCGCGCATGATTTCGGCCCGCACCAAAGCCGCGCTCGCTGCGGCCAAGGCGCGCGGCGTCCGGCTCGGCAACCCCAACCTCCATGCAGGCTCGCCGGACCAGGCGCGCGCCGCCAACGCCGTGAAGACCGGGCGGGCACGGATGCGGGCGAGCGACGTGCTGCCAATCATCGAGCAGGCCCGGCGCGCCGGCGCTACCACCTTGCAGCAGCTCGCCGACGCGCTCGCCGCACGCGGCGTGCCGACGCCCTCCGGTCGTGGCCAGCGCTGGCACCCGGTGCAGGTGGCCCGTATCGTCGGGCGGTGTCGGACGGCAACCGGCACATCTGCCGTGGCGCTGGCGGAAAGCGCGGCGTGAGCCTGCCTCCGCTCGCGGTCAACCGGCAGTTCATGGCGGAGTTCATCGCGCCTGACCCGCCCTGCCTCGCGCTGGGCCTGGTCGAAGTGGGAGACCACCCGATGCGCGCTGGTCGCGTTGCGCCCGGAAGAGGCGCTGCCCCGGAGCGCCAGGCCGGCGGCTTCGGGTTCGGCCATTCGCTATGCGGCGCCAGCAGTTGGGAGGTCGTGCACTTCGCCTTCGAGTTATACGGCCATGCCGCCTACAACCCCCTGATTAACCCGAGCGACCCGGTGGCGAAGGCGGTGCTGATGCCATGGTCGGGATCGGCGACTACTTCTTCGCACGCTGTCCGCCCACGCTCACCTGACCGGGGAGGACTGGAAGCCTTACACCCCGTCCACCACGCCGGGCGGTGCAGCGCCGGTCGTGTCGCACG
>CALMVT010000514.1:0-627 GCA_937873175.1 uncultured Acetobacteraceae bacterium | reverse complement strand
AGGCGCAGATGGGGGGCGTTCGGCTAATCTCCACGCACAAGGGCGAGGGCCTGCGGGTTCCCGCCCCCCCCTCGAAGCCGGCCAAGGGCATCGGTCCCTCCCTTGCCCTCGCGCCTACTTCCGGCCCGCCGCCGGCGTGACCGCCCGCAGGGCGGCCGCCATCCCGGTCCGGCCGCGGCCATGTGCTGACCCTGTCAATTACGTCGTGGGCCCGAAAGCCAACCTGTACAGATATAACTCTGTAAAGGTAGAAACCTAAGAAGGTCAAGAGGTTTGGAGTCGCTTAGGTTCTGAACCGGCGCACCCGGCTCAAGCTACAACCAGACCACCAATCTCCGGCCTTCATAGTTGGCCGGTATCGTGCTTCCACTCCCCCTCGTCAGGAGTAAGCAAGATGCAGCACGCAGTGTGGCAGCGGAGCGAGCGCATACCCGTTGAACCGTTCACACCGTTCAGCACTCCACCGTTCGCAGGTAGCTCTCTCGCGCTGCGGAGAGCCGCAGGATCGGTCCGTCGCGCGTGACCAGGGACAAACGGCGCACCCGCGCCGTCGCGATCAGAAAGCAATCACCGGGATCGCCGCGACCGTAAACGGCCGGCACGGCGGCAGCCTCAGCCGCGACGACC
>CALMVT010000513.1 GCA_937873175.1 uncultured Acetobacteraceae bacterium | reverse complement strand
TTATACCTTACCCATCAGGTCCAGCGACGGCTTGAAACTCAGGTTCAAGTTGCCGGTGCAGCTTGGCATTTACAGGTTCCGCGCCGTTGACACGAATGGCGCGCGCATCAGGATCGACCAGCAATCGCTTGCCATCGTGCCAGGGGTGGAACTGCAAATCCCGATTGCGCAACGCACGGTGCTGAAACCTTTCGCAGATCTCGGCGTCGGCCACGGCTTTGGCGTCGCATCAGGAGCGGACATCCTCATCTACACAGCCGGTGTCCGGTCGGTGACGCAATGGCAAGCCGGCGAGTATAAACTGTCGCTCGGCGCCGCCGCGTTGTATGCCGGAGACACCGCGAGCGATTTCAACGAGTCATACTCGTCCCTTCAGGCCGGTTTCGAGGTCCGTCGTCCGCTGGGCTTCAGCATCCAGGGTGTTGCACCTGATCTCGGAATTTACGCTGCGAACTACTACTATCCGAAGCCGCTGCGGTTCTCTCGCTTTCTCAATGATCCGCTCAAGGTCAGCAATCAGAACGAGGTCGGGTTCTCGATCGGTGTGGTGAAGCCGTTTGACATGCTGCTGTTCGGGAACGCGCGGATCGGCGTCGGCTATGTGTTCGGCGGTGGACTGAATGTCTGGCACGCCAGCTTCGGCTTCCCATTCTGAAGCGACGACGCCGATGCAGCGAAGGCGGGCATGGCGCCCCTGTTCCAAACGCTTCAACGGCGGCTGATCCGGCCGGGCTTCACGAAAACAGCATTTCCGCCGCCATCAAGCCGTCGCGGCATCGCCCTCCAATCCCATGACGGCCGAGCCGACGCCGCTGTAGCGAAGGCGCAACTCGCGCTTCAGCAACTTGCCCGCTGTGTTCTTCGGCAGGCTCTCGGCGAAGAACACCTGCTTGGGCAGCTTGAAGGGGGCGAGCCTTGTGCGGGCGTGCTCGACCAGCTCGGTTTCCGTGGCGGTGGTGCCGTCGCGCAGCACGATCACGGCGGCGACGGCCTCGATCCATTTTGGGTCGGGCACGGCGATCACCGCGACCTCGGACACTGCGGGATGGGTGAACAGCGCCTCCTCCACCTCGCGGCTGGCCACCTGGACGCCGCCGGTGTTGATGATGTCCTTGATGCGGTCCACGACATACAGGTAGCCCTCGGCGTCGAAGATGCCGACGTCGCCGGAGTGGAACCAGCCGCCCTCGAACGCCTTGGCGGTTTCCGCCGGGTTGTCCCAGTAGCCGAGCATGAGCTGCGGGGAGCGGTGGACGATCTCGCCGCGCTCGCCCGGCGGCACGTCGCGCCCATCCGGATCGACCACGCGGGTTTGCACGTTGAGCACGGGGCGGCCCACGGAGGTCGGGCGGGCGTCGTGCTCCTCCGGCCGCAGCACCGTGGCCAGAGGGGCAATCTCGCTTTGGCCGTAGGCGTTGTAGACGCGGACGCCGGGCAGGCGCTCCCGCAGCTCACGCAGCACCGGGATCGGCATGATGGCGGCGCCGTAATATGCCTTCTGCAGCGTGCGCAGGTTGCGGGCCGCGAAGTCGGGGTGGCGTAGCAGGCTGATCCAGACGGTGGGCGGCGCGAAGAACGAGGTCAGGTGGTTCTGCTCGATCATCCCCAGGACACGGGCCGGCGCCGGGGTGTCGATCAGGAAAATTTCCGCCCCGGTCAAAAGCTGCGGCATGGCGAAGGCGTGCATCTGGGCGGTGTGGTAAAGCGGCAGCGCCGCCAGCACGCGGTCGTGCCCGGCAAATTCAAGTTCGACGATGCAGCTTGCATACTCTGTGAGCAGCGCGTGGTGGGTCAGCATCGCGCCTTTCGGGGCGCCCGTGGTGCCGGAGGTGTAAAGGATCTGCGCCACGTTCCCGTCATCGCCGGCGTCCGCGGGCAAGCCCTCGGCGGGCACGAGCGCATCGAACGGCTGGATCGCTGGGGCGCCGGCTGCTTGCGCCGTGGACGCCAGCTCGGCGTCATGCAGCAACAGGCAGGCGCCGGACTGCTGGACGATGTAGGACAGCTCGGGCGGGGACAGGGCATAGTTGGCGGGGACGTGGATCAGCCCGGCCTTGCAGCAGGCGATCCAGCACAGCAGGTAGCGGTCGGAGTTGCGCCCAAAGGCCACAACCCGGTCGCCGCGAGCTAGCCCGGCGGCGCGGAGCGCCACGGCCAGCCGGGTCGCCTCCGCATCAAGCGCCGCGTAGCTCCAGGCCCGGTCGCCGAAGCGCAGCGCGATGCGGTCCCGGAAGCGGGCCGCCGCACGGCTGATGGCGTCGCCAACCGTGTTCCGCCGCGCCCGGCGTGCCGCCGCGTCGTCCATGGCTTCCTTCCCCCTTTATGTTCTGTTGGCCGGGCAAAGCCGGCGCCTTTGCGCCATCAGATGCCATGATGTGCGATCCGTGCAACATTCTTCACAAAACGCCTGCCAACAGTGCTCCGCGATGAGCGTTGAAGCGGCCCAGGAACCAAGCGGGTCCGGCGGCCGCACGCTCCGGTTATTGTGCATGCAACCAGGGAGCGTTGGTCGTTCTTGGGGATACAGCACAGGGCCATAAGGAGGAACACGATGCTGCGCACCACCATTGGGACCGCTGCGCTCGGCCTTGCCGTTTGCGCGTGCAACCCGCAAGGCGAGGTCAACAATCCGAGGGTTGGTCAGGGCATTGTGTCTCCGTCGCTCAACAGCGGCATCACGTCGCAGAACGGCGGTGGGGCGCGTGCGCTTGGCAACACGCCCAACATCAGTATCGGAGGGACCGGCGCGACGGGAACGCCAGGGCCGAACAGCCGCGGCGCCGCCTACTGACCGTGGCGGGACAGGCTGAGGCGCACGCGGCCGGGCATGAAAGTCGCCGGCTTGGCCGTGCCTCGACGGCCATTCCGGCTTTCACGGTGCAAACTCTCTGCCGTTCTTCATGCAACCGACCGAGACATCTGCGTTAGAGGCCATTACATCGGGTCGGACTCCCGGCCCAGGTGCATAAAGGAGAACAGCGATGGACGAGGATCGCATCAAGGGCAGTGCCAGCGACATCGGCGGCAAGGTGAAGGACGCCGCCGGCGACTTGCTGGGCGACAACAAGATGCAGGCTGAAGGCAAGGCCGACCAGGTCAGCGGGCAGCTGCAGAATGCCTACGGCTCCGCCAAGGACACCCTGCGCGAGGGCGCCGACACGATCGGCGAGCAGGTTGACAGCCTTTTGAAGGACCGCCCGATGGTGGCCTTGCTCGGGGCGGTCGGCGTCGGCTACGTGCTCGCTCGCCTCATGCACCGCTGACGGAGGGCACGTCATGGCCTTGATCCCCACCTACCCAGGCGGTTCGGCGAACGCCGTCGTGCCCGACGATCAGCGCACGTTCATGCGCAATCGCGTGTCCTGGGGCGCGATCCTGGCGGGCGTCGTCGCGGCGATGGTTGTGCAGCTCCTGTTGAACATCCTCGGCATCGGCATCGGCGCGTCGTCGCTCGACGCCGCGAACACGGGCGACAACCCGACCGCGTCCGGCTTCTCGCTCACTGCGGGGATCTGGTGGACGCTGTCGGGCATCATCGCCTCGTTCGTGGGCGGCGTGGTGGCGGGGCGGCTATGCGGCACGTCGGATAACAACACGGCGAACTGGCACGGCTTTGTGTCGTGGTGCGTGGCGACGCTGATTATCTTCTACCTCCTGACCTCGGCGGTGGGTGGCATCATCGGCGGCACGTTCAACGCGTTGGGCAGCACGGTGGGTGCCGCCGGGCGGGGCGCGGCTTCGGCCGTGTCAGGCGTGGCGCAGAACACGAACGGCGACGCGTTGCAGGCTCAGGTCAAGCGCTTGGTCAACCCGGACCAGGCTCAGAACGCCCAGGACGACATCATGACCTACGTTCGGGCCAGCGTGAGTGGTGACCAAGCTGCGGCCTCCGCAGCGCGGGACCGCGCCGTGGACGCGCTCGCCAAGACGGCGAACATCAGCCCCGACGAGGCCCGCACCCGGCTGCAGCAAGCCGAGCAGCAGGCCCGGCAGGCGGCGGACCAGGTGAAGCAAAAGGCGCAGCAAGCGGCCGAGGTGACGCGCAAGAGCCTGGCCAGCGCCGGAATCTTCGGCTTCGTCGCCCTGGCGCTCGGCGCAGCCGCGGCGTGGTTCGGCGGCGGTGTCGGCGCGCCCCGCGGCGAGGGCATGGTGCGTACGGGCCGCGGTCTGTAGTGTTGGGTGGCGGCATGCCTCCAAGGGGGCATGCCGCCATCGCCCGGACGCGCCATGACTCCTGACGAGTTCCGTGCCCATGGGCACCGCCTGATCGACCTGATCGCCGACTACCGCGAAACGCTTGCGGAGCGTCCGGTCATGGCACCGACGGAGCCTGGCGCGGTGCGCGCCCTGTTCCCGTCCGAACCGCCGCGCGACCCCGAACCTTTCGATCAGGTGATCGACGACCTTCAGAGCCTGGTGATGCCGAGCTTGTCGCATTGGCAGCACCCTCGCTTCTTCGGCTACTTCCCGGCCAACTCACTGCTGTCCGGCGTGCTTGGCGACCTCGCCAGCACGGGCCTGGGCGTGCTTGGCCTGTCCTGGCAGTCCAGCCCGGCGCTGACCGAGTTGGAAGATGTGGTGACCGATTGGATGCGGAAGATGCTCGGCCTCAGCGCCGCGTGGAGCGGCGTCATCCAGGACACGGCCTCCACCAGCACCCTGGTCGCGCTGATCTGCGCGCGGGAGCGGGCGACTGGCTTCGCGCTGGCCCGTGGCGGCCTGCAGGCGGAGCCGTCGCCTTTGACCGTCTATGTCTCGGCCCAGAGCCACAGCTCTGTGGACAAGGCGGCGTTGCTGGCCGGGTGGGGGCGCGACACGGTGCGGCTGGTGCCCTGCAACGGCGTCCACGCGATGCGGCCCGACGCGCTGGAGGCGATGATTGCGGAGGACCGCCGGGCCGGGCTGCGGCCGGCAGCCATCGTCGCGACCACCGGCACGACGGCGACCACGGCCATCGACCCGGTGGCGGGCCTCGCCGACGTGGCGGTGCGCCATGGCGTCTGGCTGCACGTCGATGCGGCGATGGCCGGCAGCGCCATGGTCCTGCCGGAGATGCGGCATTTGTGGGACGGCATCGAGGGCGCAGACAGCATCGTGGTCAACGCGCACAAATGGCTGGGCGTGCCGTTCGATTGCTCGCTGTATTATGTGCGCGAGCCTGAGCACCTGATGCGGGTCATGTCCACCAATCCGAGCTTTCTGCAAAGCGGCGCCGATGGCCAGGTGCGCAACCTGCGCGATTGGGGCATCCCGCTGGGCCGGCGGTTCCGCGCGCTGAAGCTTTGGTTCCTGATCCGCGAGCAGGGGATCGAGGGGTTGGCCGCCCGGCTGCGCCGCGATCTTGCCAATGCGGCCTGGCTTGCCGGGGAAGTCGCGGCGGCGCCGGGCTGGACGGTGGTGGCGCCGGTGCCGCTGCAAACGGTCTGCGTGCGGCATGAGCCGGCGGGGCTGGCCGGCGACGCGCTGGACGCGCACACGCGCGCCTGGGCCGAGCGGGTCAACCGGTCCGGCGCAGCCTACCTGACCCCGGCGACCATCGACGGGCGCTGGATGGTGCGGGTGTCGGTCGGCGCCGAGCCGACGGAGCGCGCGGACGTGGCGGCCGTGTGGGCAGCGATGCGCGCGGCAGCGGAGGGCGGGGCGGAGGCGGTCAACGCTTGAAGATCGTGATGACCCGGAAGCGGTGATTGGTGCTTTTGACCATGCCGATCACGGCCTCGACGCTGAACACATTCTTCCGGTACATGGGCAAAACCTGATCGAGCCAGACCACGTGCGCCCCCCCAGGCAGTCCCGCCAGCGCCCGCATGACCCGGTTCCGTTTCACCATGCTGGTCCCATAGTGTTCGCAATCCTCGATGCTGTATGGCGGGTCGGCCAGGACCAGGTCGTAGCGGTCCAGCGGCACGAATGCGAGGCGTTGCGCGTCATCCAAGTATGTCGGGTTGAGTGCCGCGTTCGTGTCCACGGTGTCGCCGGGACAAGCCGCTAGATCCACCTTGCCGCTGAACAGGTGCAGGACGTTCTGCTTGTCCGGGAACAAGGCGCGCACCCGCCGCAGGTAGCCGGCGGGATAACCGCCGTAGTAGCTGGACCTGACCCGGTAGTCATTGCCCATGATCCAGGTCCCGACCACGCGGCCGTCCTCGCTTACGAAAAGGCTGCGCGGGAAGCCGGTCTGCCGGACGTAATGGTCGATGCGGTCCTGCCAGTTGAGGGCGACGTGGGTCATCCTTGCTCAATGCAGCAGATCGGCGCGGCGTACAAGGCAAGAATGGCGCCCACGCGGGCATTGAGCTGCGCCCACATGCTTCGTTCCGTCGCCGCGAAACTAGATCGGGGCGGCGCGGCTTGAGGTGCTGGCTGACCCTGCGCGGCGGCCGTCAGTGCCGGAAGTGGCGCATGCCCGTCAGCACCATGGCCACCCCCGCCGCGTCTGCAGCCGCGATCACCTCATGGTCCCGCATCGACCCGCCCGGCTGGATCACCGCCGTGGCACCGGCAGCGACCGCTGCTTCCAGCCCGTCCGCAAAGGGGAAGAAGGCATCGGACGCCACGACGCTGCCTTGAGTCAACGATCCGCCCAGCCCGGCGGCGCGGGCAGCCTCGGCGCCTTTCCAGGCGGCGATCCGGGCGCTGTCCACCCGGCTCATCTGCCCGGCGCCGATGCCCACCGTGGCAAGCCCCTTGGCGTAAACGATGGCGTTTGACTTGACGTGCTTGCAGACCCGGAAGGCGAACAGGAGGTCGGCCAGCTCCGCCGGGGTAGGGGGGCGCCGGGTCACGACGCGGAGCGCCGCCGGGTCGATACGTCCGGCATCGCGTCCTTGCGCCAGGAACCCGCCGGAAACGCTGCGGACCGTGATCCCGGGCGCCGCCGGGTCCGGCAGCCCGCCGGTCAGCAGCAAGCGCAGGTTCTTCTTGCGCGCCAGGACGGCCCGGGCGTCCGCGTCGGCATCCGGGGCGATGATGGCCTCGGTGAAGATGGCCGCGATGCGCTCGGCCGTCTCGGTGTCGAGCCGGCGGTTCAGCGCAACGATGCCGCCAAAGGCCGAAACCGGGTCGCAGCGCAGCGCCAGGTCCCAGGCTTCCGCCGTCGTGCCGGCCAGGGCGACGCCGCAGGGGTTTGCGTGCTTCACGATGACCACGGCGGGTTCGTCGAACTCGGCGACGCACTCGAACGCCGCGTCGGTGTCGCCCAAGTTGTTGTATGACAGCGCCTTGCCCTGAACCTGCGCGGCGGTGGCGACGCCGGGCCGGGTGCCGTGGACGTAGAAGGCCGCCTGCTGGTGCGGGTTCTCGCCGTAGCGGAGGGTTTGGCGCAGGGTGCCGGACAGGGTAAAGCGCGGCGAGAACAGCTCGTCGCGGGCGAACCAGGCGGCGATGGCGGCATCATAAGCGGCGGTGCGGGCATAGGCTTCGCCGGCCAGGCGGAGGCGCAGGGCTTCCGTGGTGCCGCCGTGCGCCGCAAGCTCGGCGAGCAGGGCGTCATATTGTGCCGGGTCGGTCAGGACCGCGACGTGGCCGTGGTTCTTGGCGGCGGCGCGGATCAGGGCGGGGCCGCCGATGTCGATGTTCTCGACGCACTCGGCGGGGGCGGCGCCGGCGGCGACGGTGGCCTCGAACGGATACAGGTTCACGCATACCAGGTCGATGGGCGCAATGCCGTGCTGCTCCATCTGCGCCAGGTGTTCCGGCAGGTCGCGGCGGCCCAGGATGCCGCCATGGATCTGCGGCACCAGCGTCTTCACCCGGCCGTCCAGGATTTCGGGAAACCCGGTGTGGTCGGCCACCTCCGTCACCGCGATGCCCGCGTCCCGCAGCACCCGGGCGGAGCCGCCGGTGGACAGGATCTCGGCCCCGTGCGCCGCGAGCGCCGCCGCCAACGGGACCAGCCCGGCCTTGTCGGAAACGGAGATCAGCGCGCGCCGGATGCGGAGGGGGGCCATGCCGCCCCATACCGCTACAAGCCCAGCAGGTCCAGCGTGCGCGCCAGCACGGCGGCCTCGTCATAAAGCGCCACGGCGCGCGCCCGGCCGGCGGCGCCCATGCGCGCCCGGAGCGCCGGATCAACCACAAGCCGTTGAAGGGCGGCGGCCAGCGGCACTGCGGCCGCGGGCGGAACCAGAAGGCCGGTTTCCCCGTCCACCACCTGCTCGCGCGGGCCGCGGATGGCGGTCGCGACGATGGGGAGGCCGGTCAGCATGGCCTCGATCACCGACATGGGCAGGCCTTCGAAGTGGCTGGGCAGGGTGAAGATGTCCGCCGCCGCCAGCACGTCCGCTACATCCGCGCGGTAGCCGAGCCGGCGCAGGCGCGGGCCGAGGCCGCTCCCGGCAAACAGCGGTTCCAGGTCCGCGCCGTGGTCGGACGGCAGGCGCTCGCCCACAACCCACAACTCCGCCCCCGGCACATCGCGCATGGCGGCGAGCAGCTCCGGGTAGCCCTTGTGCCGCACCAGGCGGGACACGATCACCACGGCGACCGCCTCATCCGGCACGCCCAGCGCGCGGCGCACCCGGGCGCGGGCGGCGGGGTTCGGGCGGAAACGGGCGGGGTCGCGCCCGTTTCCCACCGGCACGGCCCGGCGCGCGATCCATAAGCGCCGGGCATCGGCGGCCTCCTCCGTGGACACGGTGAGGGTGATGTCGGTCAGCCGCCCGCCGAGCCACTCCATGACCAAGCCCAGCGCCCGGCGCCACGGCGGCCCCGGCTGATTGAACAGGAAGCCGTGGCAGGTGTATGCGACCTTGGGGACCCCCGCGATCCGCGCGGCGAGCCGGGCCAGGACCCCGCTGATCGGCATGTGGGCATGCACCATGTCCGGCCGCTCCGCCCGGAACAGCGCCACCATGGCCCACAGCGCGCGCCACTGCGCCCGGGGCGACAGGCTGCGCGCCATCGGCAGCGGCGCGGTGCGCAGCCCGGCGGCCTCCACATCCGCCAGAAGCGGCCCGTCCGCGCACACGCCCACCACCTCGTGCCCCCGCGCCTGCGCCGCCCGCATCAATGGCAGCAGAAAGTGCCGGAGCGAGAAATCGACGTTGGTGACTTCCACGACCTTCACGCCGCCGCTTTGAACACCTTGCCGCAGCGCAGGGAAGCCTCGACTTTGGACTCCATGCAGTATTTTCCGATCTTCCTGTCCCTTTCCGGCCGCCGCGTCCTCGTCGTGGGGGAGGGGGAGGCCGCATCGCGCAAGGCCGAGGCGCTGCGCCGGGCCGATGCGGCCGTCGCGACCGCGGCGCGGTTCGACCCGGCGCTGCTCGATGCTCATCTTCTGGACAATTGCGCGCTGGCCATCGGCGCCGACGCGCCCGATGCGGACCTGGAGGCGCTGTCGGCGGCGGCGCAGGCGCGCGGCATCCCGGTTAACATCGTGGACCGCCCCAGCCTGTGCAGCTACATCACGCCGAGCGTCATCGACCGTGCGCCGATCAGCATTGCCGTGTCCTCCGGCGGCGCCGCCCCGGTGCTGGCCCGGCTGCTGCGCGCCCGGATCGAGGCCATGGTGCCGCCGGCGTTTGGCCGCCTCGCCGCGCTGGCCGACCGCTACAAGGAAGAAATCCGCCACCGCCTGCCGGACGTGGCGCAGCGCCGCCGGGTGCTGGAACGCGCCCTGGGCGGCCGTGTGGCGGACCTGGTGCTGGCGGGGCAGGACGACGCCGCCGACCGTGAGCTGCGGCGGGAGATTGAGGGCGGCGCGGACCCGGCCGGCATCGTCTACCTGGTGGGCGCGGGTCCCGGCGCCGCGGACCTGCTGACAATCCGGGCGCAGCGCTTGCTGGGGGAGGCCGACGTAATCGTGCATGACCGGCTGGTAACGGAGGACGTGCTGGACATGGCCCGCCGTGACGCCGACCGGATCGCAGTCGGCAAATCCCGCGCCGCGCACTCGATGCCGCAGGAGGAGATCAACGCCCTTTTGGTCCGCTTGGGGCAGGCGGGGCGGAAGGTGGTGCGGCTGAAGGGCGGCGACCCCCTGGTGTTCGGCCGCGGCGGCGAGGAGGCGGAAGCGCTGGCCGCCGCCGGCGTCGCGTTCGAGATCGTGCCCGGCATCACCGCGGTGCTGGCCTGTGCCGCCGGCGCCGGCATCCCGCTGACCCACCGCGATGCGGCGCGCACGTTGACGCTGGCGACCGGGCATCTGGTGCAGGGGGCGCTGGACCTCGATTTCGCCGTGCTGGCCCGGGGCGGGACGCTCGCGGTGTACATGGGCCTCGACAGCCTGCCGGCGCTGCGCGATGGGCTGTTGGCGGCCGGCCTCGCCCCCGCGACCCCGGCGGCGCTGATC
>CALMVT010000512.1 GCA_937873175.1 uncultured Acetobacteraceae bacterium | reverse complement strand
CCGTCCGCCCCGTCATGGGCCGGACTCTAGCGCCAAGTGGAGGAGAATACGGGGGGCAGGTCACGTGGAAGGCGATCTGGAGTTCGCGCTCAGCGAGGAAGCGCGGCCGGGGGCAGCCCGCAAGCTGTCCGGCAAGGAAACAGCGTTGCTGGTCGCGACCGCTTGCTCCAGCCCGCCGCGGGGGCGCACGCGCTGGACGCTGGACCTGCTGGCTGGGGCGATGGTCAGGCTGACCTAACACGAAGGGCTGTCGCGCGAAACGGTGCGGCGGCGCCACGGCTTGAGGACGTCCTCAAGCCGTGGCGCCGCAACATGTGGTGCATTGCGCAGGTGGATGGCGGCAACGTTGCGCGCATGGAGGACGTGCTCGATCTTTATGCCGAGAACGCCGATCCAAAGCGCCCGTTCGTGTGCTTCGACGAAAGCCCGACCCAGTTGATCGGCGAGGTGCGCCAGCCGGGGCCTGCCGTTCCGGGCCAGCCTGAGCGCTACGACTGCGAGTATCGCCGCAACGGCACGGCCAACCTGTTCGTGTTCCTCGACGCCCACCGGCCGTGGCGCCATGTGAAGGTGACGGAACGGCGAACCGCACGGGACTTTGCCCTGTGCATGCGGGACTTGGCCGACACGTATTATCCGAAAGCGGAACTGATCCGCGTGGTGCTGGACAACCTTTCGACCCATACTGCCGGCGCGCTGTATGAAACGTTCCCGGCGCCTGAGGCACATCGCATCCTGCAACGCCTGGAATTTCATTACACGCCCAAGTACGCCAGCTGGCTGAACATGGTGGAGATCGAGATCGGCGTGCTGCGCGGCCAGTGCCTGGACCGCCGCATCGGCGAACGTGACGTCCTCGTCGCCGAGATCGCGACGTGGCAGAAGCAGCGCAACGCGTCCGGCGCCCGGATCAAGTAGAAGTTCACCACCCAAAAGGCCAGAGCCAGGCTAGCTCGCGCCTACCCCGACACCGCCGAATCCAAGGCAACCGTTACAGAATAGGCGTGGCTCATCCCAACCCGTCAAAACCACTGTGCAGAGGTACTAATCCTCCATCAGCGCATCGAGGTGGTCGTGCCGCGGGTCCATCTCAGAGGCGCGGATCGCCTCAACCACGTCCGCCGGCAGCTCGCCCGCCGGCAGTTGCTGCCGCGCCCGTGCCCGCAGCGCCTGTAGTTCCTCGTACTCGGCAGCCGACAGGAAGTACCCGGTCGTGCGACCGTGGCTGGTGACGGCCACCGTCTCGCGCTGGGCCTCGTGCTGGTAGCGCCCGAAGTTGCGGCAGAACTCGGTGGCAGGAGCGGAACGCACTGAAGCCTCCGCAAGTCTGCGTAAATTACGCAGAGAAGGCACGGTCTGCAAGGCTCCTGCCCAACATCGCACGACCTGGCGCGGGCAGATGGCAGGCTTAGAACACCACGGCTCCTGCTACCGCGCCCGGCGCTGGCGCTTGGGCACCCAGTCCTCGGGCTTGACCTCAATGCCGAGCTCGACCAAGCCCTTGAAGAACAGGGTCTGCATCGTGTCATCGCGGCCGGGAGCCTGACGCTCCCATGGTGCTGCGATCCGGGTTCCGTCACCCGGCAGTTCGCACAGGCAACATGCTGTCAGCAATGCCCAGGCAGGTCGGATGCCGCTCATCCAAAGCTGAACGAAAGCGGCTTGCATCGCCGCGCCACCCTCGACGACGCTTGCGGCTGACTAAGGAAAGAAGGACAGGACCATGGGCCAGCTTGCCACGAAGGGCGCCGACTTGCCGGAACTGACGCTGCGCGGCCTGGTGGTCGGGGCGCTCATCACCGTTCTCTTCACCGCGTCCAACGTTTACCTCGGCCTCAAGGTCGGCCTGACCTTCTCGTCGTCGATCCCGGCGGCGGTGATTTCCATGGCGGTGCTGCGGCTGGCGCACGGCTCGAACATCCTCGAAAACAACATGGTGCAGACCCAGGCCTCGGCCGCGGGCACCCTG
>CALMVT010000511.1 GCA_937873175.1 uncultured Acetobacteraceae bacterium | reverse complement strand
CCGGCGCTTTCGCGCGCCCGTGTTACCTGATTCGAGCAAGTTCTGAACCACGCCGTTCCGCCTTGCGGCTCGAACGCCAGAACCGGGGATGTTATATGACAAGACATGAGCGCATGCGCCCCCGCTGCAAACATCGCCGCCTTTACGCCGGGCGAGCGGGACTACGTGCGCCGCGAGCTCGACCAGTTCTTCTCCACCCTGCCGAGCGTGGCCGACGGCTTCCAGCTCCGGACGTGGCGGGGAGGCCCGCAGGCAGGGCAGCCCAAGGTGCCGCTGGTAGCCAAAGGGCTGCTTGAGCGCGGGCTGATGCATCTCCAGCCGACACCCTGGCCGCCGCGCCTGTTCTTCACCGAGGCGGGACTTCTGGCGCTGCGGGCGATGATGGCCGACCGCCGCCTCGCCAATCCCAAGACCTTCGCGCATGTGCGCCAGGAACTCGGCATCGACCCCAGCCCAGAGAAGCTGTAGCCCGCGCCGCAGGCCAGATTGTTTCCAAGGCGCCAGCGGCCCGTGCCCAGCTGCCGGCGCACACGCGGCGGAACGCGCCAACCCCGGCCCGATGCAAGCTGGGCTGCAACGTGAATGCTCGGAGGCGAGCGCTTCCATCCCGGTCGCCCCTGCAGGGACGCTGAAGGGCCACGTTGCCGGCGAATGCCCCGCGTGCCGGTTGCTTTCGGGACTGCAAGGACTAAACCTGTCGGGCCGCCCCTGACCAAGGAGAGCCACGCATGGCCCGCAAGCCGAAGACCCAGCCCAGCCCTGACGCCGCCGCAGCCGTTCCGGCACCGGAACCTGCCGCACCGGACGAAGCTGCGGCTCCAGCACGCCGGGGCCGCAAGCCGAAGGCTGCCACGCTTTCGTTCGGGTCGCCCCCAGCGGTCGACCTCGGCAGCTCGGCCCTGGACGACGCCGAAGCCGATGCTCGCAAAGCTGCTTCGACCAAAGCACCGGGCCGCAAGGGGCTCGGCCGCAAGCCGAAGCAGGCGGCTGGTGCGGAGACTGCTTCTTCGATCCAGGACAGCGCCGCGGAACTGCGGGATCAAGTGCCTCGTGAGCCCGAAGCCGAGGCGAGCCTGGATCTGACCGGGAATGATGCGTCTGCGGCTGCCGCGGTGCTGCAGGCTGAAACGGCTGCGGACAGCGATCCCGTTCAGCCCGACCGCCATCCCGCCACCCCAGTCAGCGAGACGGCCCAGTCCGTTCCCGAGGCGGAAGCGTCCGTCCCAGCAGAACCGGCGGCGCACTGGGACCAGGTAACGGGCAAGGTGCGGTTCGACTGGCCCGCGATCGAGCGGGTCGCCGCGCAGGATGGCCCGAACCAGGGCATGGCCAAGCTGCTGGTCGCGGCGCGTGCGGAGGGTGCCGCCTCACGCTGGCCGTTCTGAAGGGAGCTGACCACCACGGTGGCGCGTCCGTCTGCGACGCGGCGTTCAAAAACGTCGAGGCTTGGAGCGGATCGGGCTGGCCGCCGGGTCAAGCGTCACCCCCGGCCTGCGCCATGGCTTGCATCCTGTCTGCGTTGCCGACCTGGATGGGGCTGAAGGCCGCAGCACGGCGGTGCGCGCCATGGCCCATGGTGTGGAGTAAATCCATGGGTTGGGAAAAACTGATCCCCATGAACTGCACCGGGTCACTCGCCGGGAATGACGACCTGCCTTCGCAACGCCACCTGCAAATGCTTGCAGGTTTAAATCGTTGCTGATGCTTTCTGATGGCTTGGACTGTGTTGGTTGAGTTTTGACTTTACCGTGATTGCCAGGCTGCCTTGTAGGAATGCGAACACGGCAAACGTGCGGGCTGTTGTTTTCGCAACTGCGAAATGGAACGTGCAGGACGACGACCCGGTGCGGGGCAGGGCTGCCTGCCAGCACGGTCCCGCTGTTGCGTTTCGGTCGCTCTGGAGGCACCGGCTTTGCGCAACGCCATTCATCAGCCCGACCATTCGCGTGTCCTGGCCATGGGTATCTCCGCTCTGGCCCCCCTGTCGAACACGGAAAACGACCTGCTGCGCGACCTCGCGCAGAGAACGCGCTACCATCCTCCGCACCGCGATCTCCACGCGGCCGAGGTCGCCCCGCCCCCGCCGCGCATGATCGTCGCCGGCTGGGCCGCCCAGTATCGCCAGCTCGCCAACGGGCAGCGGCAGATCGTCAGCCTCCGGCTGCCCGGAGATTTCGTCGCGCCGTGGAGGCCGCTTCGCCTGCCCTCGTCCTGCGCCGTCGCGGCGCTGACCGAGCTGGAAACGGTGAACGCCCAGCCGCTCGCCGAGGCCGGGCCAGCCCACCCCGGCCTGGCCCAGGCCGTGCACGTCATGGCGCACCTGGAGACCGCGCTGCTGGAGGACCAGATCATGCGCCTCGGCCGGCAAACCGCGGCCGGACGCTTCGCCCACCTGATGCTGGAGCTGCACGGGCGGCTGGGCCGCGTGGGCCTGGCAGAGGACGGCCGCTTTGCCATGCCCCTGACGCAGGAAGCGCTGGCCGACGTGCTCGGCTTCAGCGTCGTCCACGTCAACCGCACCGTCCAGCAGCTCCGCCGCGACCGCCTGCTGGACGTGCGGAACGGCATGGTGGCGCTGACCCAGCGCGAACAGCTGCAAGAGCTGGCGAACTGGACGTCACCGGCTGGGCTTGCTTCCCTGCCTCGCCACGGCTCTGCGGCGCTGGCGTCACGGCCGGTGGCGCCAGCCTTGTCTCAGCCGTGCTTCTCGGCCCAACTCAATTTCAGAATGCCTCCAGAGCAGGGATCGTATCACAGGACAGCACGGTTCGGAGGGCATTAGGCTTCAATGGCCAGTCGAAGTTGAACTCATCCAGCATATGCCCGCTGCCAACCTCCCACCCGGCTTCACGTGGTCCACGATGGTGCCGGAACTCCTCGTGTCCGACCTGGACGCGAGCCTGCGCTTCTGGTGCGGCCTGTGCGGCTTCGCCGTGGCCTACGACCGCCCGGAGGACGGCTTCGCCTACCTCGACCGCGCTGGCCGGCAGGTCATGCTGGAGGAGGTCATGGCGCCCGGGCGGCGCTGGGTCACGGCGCTCCTGGAGCGGCCGTTCGGACGGGGGATCAACCTCCAGATCACCGTGGACGACGTGGCACCCATTCTGGCCAGCCTGGACGCCGCGGGCTGGCCGTTGTTCCTGGCCCTGGAGGAGGTCTGGTATCGGGCCGGGGCCAGCGAGACCGGCGTGCGGCAGTTCCTGGTCCAATACCCGGACGGCTACCTCGTCCGCTTTTCCCAGGATCTCGGCCTGCGCCCGGGCGTGGGGCCCGGCTTTCCATAGCCGGAGTTACCGGTTTCTGCGGTGCAACATGCATTAATCAACACAATGCCTTGCCAGCCCAGGTGCGGTGTCGTGGCCATCCAGAACCGCTTCCCAAGGCGACAAGATCACATTGCTTGCCTTGACGCCGGCCTCAGGCCACGTTGCCTCGGATGCGCTGACAAGGTGACACTCGTGATCAACCCATCGCTTCTCCTGCCCTTTGTTCTCACGTCGCTGCTGCTGATGGTCATCCCAGGACCGAATGTCGCATCGATCGTGGCGAACAGCCTTGGCCAGGGAACCCGCGCAGGGTTGCTGACGGTCGCAGGCACGGCGTCCGCAGGCGCATTGCTGCTGGTGCTGGCAGGTGCAGGATTGACGGCGATGCTGACGACCGCCGCCGAGTGGGTCGAATGGATCCGCTGGCTCGGCGTTGCCTATCTCGTTTACCTCGGCGTGACCCAATGGCGTGCCGAGGTCGTTGATTTGCTGCAAAGGCCGGCACCTTCGCGGTCAGCTGTCTGACTTTGCAGCCGGGGCACATTGATGTCCCTCACCAATCCGAAAAGCCTGGTGTTCTACGCAGCTTTCCTCCCGCAATTCATCGATCCCACACGGAGGGTCGGCCCGCAACTAGCCGAGTTGGCGGCGATTTGGTTGGTTCTCGGGGCTGCTAACGACACGATCTGGGCACTGCTCGCCGGACGCTTGCGGCCAGTCCTGGCCACGCGCGGCCAGCTCCGCAATCGCCTTTCCGCAGGCTTCATGGTCGGGGCTGGCGTCGGTCTCGCGCTGTCGCGCCGCACGTGAGAGGTCAACCTGGCGAGTATTCTGGGCAGGACATAGCTTGTCATAATTGAGGTTTGCCTCATTTGGCTTCTGTGTTCTCCCCCGAGCCGCGAGCGGCGTGCAGGCCCTACCCGTCCCGCAGCGCCACCGCCACCCGCTCCAGCTTTTCGGTCGCTTGATCCAAGGTGCTCGCGATCTCAGTGGTTGTGGCCACGGCATCACCCACCAGCATCGTTATCACGGTCCGGTCTGGATCAAGCGCGGAACCGTCCGGCGCCATGCTGCCGCGATCCCGGGCAACCTTTCTGATCAGGTGGGCGCGTGCATCGAGCCGGCTCGATAAGTCGCGCAGCGCGTTCGCCACAGCCACAATGTTTGCTCGCGTGGCGTCCAGCTTCGCCAGCCGTGCCCGCTGCTGACGTATCATGGGGCGTTGATGGGGTGGCCGCCCCCTGACGGCATCGATGTGCCAAGGTGGCGGTGTCGACCGACCACATAGGAGGGCTGCGGTGGCCGCGATTGGGCCGACGCCAGGCACCGTCATGAGCCGGCGCGCGACAGGGTCAGCTTTGGCGCGACGGGTGATCTCTGCATCCAGCTCCCTGACCTGCGCATCGAGCGCCCGGAACGTGCCAACCAGCACTGCCAGCACCGTCCGCGCGCCCTCCGGCAAGGATGTGTTCGGATCCTCGACGCACTCGATCAGCGCGCCGGCATGCGCGATGTTCTGGGGCACGATGTAGCCGTATTCGGACAGGGGCCCGCGCAGGGCGTTGAGGCACTGCGTGCGTTGGCGCACCAGCAGATCGCGGGCCCGGAACACCACCGCGCTCGCCTGCTGCGCCTCGCTCCTCACCGGCACGAAGCGCATGCTCGGCCGCTGGGCCGCCTCGCAGATCGCCTCCGCGTCGGCCATGTCGTTCTTCTGCCGCTTCACATACGGCTTCACGTAGGCCGGCGGGATCAGCCGCACCGTGTGGCCCAGCTTACCGATCTCACGCGCCCAATGGTGCGCCCCGGCGCACGCCTCCATCGCCACCACGCAGGGCGCCTGGGCGGCAAAGAACTGCACGACCTTGGCTCGTGCCAGCCGCTTGCGGAACACCACCCGGCCGGACGCATCCGCCCCGTGCGCCTGAAAGATGTGCTACGCGAGATCCAGCCCGATCGTGTTAGCCTGCTCCACGGACGCCTCCTATGTGGTCGGTCGACACCGCCACCGTGGCACATCGATGCCGTCAGGGGGCGTCCACCCCATCAACGCCGGACTGGAGCCGAACCAGCTCTACGTGCTGGCACTGTCCGCCGAGGCATCCGGCGGCGGCATCCTGCAGCCCTTGGCGGCGTTCATGACCAACCCGGCCGGTGCTGCGGTGGTCAACGCCATCGGACCGATCCGTCAGCTCGTGCAGGACGGCGCCGGCTTGGCTCGGCGCACCCTCGTCATCGCGCCTGGAACTGCCACCGCGCATGGCGCACCCGTGCAGGTCCAGCAGTGATTTCGAAAGCGGACGCGGACGTCGCGGCTCCTGTGGACCGCTATGCCGTGCTTGGGTGTCGACAAACAATTGAATGCGGCGATCTTTCCGATCAGCATAAGCTGTTATTCTGAACACGAGCACACGCCTATCGTCGCTTGACAGCAACCAAGGCGTTCCTCGTGTCACATGGCTCTTCCATCGTTCGTCTGCTGCCAGGAGTGCTGCTCTGCATTCTGGTCACAGGTGCCGCAACCCTGCTCCAGGTGGCGTGGTTCAGAATCCGCTCAAATCAGGTCACACGGGCGCGCGAAAGCACCGGCCTGCGAGGGCCGGATTT
>CALMVT010000510.1 GCA_937873175.1 uncultured Acetobacteraceae bacterium | reverse complement strand
GGCAAGCCCCACCGCCGTCGCCACCGCAGCATGCGCCGGCGTATCCAGCAGCAGCAGCCCGGCCGCTCCCAGCCGCAGGACGTGCCGCACCCCGTCCGGCGGCGCCCGGGTCAGGAACGGCTCCAGCACCGCATCGAGCGACCCCAGCCGCCGCAGCACTGAAGCCGCCAGCCGGTGCGCCGCCGCCCGGTCCCGCGGCTCGGCAGCGGCGGCCGCGTCCAACGCTTCCTCCATGGGGCGGCGGCGGTCGAGCACGGCGGTCAGTAGGTCGAACGCGATCTCCCGCGTGGGGTCGGGCGGGGCGGCGGCGGGCTTGGCACTCATGCGGCGGCTTCATGGCCCGGATCGGCGAACACCGCCAGCCCGCGCCGGGCATCGGATCAGGCTTAAACCGATCCGCATGGCAGGCGGCGGCTGAAAGCGGGTGGACTTCGCCTTATATGCGGTGCAGCACCCGCCACCACGTCCGGACCGCGTTCAGGGAACCTTCATGTCCAACCTGCTTGCCGAAACCGTCACCGGCGTCCGCCACTGGACGGACACGCTGTTCAGCTTCACCGCCACGCGCGACCCGGCGTTCCGCTTCCTGTCCGGCCAGTTCACCATGATCGGCATGGAGGTGGACGGCAAGCCGCTGCTTCGCGCCTACAGCATGGCCAGCGCGCAGTATGACGAGCAGCTGGAGTTTTTCAGCATCAAGGTCCCGGACGGCCCGCTGACCTCCCGCCTCCAGCATCTGAAGCCCGGCGATCCGTTGCTGGTCGGGCGCAAGGCAGTCGGCACGCTGGTGCAGGACAGCCTGACGCCGGGCCGCAGCCTTTACTTGCTGGGCACCGGCACCGGGCTTGCCCCTTTTGCCAGCATCATCCGCGACCCCGACGTGTATGACCGGTTCGAGCGCATCGTGCTGGTGCACGGGTGCCGCGAGGTGGCGGAGCTTGCCTACGGCGAGGAGATCGTCGCCCGGCTGCCGCGGGACGAGCTGATGGGCGAACTAGTGCGCGACAAGCTGCTGTATTACCCCACCGTGACGCGGGAGCCGTTCCGCAACCGCGGCCGCATCACGACCCTGCTGGAAACCAACAAGCTTACCGCCGACCTGGGCCTTGATCCCATCGACCCCGCGGGCGACCGCATGATGCTGTGCGGCAGCCCGGCCTTTCTGGCCGACACCGTGGCCCTGCTGGACAAGGCGGGATTTCACGAGGGCAGCAGCAGCACGCCGGGCGAGTACGTGATCGAAAAGGCGTTCGTCGAGAAATAGCCTGCTACACGCCCCGGAACACGGGCCTGCGCTTTTCCATGAAGGCGGTCCGACCCTCGGCGTAGTCGGCGCTGTCGAAGCAGGCCGCGACCGCCCGCTCGACCGCGTCCATGTCGCGGTTCGCGGGATCGAGTGTGGCCTGCCGCAAGATCAGCTTCATGCTGGAGATCGACAGCGGCGCGTTGCCGGCGATGCCACGCGCCATCTTCATAACCGTTTCTTCCAGCGCCGCCGCCGGCACGACTTGGTTCACCAGGCCGATGCGCGCGGCCTCCGCCGCCCCGATCCGCTCCCCGGTGAACAGCAGCGTGGCGGCATGGGCCGGGCCGACGAGCGATACCAGGCGGCGCACCATGTCGAACCCGTAGGCGATGCCCAGCTTCGCCGCCGGGATGCCGAACATACTGCCCTCCGCCGCGACCCGGATGTCCGCCTGCAACGCGATGCCCAGGCCGCCGCCGAGGCAGAAGCCCTGGATGCAGGCAATCACCGGCTTGCCGAACGCGGCGAGCTTGGCCCGCCCGGCGCTCGTCAGCCGATCATACTCCCGCTGCGCATCCGCGTTGCCCCGGCGCTGCTCGAACTGGCTGATGTCGGCGCCGGACACGAACGCCTTATCCCCCGCCCCTGCCAGCACGACCACGTGAACGGCGGGGGCACGCTCCCAAACGTCGAGAATGTCGGCGAGGCCGTCCCACATCTCGACCGACATGGCATTGCGCTTTTCCGGCTGGTTGAAGGTGATCAGCCCCACCCCGTCCCGCACCGCTGCCAGCATCTTGCCCGAGGCATAGGCCGTGGCGTTCGCATTGTGGTCCATGGCAGTGCCCCTTGGCTCGACCAAAGCCTATGGCCTGTCATTCCTGTTGACAACCGAACGTATCGCTCACCAAAATGTTACACGACGCGAACACGCACGAGGCGATGAGGCCATGAAACCAGTCATCGCCGTGCTGCTGCTCCTGGCCGCGCCTGCGGCGGCGCAGGAAGCCCCTGTAGCCCCGGTCGTGCAACAGCCCGTGGAACCCAACATCGTGACGCCGATCCTTGGGCGGCAGGTGCTGGACCAGACCGGCAAGGCGGGCGGGCGCATCGTCGATGTCCTGGTCGATGAGTATGGGCAGACCCGCGCCGCAGTGATCGACGTGGGCGGCTTCATGGGGCTGGGCCAACGCCGGATCGCCACGGCCTGGCGCAGCCTGCGCTTCAACCCGGCCAATGGCGAGATCACCCTGCTGATCCCCGCCGACCAGATCGGCGCGGTGCCCGAATACAAGCCAGGCACCGCGCCGGTCGTGCTTGCGAGTCCCCCCCCGTGAGATGGGACGCATCCCGTAGCCTGAAGATGCGCCCGCCGGTGCTCACGGCCCGGAGCGCCCGCGCCCTCGACGCGCTGAACGCCATGGTCGCCAGCAGCCAGACCGGGTTCGGCGCGTTTATTGCCGTTTACTTGACGGCGCAGGCCTGGACGCAGGCCGACATCGGCCAGGCGCTAAGCGTCGGCACTATTGTCGCGATGCTGAGCCAGCTTCCGGCCGGGGCGCTGGTCGATGCGATGCGCAGCAAGCGCCTCGCAGTGGCGCTGGGCGGCATCGCGGTGGCACTCAGCGCGCTGCTGTTCGCCCTGTCCTCGGCGTGGCTCTCGGTAATGGGTGCCGAGATCCTGCACGGCTTCGCAAGCTGCATGATCGGCCCGGCCATTGCGGCGGTCAGCCTGCAGTTGGCCGGGCGCGCCGGGCTGGGCGTCCGGCTGGGGCGGAACGCGCGCTGGTCCTCGATCGGCAGCGCGGTCGCGGCGGTGGTGCTGGGCGCGATCGGCACCTACGTGTCCGGCGCCGGCGTGTTCTGGGCGACCGCGGTGCTGATGGTGCTGGGCTTGCTGACGCTCCGCTCCCTGCCCCCGCCCCCCGCCGAGCCACGGGCCGTCCCTATCGCGGCCGAGACGCGCGGCTTGCCCGGCGCCATCTGGTCGCTGCTCAACCGGCGTTTGCTGGTGTTCGCCGGCTGCGTCGCGCTGTTCCACCTGTCCAACGCCGCTATGCTGCCATTGGTCGCCAACGAGGTCACGCGCTCCACCGGCGCAGGCGCCAACCTGGTGATCGCGGCCTGCGTGGTGGTGCCGCAGGCCATTGTGGCCGGGCTGTCGCCCCTGGTGGGGCGCACGGCCGACAGTTGGGGCCGGCGGCCCGTGCTGCTGCTGGGCTTCGCCGCCCTGCCGGTGCGCGGCGTGCTGCTGGCACTCGACGCCCATCCGGCTTACGTCGTCTTGGTCCAGGCGCTCGACGGAATCAGCGCCGCGGTGTTCGGCGTGATGCTGCCGCTCGTCGCGGCGGACCTGACCCGCGGGACCCGGCGCTTCAACTTGTGCATGGGCCTGCTCGGCCTTGCGGCCGGGGCCGGCGCGACGTTGAGCACGGCGATTGCCGGGCTGGTGGCCGACCGTTTCGGCAATGGCCCGGCGCTGCTGGCGCTCGCCGCCGCGGGCTTTGCCGGCGTGCTGGGCTTGCTGGCGCTGCACGAGACGCGGGAGTCGCGGCCGGGCCGATCCGTTGCGGGAGCTTTTGGCGCCGACGCGCGTTGAGTTGCAATCGAAACCAGGAGAACCCGATGAAAACCGTTTTGATCGCGACCGGCGCCCTCGCCTTGACGCTCGGCGGACTTGCGCCGGCCCAGGCGGCGGGCTGCCTGAAGGGCGCTGCCGTGGGCGGTGTTGCCGGGCATATGGCCGGCCACGGCGTGCTGGGCGCCGCCGCGGGTTGCGCGGTGGGCCGCCACAACGCCAACAAGTCGGCGCGCGAAGCGCAGCAGGCGCGCACGAACAACACCAACACCAACAACGCCCCGACCACCACCGAACGCTGAACGCCACGCCCGGTGCTGCCGGCCTCCCCGCCGGGGCCGGCAGCGGCTTGCCTCCCTTCCGTGCCTTCTGCATACACGGCGGATGCCGCCTTTCCCGTTCGGCTCGACGCCGTTTACGTCTGCCGGGGACGCCCGCGCGGTTGGCGGCCCGTTGCTGCGCCTGCACCGCGCGGCGCTCGGGCGGGACCCGGATGCGGCGGGGCTTGCCGCCCTGGTCGCGGCCCATCGGGGCGGGGCTGATCTCCTTTCCCTCGCGCGCGTGCTTGTTGGCACCGCCGAGTTCGCCGCCCTGCACGGCCCGGGTGACGCGGACGCCCCCGCCGACGCGGGTTTCGCCGGCAGGATCGCCGCCCAAGCATTCGGACCTGGCAGCGACTCGGCCGCAGGTGCGCTTGCCGAGACCGTGGAGGGATTGGGACGCGCAGAGGCGGTGGCGGCGGTCGCCGAGGCCGCGCCGGTGCGGAAACGCTCGCCGTTGCTGCCGGGCTTGTTCCCGGACGTGCCGCCCGACGATCCCGTCGCCTACGCCTTCTGGATCGAGGCGCATGACACCGTGCCGCCGGATGCTTTGGCCCGCGTCGCGCCGCGGCCGGGTCCGCGAGTCAGCCTGGCCATGCGGGCGGGCGACAGCGAAATGGAGGCCGTGCTTCGCTCCGTCGCCAGCTTGCAGGCGCAGACGCATCGGGATTGGGAACTGTGCCTGGCCTGTCGGCTGCATTCGCCCTGGCCCCGTCGGGCCGCGGGGTCCTTGGCCGAGTCCGAGCCGCGGGTCGTCCTGCTTGACCTGCCGCCGCTTGCCTCCGCCATTAGGGCGCTCAACCATGCCTTGTCCGCCCGCACCGGCGTGGTTGCCGGCCTGCTCGAACCCGGCGACACGCTGCCGCCCACGGCGCTGCTTGAAGCGCTGTCGGCGCTCGATCCCGACACGCTGCTGGTGTTCACCGATGAGGACCAAGCCGACCCAGCGGGCCGGCGCAGCGCGCCGCGGTTCAAGCCGGGTTATAGCCCGGATGCCATGCAGGCGGTGGATGCAGTCGGCCAGCTCGCCCTTTACCGGACCGGGCTGATCGCCGAACTCGGCGGCCTCGACCCGGCCGCGGCGCCCCATGAAGCCTACGATCTTGCCCGTCGCGCCGCGGCCGTCGCCGGCCCGGGCCGCATTCGGCACGTGCCTGCCGTGCTGTTCCACCG
>CALMVT010000509.1 GCA_937873175.1 uncultured Acetobacteraceae bacterium | reverse complement strand
TCCAGGCCGTCGCGCTGGAAGCTGCACGGCACGAATGTGGCGGCCCGGTGCCTTGTCGTCCGGTGTCGCGCCTCGTCGCTGGCCTGGCAGGCTGGTTCGGCGGTGCTGGGTCAGCACGACGCAGATGATCGAGGACACCTCATTGGCCCGAATACCCTACGCCGACACGACCGATCCTGAGATACAGGACCTGGTCGAGCGGATCACCCGGGAGCGCGGGGGCGTTCTCCACCTTTATGCCATGTTGCTCCACAGCGGCCCCGTTGCCGAAGGCTGGCTGCGCTATCTCACCGCGATCCGCCACGAGTGCACGCTGCCGGGCGACTTGCGGGAGCTGGTCATCATGCGCATCGCCCAGCTCAACGGCGCCGCCTACGAGGCGGAGCAGCATGCGCCCATCGCGCTGGGTGAAGGCGTGACGCAGGCGCAGATCGATGCATTGGATCAGTGGCCGGGATCTGACCAGTTCGATGCCATCCAGCGCGCAGTGCTCGCCTATTGCGACGCCATGACGCGCACGGTTCATGTCCCTGACGAGGTTTTTGCGGCGGTGCGCGGGGCCTTGGACGACCGGCGCCTGGTTGAGCTCACCGCGACGATCGGCGCCTACAACATGGTGTCCCGCTTTCTCGAAGCCATGCGGATCGACGCGCGCGACGACCTGGCGGGGACGCCGCAGCCGTGAGGCCGGCCAATGTAAGCGCACGAGGCACAGATGCTGAGGCTTGATGGAAAGGTCGCCATCGTCACTGGCGCCGGGTCGGCGGGACCAGGATGGGGCAACGGCAAGGCAACCGCCGTGCTTCTCGCCCGGCAGGGTGCTGCGGTGCTGGCCGTGGATGTCTGCGCCGAAGCGGTGGCGGAAACGCTGTCCATCATCCAAGGAGAAGGCGGCAACGCCCGGGCGCATGTCGCCGATGTCACGTCGTCCCAGGAGGTTGCGCAGACCGTGGAGACCTGCATCGCCGCCTTTGGCCAGCTCGACATCTTGGTCAACAACGTCGGCGGCTCGTTTCCGGGCGGCGCGGAGGGGATGGCCGAGGTTGAGTGGGATCAGCAGATCGACCTCAACCTCCGCAGCGCCTTCCTGGGCTGCAAGTTTGCCTTGCCGCATTTGAAGCGCCGGGCCGGGAGCGCCATCGTCAACCTGTCCTCGATCGCCGCCCTGCGCATGAGCGCGGATCGGCCGCACGTCGCTTACAGCGCCGCGAAGCACGGCGTGATCGCGATGTCCAAGTCGATCGCCATCGAGAACGCCAAGGCTGGGGTGCGCTGCAACACGGTCGTGCCGGGGCTGATGCACACGCCGCTGGTGGAAGCCCGGCTGGTGCGCCAGCTCGGCTCGAACAACGCCGAGCAGTTGATCGCCAAGCGCAACGCCCAGGTGCCGATGGGCAAGATGGGCGATGCCTGGGACGTGGCGCACGCCGTGCTGTTTCTTGCTTCGGACGAGGCGCGTCACATCACGGGGACGGAGATCGTCGTCGATGGAGGCCTCTCCGCCGCGATGCCGTGATGGCACTGTGCTGAAACCGCCCCTGTCCTGGCGATCCTGATGCGGCCGTCGTCAAGCGCGCAAACCGAGGCGTAGGGATCAAGGGGCAGAGACGCGGGCATCTGGTTTCTGATGGTCTCCCAAGCTCCATGGCCTCTCTCGCCTTCTGCCGAACCATAGGGCAGCCTTCCGCTATGCTGGAGGATGCCATGATGTTCCATGTGAACCGTCGCCGAGCCATGCTCCTCGGTGCCGCTGCGGCGCTCGGAGGACAGCGCGCCGCGGCGCAGCCACCGACGATGCCCGCGTTGCAGCCGGCAAGCCCCTCGCCGGAGCCGTTTGCCCGGCTCCGCCAGGACGGCGCGATGACTGGCCACCTCATGCCCGGCGAGGAAGCGCAACGCGTGACGGAAAGCCCCGCCCCGGCGGGGCCGTCCGGGCGTTGGGCGACGCGGGCCTCTTTGCCCTTGCCGCGCAGCGAGATGGCGTGGGCCACGGCTTGGGAGGGACGGCTGCACGTCATCGGCGGCTACGGCGAGGGGCGGGTTGATCGCACCTATCACCATATCTACGACCCTGCCGACGATCGCTGGTATGCGGCCTCTCCGCTGCCGCGCGGGGCCAACCACGTCGCCGTCGCCGCCCTGGCCGGCCGCGTCTACGCGCTGGGCGGCTTCGTCGGTCAGAACACGAACCCGATCGGCGACGCCTATGCTTACGACGTAGCCGTCGACCGCTGGATGCCGATTGCGCCACTCCCGAGGCCGCGGGGCGCTGCGGGCGCGGTTGCGCTCGACGGAAGGATCCACCTGATCGGCGGCGCTTCGGCACCGAAGGAGGAGCGCGCCAGCGTGGGCTGGCACGAAGTCTACGACCCGGGCGCAGACCTCTGGACGCTGCGCAAGGCGCTGCCGGGCGCGCGGGACCACGTCGGCTGCGCGGCGTGGGACAGGCGCATCCACGTCATCGGCGGCCGGTTCAACACGTTCGAGTACAACACCGACCTGCACCATGCATACTTCCCCGAACGCGACACCTGGGAGCCACGCGCGCCACTGCCGACCGCACGGTCCGGCCACGGCTTGGTCGCTCATCGAGGGCGTTTGTTCGCGATGGGTGGCGAGGCCGGGATCGTCGCCGGCGGGCAGATCACGCAGGCGAAGGTGTTCGGCCAGATGGAGAGCTACGATCCCCTCGCCGACTCCTGGCAGAGCCACGCGCCGATGCCGACGCCGCGGCATGCAGTCGGGGCGGCGCTGCTCGGCGAACGCATCCATGTTGCGGGCGGCGGGGCCGTCACGGGCGGCGCGGTGCAGTCCGCGGTGCACGAGGCATTCACCCTGGACTAGGATCGCCCGGCTGCGTTGCATTGGCAAATCCACACGGAGACTGGCGGATGTACGGAGTAGTCGTCGGCTGCTTCGCCCTTTTGGGCTGGCTTGGCGCCCCAGCTGCCTCCGCCGCGGAGATCAGGGTGCTGACTGCGGGGGCGTTCAAGCCCGTGGTGGCCGCGGTGGCGCCCGATTTCGAGAAGCGGACCGGCAACACTGTGGTGGTCGTGAACGACACCGTGGGCGCGCTGATGCGGCGGATCGCGGCGGGCGAGGCGTTCGACGTCGCCGTGCTGACGCCCGAAGCCGTTGCCGGGCTGGGCGGGGCGGGCAAGGTCATATCCGGGTCCTCGGTTTCGCTCGCCCGCGTCGGGATCGGCGTCGCCGTCAAGGATGGCGCTCCAGCACCGGACATCGGCACCGTCGTCGCCTTCACGCGGGCGCTGCTGACTGCCCGCACGGTCGCCTATGTCGATCCGGCGTCGGGCGGGTCGAGCGGGGTCTACCTCGCGCAACTGTTCGAGCGCCTGGGCATCTCCGACCGGATCGGGCCGAAGGCCGTGCTGGTTCCGGGAGGGTTGGTCGCCACGCGCGTCGTCAGCGGCGAGGCGGACCTTGCGCTCCACCAGATCAGCGAGATCCTCGCCATGCCCGGCGCGAGGCTTGTCGGCCCGATCCCGGCCGAACTCCAAAGCTACACGATTTGCCAGGGCGCGATCGGCGCCATGGTCCGCGACAAGGATGCAGCTGGCGCATTCCTGCAGGACCTGGCCGGCGACAAGGCCACCGCCGCCCTGAAGGAGAAAGGCATGGAGGTTGTCCCGTCAGACTAGCAGCATCCGAGCCTTGCCAACACGCCTTTCAATGACGTCGGGGCAGCGACAGCCCTATTGGGCAAGCTCGCGGCTTCTGGGCAGGATGCCACGGGATGTCGGGGCCGCAAGTGGCTCTGCTATCGAACTTTGGGTTTTCCCGCGCTTTGCGTGGATTATGCCGGATGTGGACAGGTGTTTGCCGGGACTGGTGCGGCCTCCCATCGCAGTGGTCATGACAAACTTCTTTCCCATGCCGGGCTGCTGCGTCGATCAGGTCACGCTTGAGGTTCAGGATAGGTTTCGTGTCATCGCGCATGGCACGCGGCTTGGTGGCCGCTGCCCCGATTGCGGATACGCAAGCCGGGCTGTTCACAGCCGTTACCGGCGTAAGCCCGCCGACCTGGCCTCGCTGGGACGCCAGATGCGCGGCAGATTGAGAGTATGCCGGTTCTACTGCCGCAACGTTGATTGTAGCCGCCGCACCTTTGCTGAGCGATTGCCCGACCTGGTCAAGCCCCACGCGCGCCGGACGTTCCGGCTGGCAGAAGCCCAGGGCCGGGTCGGGGTGGCCCTTGGCGGCGAGGCAGGCGCGCACCTCCTACGTCACTTAGCGATGCCGGCGATCGCCGACACGGTGCTGCGCCTGATCCGCCGCCTGCCACCACCCGAGCAGGACGTGCGGCGCATTGTGGGCGTCGATGACTGGGCATTGTGCAAGGGCCGGACCTATGGAACCATTGTCGTGGATTTAGAGCGGCGGCGCGTGGCCGACCTGTTGCCGGGCCGCACTGCCGCAACTGTGGCGGGGTAGCCGCAGCAACGGCCAGGGATCGAAGTGGTAACCCGCGACCTCGCCGAAACGCGCAGCGTTTGCGGCTGGCTCGACCGAGTATGCCAGGGCCGCCGGCATCGGCGCGCCCGAGGCGGTCCAAGTAGCCGACCGCTGGCACTTGCTGGCCAACATGCGCCAGGCAATTGAGCGCTGGCTGCACACCACCCACGCCCGGCTCCGGCGCTTGCCGGTGCTGGCGGCCAAGGCAGGAGCCTTGCCGATCCCACCCCGCCGCGAGCAAGCGTTCCGGCGCAATGGATCCGAGCGGGCCGCGAGGGTGGACAGCCGCAGGCGGTGGCAGGGCCGCTACGACGAGGTCCGGCGCCGGCACGGAGCGGGAGAGCCGCTGATGGCAATTGCGCGGGCGATGGGCCTTGCCCGCTCAACCGTCCGCAAGTTCGCCTACGCCGAAAGCTTCCCGGCCCCGCCTCCGACGTGGGCCAGGTCCAAGCAAGCTTGATCCCTACTTGTCCCACCTGGAACGGCGGCTGGCCGAAGGGTGCGAGAACGGCCTTGCCTTATGGCGTGAGCTGCGCGGCCTGGGCTATCCGCACGGCAGCAAACAGATCCACCGCTGGTTGGCCGAGCGGCGAACGGTGCCGGCCAGGGTGGGGCGGCGGAGAAGGCAAAGCGCCGACGACGTCCAAACCATCGTGGGGCGCGGCAAGGGGTCGCCCCTGCCAGCGCCGCGGCAACTTGCCTGGCTGCTGGTCCAGCCAGTAGCAACGCTGGGTATGGCCGATGCTGCCGTAGTGTCCCGCGTCGAGCAGGACGTTGAGGTCCGAACAGGGGCGGAGTTGGCGCGCCGGTTCACCGCGCTCGTGCGTGCTTGCGGCGTC
>CALMVT010000508.1 GCA_937873175.1 uncultured Acetobacteraceae bacterium | reverse complement strand
ACGCTCGACCCGGTGCCTTGCAGCATGAGGGCGCGTGCGGTCAGAACTCGATCCCTTCCTGCGCCTTAACCCCTGCCGCGAAGTGATGCTTTACCAATGTCATCTCGGTCACAAGGTCGGCGGCTTCGATGAGGGCCGGGCGGGCGTTGCGGCCGGTGACGACCACGTGCAGTCCCGCCGGGCGCGCGGCAAGCGCCGCCAGCACCTCCGCTTCGGCAAGATACTCGTAGCGCAGGGCGATGTTCAGCTCGTCCAGCACCAGCAGCGACAGGCCGGGCTGCCGCATTAGCGCCACGGCCTGGTCCCAGGCGCGGCGGCAGGCAGCCACGTCGCGGTCGCGGTCCTGGGTTTCCCAGGTGAAACCCTCGCCCATGGTGTGCCACTCGACGAGATCGCCGAAGTGCGCCAGGGCGTTCCGCTCCCCGGTACTCCAGGTGCCCTTGATGAACTGCACCACCCCGGCCCGGCGTCCCCGCCCGACGGTGCGCAGCAGCAGGCCGAAGGCCGCGGTGCTTTTGCCCTTGCCCGAACCGGTGTGGACCATCAGCAGGCCCTTTTCCAGCGTCTTGCCGGCGACCTCCGCGTCCTGCACGGCCTTGCGCTTGGCCATCTTGGCCGCGTGGCGCTGCGCTTCACTCATCCGGGCCTCCCTTCACGAACAATGGCAGCCCCGCCACGGTGAACACCACCCGGTTCGCCCGCGCCGCAAGCCGTTGATGCAGCTGGCCGGCCCGGTCGCGGAACCGCCGGGCCAGCGCGTTGTCGGGCACGATGCCGAGGCCCACTTCGTTCGACACCAGCACCGTCGGCGCCACCCGGTCCAACGCTGCGTCGAGCGCCGCCTCTGCCGCGTCCAGGTCCGCGTCGTCCAGCATGAGGTTGCTGAGCCAAAGTGTCAGGCAATCAACCAGCACCGGCGTGTCCCCGGCGTCCCGCAGCGCATCAGGAAGCGCCAGCGGCGCTTCCACGGTGCGCCACCCCGCCGCACGCCGGGCGCGGTGCTCGGTAATGCGCGCCCGCATCTCGTCATCGAACGCCTGCGCCGTCGCGATGTACACCCACGGCGGGGTCAAGCGGGTGATCACGCCCTCGGCATAGCGGCTCTTGCCCGACCGCGCGCCGCCGAGCACAAGGGTCAGTTGGGAGGTCGAGGAAGAGTGATGTGTCATCATGTGCCTTTCGGGTGCCTTCTAGCCCTGGCCGGCGATGCTGCCTACGTGCCGGGCGGAACGGCACCGAGGTGGACAGAATGAACCGATCAGCGCTCATAGCCGGCGTCAGCGGCATCGTCGGCAACAACCTGGCGCGTCACCTGCTGCGCGGAGGCTGGCAGGTCAGCGGGCTGGCGCGACGCCCTTCGACCGACATCGAGGGGCTGCAACCGGTCGCGGCGGACCTGCTCGACGCGGCCGGGCTGCGGAGCGCGCTGGAGGCGCTGCGCCCGAGCCATGTTTTCATCACGACCTGGCTGCGCCAACCGACGGAGGCGGAGAACATCCGCGTCAACGCCGCGATGGTGCGCAACCTGCTCGACGCGGTGCGCCCCGGCGGCAGCGTCGGGCATGTCGCGTTGGTGACTGGGCTTAAACACTACCTCGGCCCGTTCGAGGCGTATGGAAAAGGCAGCCTGCCCGCAACGCCCTTCCGCGAGGAGCAGCCGCGCCTCGACCTGGAGAACTTCTACTACGCGCAGGAAGACGAGGTGTTCGCGGCCGCGGCGCGCGACGGCTTCGGTTGGAGCGTCCACCGTCCCCACACCATCATCGGCTATGCCATCGGCAACGCCATGAACATGGGCGTGACCCTCGCCGCCTATGCCACGATCTGCCGTGAGGCGGGCCGGCCCTTCTTGTTCCCCGGATCGGCGGCGCAGTGGAACGGATTGACAGACATGACGGATGCCCGGCTGCTCGCCCGGCACTTGGAATGGGCTGCCAGCACCCCGGCCGTGCGCGACCAAGCCTTCAACGTGGTCAATGGCGACATCTTCCGCTGGAGCTGGATGTGGGGCCGCTTGGCCGATTGGTTCGGGCTGGAACCGGCTCCATTTCCCGGCCAGGGAACGCCGCTGGAGCAGCAGCTTGCCGATGCCGCCCCGCTTTGGGCGGAGATCGCCCGCAAACATGACTTGGCCGAGCCGGACCTGAACCGGCTGGCCTCGGCGTGGCATACCGACGCAGATCTTGGGCGCCCGATCGAGGTGGTCACCGACATGGGCAAGAGCCGCCGGCTCGGCTTTCTCAACTATCAGGCCACAGACAGCGCGTTCTTCGACCTGTTCACCACACTGCGCACGGCCCGGATCATTCCCTGAGCGCGAGCGAACTGAAATCGGCCGTCCAAACACCCGATTGACACGGCAAGCCTCCGGACATACTGCACCCGTGATGGTCCCGCCCCCCGGCGTTTCCGGAGGGCGGGTTAATAGGGAACGCGGTGCGATGCCGCGGCTGCCCCCGCAACTGTAAGCGGTGAGCTGTTCGTCGCGTGCCACTGGGCCACAGCCCGGGAAGGCAGGCGGACAGCGCGACCCCCACCTCTCTCAAGGAGGGCGGGGCCAGATCCGCAAGCCAGGAGACCTGCCATTGCTGAAGTGAGCGGCCAAGGGCCGTGCGCTTCGACGACGACGCGCGGCCGGGCGGGGTGCCTCGGCGGCGGCGGTGCCCCCCGGCATCGACCTGCGGAGCCATTTTCCGCAGGCGTTCGGCACCTCATGCTTTGCCAGGACGCGCCGGAGGCTGCCCGAATGACCCAGACGCCTACCCCTACGCTCCACGTCTGCACCACCTGCCGAGCCGGGCAGGTGCTGGCGGACAGCGACGAACGGCCGGGCCGGCGCATGCTGGATGCGGTTGCGGCCCTGCTCGATCCGCAGGCGCCGGCGGTTGATCTGCAGGAGGTCGTCTGCTTGTCGAGCTGCGATCACGGCTGCGCCGCGGCGATTTCCGCGCCGGGCAAGTGGACGTACCTGCTCGGACGGCTCGAACCCGGCATGGCGGCGGACCTGCTGAGTTACGCCGAAACCTACGCGCGCTCGGCGACCGGCACCGTGCTGCCGTCCCGCCGCCCGGCGTCGCTTGCCCGCGTCGTGCTGGGGCGGATGCCGGACCTGACGCACGGGCGCGCGGCATGACCGGCGGGAAAATTCCGGCGACGGTTATCACCGGCTTCCTCGGCGCCGGCAAGACCACCGTGCTGCGCCATCTGATCGAGAATGCGGGCGGGCGGCGCCTCGCGATCATCGTCAACGAGTTCGGCGCGGTGGGCGTCGATGCCGACCTGCTGCGCGGCTGCGGCATTCCCGCCTGCGAGGAAGCGGACATCGTGGAACTCGCCAACGGCTGCCTGTGCTGCACGGTCGCCGACGAGTTCCTGCCGGCCATGCAGGCGCTGCTCGACCGGCCCGACCCGCCGGAGCATATCGTGATCGAGACCTCTGGCTTGGCGCTGCCGAAGCCGCTCCTCAAGGCGTTCGGCTGGCCCGGCATCCGCTCCCGCGTCACGGTGGACGGGGTGATCGCCGTGGTGGACGGCCCCGCCATCGCCGCCGGACGCTTCGCCGACAACCCGGCCGCGGTGGCAGCGCAGCGCCTGGCCGATCCGGGCCTCGACCATGACAACCCGTTGGCGGAGGTGTTCGAAGACCAGTTGCAGTCCGCCGACCTAGTGATGCTGAACAAGGCCGACCTGCTTGGCGCCGATGCGCTCGCGCAGGTGCGCGCGACAGTGGCCGCCGAACTGCCGCGCGCCGTGCGGATGGTGGCGGCGCAGGAGGGCCGGGTCGATCCGGCGGTCCTGTTGGGCCTGCACGCCGCGGCGGAGGATGACCTTGCGGCCCGCCCGTCGCATCATGATGCCGAGGATGGCGCGCACGAGCACGACGATTTTGAAAGCTTTGTCGTCGCGATCCCGGAAACGGACGCGCCCGACGCGCTGCTGGCCCGGCTCCAGTCGGTCGCGGAGGCGCACCAGGTCCTGCGCATCAAGGGCTTCGCCGCAGTCCGGGGCAAGCCGCTGCGGCTGGCGATCCAGGGCGTTGGCGGCCGGTTCCGCAAGGAGTTCGACCGCGCCTGGGCGCCCGGGGAAGCGCGGCTCGGGCGCCTGGTCGTCATCGGCGAGACCGGCCTCGACCGCGCGGCCATCGAGGCCGGCATGAACGCCTGACGCCATGCACCTGCTGGTCCGCGAAGCGCGCACGCTGGACGAGGACGCAGCCGCCTGCGACCTCGGCCAGACCGCGGCCGATATCGTCGTGCTGTCGTTCTCCGATGCCGATCTCGGCGCGCTGGCGGGTGCATGGCAGGCGTTGGTTGGGGCGCCAGGGCTGCGGCTGGCGAGCCTTGGGCGGCTGCGCCATCCGATGTCGGTGGACCTTTACTTGGAGCAGGTGGCCTCGCATGCGCGCTGTGTCGTGGTGCGGCTGCTGGGCGGGCTGGACTACTGGCGCTACGGGGCGGAGGAGGTGGCAACGCTGTGCCGCGCCCGAGGCATCGCGCTCGCCCTGTTGCCCGGCGACGGCGTTGACGACCCGCGCTTGGCGGCGCTGTCTACCGTGACACCCGACGCGCTGGCGCGCATGGATGCCTGCTTTCGCCACGGCGGCCCGGGCAACATGGCGCGGGCGCTGCGACTCGCGGCGAGTTGGGCAGGCTTGTGCCCGGAACCGCAGGATGTGGCCGAACCGGTGCCGCAGCATGGGGTCCATGCGCTCGACCTCGCCTCCGACCGGCCGTTGGCGGCGGTGGTGTTCTACCGCTCGCACCTGCTTTCCGCCGATATCGCCCCAGTTGAGGCGGTGATGGCGGCGTTGCGCGCCCGGGGCCTGGCAACCGGCTCCCTCTACGTGTCCAGCTTGAAGGCGCCCGAAAGCGCGGCCTACGCCGCCGCCACGCTCCGCGCCTGGCATCCGGCGGTGGTGCTGAACGCCACCGGGTTTTCGGCACGGCAGGGCGATGCGGGATCGCCGCTCGATGCCTCGGGAGCGCCGGTGCTGCAGCTCGTGCTGGCGGGGTCGTCGCGGGCGGCGTGGCAGGGTTCGGCGCGCGGGGTGTCGCCGGCCGACCTGGCGATGCAGGTGGTGCTGCCGGAACTCGATGGGCGGCTGCTGACAGGGGCGGTGTCCTTCAAGGAGGAGGAAGCGGCACTGCCCGCGCTGCAATATGCCCGAACCGTGCACCGCCCCGACCCAGACGGCGTGGCGCTGGCGGCGGACCGCGCGGCGGGGTGGGTCCGCCTGGCCGAAACGCCCCGCGCGGAGCGACGTGTGGCGGTCGTGCTGTCCGATTACCCCGGCATCGGCGGGCAGCGCGGCCATGCGGTGGGCCTGGACAGTTTCGCTAGCCTTCATGCCATGCTGCACGACCTGCGCGACGCTGGGTTCACGACGGGCAACCTGCTTGACCATGGCGCGCTGGTGGGCGCGCTGTGCCATGCCGCGCCCACGGCGATGCTGCCGCTGGCCGAGTATAAGCGCCTGTTTGCCACTTTGCCGGACGCCGTGCGGGCCGGTGTGTGCGCCGCTTGGGGGGAACCGGAGGGGGACTTCGCCCTGTCGTTCCTGCAACTCGGCAACATGACGGTTGCGATCCAGCCCGACCGGGGCGGCGCGGACCGGCGGGCGTCCTACCACGATCCCGACCAGGTGCCCGGCCACGCTTACCTCGCCTTCTATCTTTGGCTGCGGCATCGGCTCGACGTGCACGCCATCCTGCATCTCGGGGCGCACGGCTCGCTGGAATGGCTGCCCGGCAACGCGGTGGCGCTGTCGCCGTCCTGCCTGCCCCGCGCCTTGTCGGGCGGCGTGCCCGTCATCAACCCGTTCATCGTCAACAACCCCGGGGAGGCTGCCGCCGCCAAGCGCCGTCTGGGCGCCGTCACCATCGGGCACCTGACCCCGCCGCTCGGCGAAGGTGCGGCATATGGCGAGGCGGCCGCCCTGGAACGCTTGATCGACGAGTACGCCGCGGCCGACGGCTTGGACCGCCGCCGCGCCGGGCTGCTGCGGCGGGGCATCCTGGAGCGGGCCGACGCCGCTGGGCTGCTGGCCGAAAGCGGCGTGCCGCGCGACGCGGCCGAAGAGGACGCGCTGGCCCGGCTCGACGCCTATCTCTGCGACGTGAAGGACTTGCAGCTTCGCGACGGCCTGCATGTGTATGGCCGCCCGCCGCCGCGGCGCGATCTCATGCTGGACGCTCTGCGCCGGTCCGACCCGGGGGCGGACGGGGCCGCGCTCGACGCCTCGCCCGCGGCCGAGCGGGCGGCACTGCTGGCGGCGCTGGATGGCCGGTTCGTGGCGCCGGGTCCGGC
>CALMVT010000507.1 GCA_937873175.1 uncultured Acetobacteraceae bacterium | reverse complement strand
GAACAGGCCTGGCGCACGATCCCCCACGTCACGCTGATGCGGCGGGCGGTGCTGCCGGGCGCCGAACGGCCCGGCAACGTCACGGCGCTGCTGGTGCGCGCCGCCGCCCAGGCGCTTCGCCGGCACCGGACGTTCGACGGCTGGTGGGGAGATGCTCGGTTCCGGCCCGCCCCCGGCACGGACATCGCCGTGGCCATGTCGGCCAACGGCGGCCTGCTGATGCCGGCCGTGCGCGCCGCCGACACCAAGACGGCCACCGCCATCGGCGAGGAGATCGCGGCGCTGGCCGCCGCCGCCGGGTCCGGCACGCTGGACGGGTCGCAGACGGTGGACGCGTCCTTCACCGTCACCAGCCTGGGCCGCTGGGGCGTGGAAGAGTTCACGCCCGTCATCAATGCCCCGCAGGTCGCCATCCTGGGCGTGGGCGCCGTCGACCGGCTGGCGCGGGAAGCGCCGGACGGGTCCGTCCGCTTCCGCAGCGAGCTGGCGCTGTGCCTGGTGTTCGACCACCGGGCCAACGACGGCGTGGCCGCGGCCGAGTTCCTGGCCGACATCGTAGCCGCATTCGAGGAGAACGCGCGTTGAGCAACGACCTCCCCAAGGAAACGCTGGTCGGCTTCTGGCGCGACATGCACCGCATCCGCGCGTTCGAGCGGTCGGCGGCCTACCAGTCCACGCTCGGCAAGATCTACGGCGCGCTGCACAGCTACGAGGGGCAGGAAGCGTGCGCAGTGGGCGTGTGCGCGGCGCTGCAGGCCGGCGACTACGTGGCGTCCACCCACCGCGGGCACGGGCACAGCCTGGCCAAGGGTGCCCGGATGGACCGCATGATGGCGGAGCTGTTCGGCCGGGAGGACGGCTACTGTCGGGGCAAGGGCGGGTCGTTGCACATCGCCGATTTCGGTTGCGGTATGCTGGGCGCGAACGGCATCGTCGGCGCCGGTTACGCCATCGCGGCCGGGGCGGCGCTGACCGCGAAGCAGTCGGGCTCCGGCCGGGTCGCGGTGTGCTTTTTCGGCGACGGCGCCGTCACCCGCGGCACGTTCCACGAGGTGATGAACATGGCCTCGCTGTGGAAGTTGCCGCTGCTGATGGTGTGCGAGAACAACGGCTACGCCCAGTACGTTTCCACGACGGAGACCATGGTATTCCGTTCGGTCGCGGACCTCGCGGCCAACTACGCCGTGCCCGGCGTCCACGTGGACGGCAACGACATACGCGGCGTGTTCCAGGCCACGGTCGCCGCCGTGGCGCGAGCCCGGGCGGGAGAGGGACCCACCCTGCTGGAGCTCCGCACCGAGCGCTTCAACGGCCATTCCTCCGGCGACCCGCAGTTCTACCGGTCCAAGGCGGAGGTGCAGGAGCTGCGCCGCTCCCGCGACCCGATCCTGCGGCTGGAAGGCGAGCTGGCGGGCGCCGGGCTGCTGGACGATCGGGACGCAATCCTGGCCGCGGTGGAGGCGGAGGTGACGGCCGCGGTGGCCTTCGCGGACGCGGCGCCCTATCCGGCCGCCGAGGCTGTCACCCAAGACGTATACGCGTAGGAAAGGCAGCCAAGATGCGCGAGATCACGGTGCGCGACGCCATCCGCGAGGCGGTCATGGAGGAGATGCAGCGCTCCCCCGGCATGATCGTCATGGGCGAGGACATCATGCCGGGCGCGTTCGGCGTGCATGCCGGGCTGGGCGAGATGTTCCCGGGCCGGTTCCTGGAAACGCCCATCTCCGAAGCCGCGATCGTCGGCACGGCGCTGGGCGCCGCCATGACCGGCGGCCCGGTGATCGCGGAGATCATGTACTCCGACTTCCTGGCCGTGTGCATGGACGAGATCGTCAACCAGGCGGCCAAGATCCGCTACATGACAGGCGGCCAGGCCCGTGTGCCACTGGTGATCCGCTCGCCGATCGGCATGACCCGGGGCGTGGCGGCCCAGCATTCACAGTCGCTGGAAGCGTGGTTCGCCCACATCCCGGGCCTGCGCGTCGCCATGCCGTCCACGCCGGCCGATGCCAAGGGCCTGCTGAAGACCGCCCTGCGGGGCGAGGACCCGGTGCTGTTCTTCGAGCAGAAGCTGCTCTACGGCGAGAAGGGCCCGGTGCCCGACGGGGCCGACCACCTGGTCCAGCTCGGAACCGCCCACGTGGCGCGCGAGGGCGAAGACGTGACGGTGGTGGCGACCGGGCTGATGGTGTCCAAGGCGCTGGAAGCGGCGGTGGAGCTGCAACGCTCCGGCATCTCGATCGAGGTGGTCGACCCGCGGACGGTGTCTCCCATCGACTTCGACACGATCTACGGCTCGGTCGACAAGACGGCGCGGCTCCTGGTCATCACCGAGGCGACCCTGGCCTGCTCCGTCGCCTCCGAGATCGCTGCCTCGGTGGCCGAGCACCGGTTCAACTCGCTGGACGGTCCGGTTCGGCGCCTCGGCTCGCCGTTCGTCCCGAAGCCCTCCACGCCCACCTTGGAGAAGCTGGCGTATCCGGGTACGGACGACATCCTCCGCATCGTCCGGGAGATGGTTCCCCGCCGGACACGCTGAAAACCGCGCAGCAGGCCGTTAGTACTACAGCCGGAGTTTACGTAGGTGTGGCATGGAGCCTATGCGTCGGTGCCAGTGAGCGCGGCGTGCGCGCTGCTGGTGTCGGCGGCGCCATGCTGACCAGCGCAGAGCGGCGTCCGGTTTGGGAGGTTGCGTCCAGACCAGATGCCAGAGCAGGCGCCTGACCTCGGGCACCGTGAGCGGCAGCAGGTCGACGACGAGGTTTACGGGGCCTACACCCCCCGGCAGCCGCCTTGCGGAGGGCGGCGAGGTAGGCGAGGGCCAGCATGGCCAGCGTGATGTGGCGGTGCCAACCCACCCAGGAGCGCACCTCGTAATGGTCGAGGCCAACTTCGCCTTTGGCCTGCTCGAACAGGCTCTCGAAGCTCCAGCGCGTGCCCGCGATGCGCACCAGGTTGGCCAGTGTGGTGCCCTCGGGCGCATGGGTCAGGTAGAACGTCTGTTCGGTTGGCTTGACGATCGAGCGGCGGACCAGCAGCGCGCACTGGAAGCCAGGGGCTGCCCCGTTGTAAGGCAGGCAGGCCCAGTCGTAGAAGCGCGGCCCCTTGGCGCCTTCCCCGGCGCTGAGCCGCTGCCACTCCTTTTTGGGCAGTTTCTTGATCCAGGCTGTGACAGGCCGCAACCCCAGCCGCTGCCCGGAGGTGACGGCCAGGACGTAGCCGCGCCGGTGCCGCTCGGCCCAGCGCCGGATGGCGTGGTCAGCGCCGTAGACGCTGTCGCCGGTGATCCAGGAAAAGGGCACGCCCGCAGCCCGCGCGCGCTCCAGCATGGCCAGGCCCTGCTTCGGCTTGGTGGTGAACGCAATGTCCGCCGGAACGCGCGCTTCCCTGCGCCGGTCCGCGTCCTCGGCCCACTCCTTGGGCAGGTAAAGCGCGCGGTCGATCAGGGCGTGGCCGTGCTGGCTGGCATAGCCGAGGAACACGCCGACTTGGCTGTTCTCGATCCGCCCGGCCCAGCCGCAAACGCTTCGCGTTTCGGCGAGCCCGTGTATTGCCGCTGCACCCCGGCCGACTTGGTGCCCTTCTTGACGAAGCCGGTCTCGTCCAGCACCGGCACGGCATCCGCGTCGCCCAGGTGCTCCGTCGCGTAGGCTTGCAGGTCATCGCGCACCGCATCGGCATCCCACTGCGCCCGGCTCAGGAAATCCTGCAC
>CALMVT010000506.1 GCA_937873175.1 uncultured Acetobacteraceae bacterium | reverse complement strand
TCCCACCTTGCCGGGGTCCAAGATCGCGTAGGGCGTGGCGCGCGGGGCGCAGGCGGCGAGCAGCAGCAGCCCGGCCAACATCGCCCACCTTGGCCCCCGGCCGGCGCGGCGTCCTCCTTTCTCACCCATGGCACCTCCCGCAGCGGCGGTCGCCATCAGATGGCGCCGCGCGCTCCGGATGCCAGCCGCCGCCCGATCACGCTGTTGCCGGGGCGACGCGGGTCACAGCCCCGTGCGGCCTTCCAGCACTTCCAGCGCGTCCGCAACCAGCCGGTTCTCCGCGGCGGCGACGCGGAACGTTTCGACGGCCCGGCCGAACAGCAGCGCCTCCGCCCGGTCGGCCTGGCAATCAAGCCCGTCGGCGCTGGTGCGGTAAGCGTCCGACGTGGCGCCGTGCCGCCGGGCGGCGCGGGCGCGCGCCACGAGGCGGTCCGCCGTGCGCCGCGCATCTTCGCGAAGGCGTGCCACGGCGGAGAAGCGGACCGTGCCGGGTGTCGGGAGCGTCATGGATGCCTCCTGGCGTTGGTTGCACTCAATGGAAGCCGGGGCGTCCTTCCATGTCTGTGGCATAGGTCACACCAAGGCCCACGAGGCGGATGGTCGCCGTGTGGACGGAACAGCCCGAGGGCGGGCGCGGGGCTACTCGCCGCCGGGTCCGGGCGGCCACAGCCAGGCCGCGCCGCGCACGCCGCTGCTGTCGCCGTGGTGATTGCGCACCATTTGGGTCGTCAGCGCGTCGCTGAACACGTAATGCGCGAGCAAGGGCGGCACGCGCTCATACAGATGCGCCATGTTGGACACGCCGCCACCGAGCACGATCACGTCGGGGTCCAGGATGTTGACCACCACCGCCAAGCCCCGTGCCAGCCGGTCGGCGTGCCGGTCGAGCGCGGTGACGGCGGCTGCGTCGCCCGCTTCCGCTCGGCGCACCACCTCCGCCCCGCTGGAAGCGCCGCAGGACTGGGCCAGGCCGGGGCCGGCCAGGTACATCTCAAGGCAGCCGGAATGGCCGCACCAATGGGGCGGCGGCGGGTATTCGTCCTCGCGCGGCCAGGGCAGGGGGGTGTGGCCCCATTCGCCGGCAACGTGGTTGCGCCCGGTCACCACCCGCCCGTCCACCACGATGCCGCCGCCGCAGCCGGTGCCGAGGATCACCCCGAACACGCAGCGGAAGCCCGCGCCCGCGCCGTCCGTCGCCTCGCTCAGGGCAAAGCAGTTGGCGTCATTCTCCACCCGCACCGAACGGGACAGGGCGGCGGACAGGTCCTGGTCCAGCGCATGGCCGATCAGGATCTGGCTGTTGGCGTTCTTCACGAGTCCCGTGGCCGGGCTGATGACGCCGGGGATGCCGACGCCGACGCTGGCCTCGACGCCCTTCTCCGCTTCCGCCGCCTTGACCAATCCGGCGATGGCGGCGATCACCCCGTCATACGCGGGCGGCGTGTCGGTGCGACGGCGCAGCGCGACCTGGCCCGCCGGGTCGAGCATGGCGATCTCGATCTTGGTGCCGCCGAGGTCGATGCCGATGCGATGTGCCATGGGCGCAACATAGCCGGCCCCGCGCCGCTTGCTCAAGCGGCGCGCTTACGGAATCCAGGGGCCGCTTGCTCAAGCGGCGCTCTTGCGGAAAGATTGCAACCGGAGGCGGCAGCATGGCGGACACCATCCTCGACGTGAAGGACATGAAGTGCCCGTTGCCGGTGCTGCGGGCCAACCGGGCGTTGCGCGGCATGGCGCCGGGGGAGCGGCTGCGCGTGCTCGCCACCGACCGCGCCGCCGTGGCCGATTTCCAGGCATTCTGCCGGGAAACCGGGCACGCGCTGGTGGCGCAGGCAGAGGACGCGGGCGTGCTCAGCTTCACCATCCGGTGCCGGGCCGACCCCGCGCCGGAGTCGCCGGACGCGCCGGCATGACCGTCGCCCTGTTCACCCACCCGGCCTGCCTCGGCCACGACAACGGCCCGTTCCACCCGGAATGCCCGGACCGTTTGCGCGCCGTGCTGCAGGCGCTGGAGCATCCGGACTTCGTGCCCTTGCTGCGCGAATCGGCGCCGGAAGCGACGCCGGCGCTGCTGGAACTGGCGCACCCGGCCGACTACGTGCGCGCCGTCCTCGCGATCGAGCCAGCGCCCGGTGAGCACGTCCGATTCGACGCCGACACCGCCATGGGCCACGGCAGCCGGGAAGCGGCGTCGCGCGCCGCGGGGGGCGCGGCCGCGGCGGTGGATGCGGTGATGGAAGGCTGGGCGCGCGCCGCCTTTGTCGCGACTCGCCCGCCGGGGCACCATGCGGAGCGGCGGCGGGCCATGGGCTTCTGCTTGTTCGGCTCGGCGGCCATCGCGGCGCTGCATGCCCGCGCCCGCTGGGGGGTGCGCCGGGTCGCGGTGGTGGATTTCGACGTGCACCACGGCAACGGCACGCAAGACATCCTCGAATCGCAGCCGGACATGCTCTACGTCAGCAGCCATCAATCGCCCTGCTACCCCGGCACCGGCGGGCCCGAGGAGCGGGGGCTGGCGAACAACGTGCTGAACCTGCCGCTGCCGCCGGGCACGACGGGGGTGGAGTTTCGCCGGGCATGGGAGCGGAACGGGCTGCCGGCGGTGGACGAATGGGCGCCGGAGGTGCTGATCGTGTCCGCAGGCTTCGACGCGCACCGGGCGGACCCGCTGGCGGAGCTGCGTCTGGACACCGAGGATTTCGGCTGGATCACCGACCAACTGCTGGCGTTGGCCGACGCGCATTGCGGGGGGCGGGTGGTGTCGGTGCTGGAAGGCGGCTACGACCTCAAGGCGCTGGCGGCCAGCGCCGCCTTGCACGTCCGGCGGTTGATGCGGGTATAAGGCACGGTTGAAAAATCGGGGCTGAGATTGCCTATATCCGAGAACGAGGAACAGGAACTGAGGGTGGCCGTGATGCAGGCAGATCTCAAACTGAAGCAGGCATTCTGGGAAACGCCGCGGAATATTGCGGTGCTGCTCGGCGTGGCAGTTGGCGTCGCCGGTGTGCTGGGTGGGGTTCAAGCTGGGACAGAACAGCCCGCCGGTACAGGTCATTTTTCAACCGGGATCGATTGTAGCCTCGCCGGCCCCGGCAAAGTAGCAACAACGATGGATATGAAAGCCTGATGGCGGATGACATAACCGGCCTGTCGTTCGAGGATGCGTTGGCGGAGTTGGAGCGGATCGTGCGGGCGCTGGAAGGCGGGCAGCAGAAGCTTGAAGACGCGATCACCGCCTATGAGCGTGGCGCGCTGCTCCGCCGGCACTGCGAAGCGAAGCTGGCGCAGGCAGAAGCGCGGGTGCAGGCCATCGTCGAGCGCGCCGACGGAAGCGTGGCGCTGAAGGCCATGGAGTGACGGTGGGCGTGCTGTCCGCGGCCGGCATCCCGGCGGCGCTGGCCGAGGTCGCCGCCGTGGTCGAGGAAGCGCTGGACGTGCTGCTGCCGCTGCCGGACGGGCGGGAACGGCGGCTGGTGGAGGCGATGCGCTACGCGACGCTGGGCGGCGGCAAGCGGCTGCGCGGCTTCCTGGTGATGGAGGTGGCCGGGCTGTTCGGCGTGGCGCGGGCTTCTGCGGCGCGGGTGGCGGCGTCAGTGGAGATGCTGCACGCTTACTCCCTGGTGCATGACGACTTGCCGTGCATGGATGACGACGACCTGCGCCGCGGCCAGCCGAGCACGCACCGCCAGTTCGACGAGGCGACGGCGATCCTGGCCGGGGACGCGCTGCAAACCCGTGCCTTTGAGCTGCTGGCCGGGCCGGACACCCATTCGGACCCCCTGGCGCGCTGCGAGTTGGTGGCGGCGTTGGGCCTTGCCGCCGGGGCGCGCGGCATGGTGGGCGGCCAGATGATCGATATGGCAACGGAGGGCGAAGCACTCGATCCCGACGAGGTGACGCGGCTGCAGGCGCTGAAAACCGGGCGGCTGATTCAGTACAGCGCGGAAGCGGGCGCGATCCTGGGCCGGGCGCCGCCGCCGCTGCGGGCGCATATCGCGGCGTATGGGCGGGACCTGGGCGCCGCGTTCCAGATCGCCGACGACGTGCTGGACGCGGTGGGCACCACGGCGGGCATCGGCAAGACCGCCGGCAAGGACCAGGCGGCGGGCAAGGCGACGGTGGTGGCGCTGCTCGGCGTCGAGCGCGCCCGGGCGCAGGCCGCCATGCTGGCGGAGCAGGCGGCGCAGCATCTGCTGGCGTTCGACGCGCGTGCCGGGCGGCTGCGGGCGCTGGCGGAGTACGTGGTGTCGCGCGGGCATTAGACCTTTATTGTTCTGACTATGCAAAGCTGCAGTGGCGTATGTAGTTTGCGCATTCTGGGGGGCTGA
>CALMVT010000505.1 GCA_937873175.1 uncultured Acetobacteraceae bacterium | reverse complement strand
TTGGACTCTGCCCGTAACTGCGCCACGTCCTCGTAGTCCTCGTCACCCTCCATCTCCATCCCAACGGCAAGCTTCTCGAAGGTTTGGAACAGGTCGGCTGGCATGGCTTTGCCGCTGTTCAGGCAAGCGTAGGCAATCTCATCAAGAGCAAGGCCCCACTCGCCAACCCTGATATGTGTCTCAGCTTGTTTTTTGTCCCAATTGTCGATCTCAGACGCAGCGCGATGAAGGACTTGAAGGTCGGCGGCGACCCTCTCCCAATCCAACATGGCTATCTGCGCGCATTTTTTGGAACGTTGGTTGGGTATGCTGAAGTGATACTCTTGCCGGTCTTATCAATCACAACTTCGATATCAAAGCCGTCCCGAGTTTCCCTCACGATAGTTCGGCCCCTCGTGCCAGCACCTCGACTGGATGCCGGATCGTTCGCCACATCCGAGATCGCCTCAGTTGTTTTCTCATCGGACCAGTCAGATGGAAAGTTGCTTTTCCCGGGAGTGTTTCGGCCCGGTCCATGCCCGCCACCCTTTCCGTCTCCATCCAGAATATGTCTGCGCCGCCTGTCGGACAGCCCGGCCTCACGCGGCTTGGCAGACTCTGTAGGCGGCGTATCTTTCTTGGCCTCCGGTGGCGACTGCTCAACAATCGTTGGCCCGCTCGGCGCGGTCGTGCGGGGTGGATCGGCGTTCCGCCCATAAAGCAGTTGATACAGCAAGGCTAAAGCGAGCAGGGCAAGCAACGATCAATTGGTGTCGGTCCCAGTTGCGCTCACCTGCATAATGCCCGGCTCGCCGCCCCCGTTCCCACCGTCCCCAACCCCGCTTCCAACCTCCTCCCCCCGCAACCCCGCGGCCACCATCGCCCCTACAACCCGCGCCACCTCCTCTCCCATCTCCCCCGCCGTCGGCCCCAGGAACGGCCGCGCCCGCATGTGCACCGTCCCCATCTCCTGCGGCACCGCCGCCGGGTCGCTGCTCCCCACGGTCGCCCGCGCCCCGTCCGCATCCCCCTCCACCGCCACCCCGATGCTGTTCCGCAACGCCCCGCTTTCCAGCCAAGGCGCGTCATGCCCCCCGCCCGGTTCCACCGAAAGCCGCGCCCGCACCCCTTCCGCCAGCACCCCGGCCCCCCGCTCCGCCGCTCGGCGCCGCCCCGCTCCCCCCCCCCCCCCCCCCCACCCCGCCCCCAACCCCCCCAGGGCGATCCGCACCTACCGCTCCCCCCAATCCACCCGAGCCACCCGCGCCGCGCCCACCGGAGCCGGCGCTTCCACAACCATCCCAAAGGCCCGCGACAGCGCATCCACTTGGTCGTCGCAGGCGCCCCCCGGAAAATCCTCCAGCTCCGCCAAAAACGCCGCGTTCCACGCGCCCTGCAGCAGCGACACCGTGCCCGCGTTCACCTGGGACGCCACCGGCATCGCCCGCGTCGCCTTGGCCCCGCTTTCCGGCGAGCTCACCACCCGCCACCCGGCCAGCCGCGCCGCCAGGAATGCCACCTGGCTCCGCCCCGCCTGCCCCGGGTCCTGCGGCAGCCCCACCGCCACCTCCGGCCCGTCCCGCTCCGCCGCCTGGCGGATCGCCTGCACCACCTGCTCCGGCCCGCCCTTCAGCCGAACAACGTCCTGCACCTGGAACGTCCCCTCCGCCGAGCGCGCCAGCCGCACCCCCGCCGTCCAATCCCCCCCGGCGCTCGCCGCCAAGTCCCAGGCCCGCACCGCCGCCCCCGGCAGCCGCGCCTGCGTCACCGCCACCCGCCCCACCTGGAACAGCCGCCCGCCCGGCACCCGCGGCGACTGCTGAAACAGCGCCGCCCACGCCCGGTCCCCCATCGCCAGCCGCTTGCGCTCCAATGCCGGCGCGTCCTCCCATTCCGGCCACAGCGCCTCCCCCGGCGCGCGTCCCAGCGGGTCCCCCGGCTCCGCCAGCGCCGGCAGCCGCACTGCGCGCCACCCTTCCGTCCCCGCCAGCAGCCGCCCGCCCAAATCGTCCGGGTGCCACCGCGTCATCACCAAAACCACGCGCCCCCCCGGCTTGAGCCGGGTCAGCAAGTCCGACCGGTACCAATCCCAGAGCGCCTCCCGGTGCACCCGGCTGTCCGCCTCGACGTGCCCCTTCACGGGATCGTCGATCAGCAAAAGGTCCGCCCGCCGCCCCGTCACCGGCCCGCGCACCCCGGTCGCGTAGTACGTGCCCCCGCTTGTGGTGCCGAACCGGTGCGCCGCCCGGCTCGCGGGATCGACGCCCACTCCCAGCCGCGCCCGGTGCTCCCGCAGCAGCCCCCGCACCCCGCGCCCGAACGCCTGCGCCAGCCCCGCCGTATGGCTCGCCGCGATCACGTGCGCGCCGGGCTGCCGCGCCAGGAACCAGGCGGGAAACAGCAGGCTGGCATAGGTCGATTTCGCCGAACCCGGCGGCATCAGCAGCATCAGCCGCTCGCACCCGCCCGCCGCCACCGTTTCCAGCTCCCGGATCATCAGCCGGTGGTGCCGGGCCGGCGCCTGCCCCTGCGGCGCCAGCGCGAACGCCGCCCACTCCCCGAGGTCACGCCGCACCCCCGTCCGCAGCGCCCGCTCCGCCGCCACCGTCGAGTTCGTCCAGTTCGTCATCGCTCACCTGCGCAAGATCGGGGGCGGGCCGCGCCGCGGGCGCCCGGGGATGTACGTACGGGGCGGCGGCCTTGGCCAGCGACACCGCCCCGTCCTCGTCCCCGTCCCGCCATTTCCGGCGCATCACGGCCAACAGGACATGCAGCGGCGACGGCTCGACCATGAACCGAACTCCCTTATGTTGGATGAATGATTGAAACGCCCCGCCTGCGCCTACGCCCGCCGCGCCCGGCGGACGCGCCAAGCCTCGTGGCGCTGATGATGCCAACCGTCAGCCAATGGCTCAGCAACTGGCCCGTGCCGTTCACGCCCGGGATGGCGGAAGCCCGCATAGCCGCATCGCTCGACGCGATAACCGCCGGGCGCTCGCTGATCTGCGTGGTCGAGCATCAGGAAACGTTCGTCGGCTGGATCGGCGGCGGGCGCTTGGCGGACACCGACCGCGGCAGGTTCGGCTACTGGCTCGGCGAACCCTGGCACGGCCGGGGCTTCATGCGGGAAGCCGCCCCCGCCTACGTCGCCGCCCTGTGCGACCGCCTGGCGCTCCGCAGGGTCGAGGCCGCATGCCAGCCCGCCAACCGCGGCAGCGCCCTCGTCCTCGCCGCCTGCGGCCTGCGGCGCGTCGGCGCACGCGCCGAACCCGCCCCGGCCCGCGGCCGGGATGAGTTGGTCGAGGTATGGGAACGCGCCTGGACACGCGACGCGCCAGGCTGAACGCCTCAACAGCCAGTGGTCTGAACCATCAAGGATTCATTGCCCAGCCAACCGTGCGCCGCATCCCAATTTGCATCCAGGAGCATGGCGAATTCGTTAATTGGGCGTTAACAACAAACCTTGACTCCGGCGTTCTTACCTTTCTAGGCTGAACCAAACCTTTCTAGGCTGAACCAAAGCCGCCCCGCGCGGCCGGGCCTCGCGGCAAGCAAGAATAGGACGAGCGCATGACCCTCAGCTTTTCCGGAACCGGCGCAAGCACTGTTTACACCCCAGGCGCCAAGGTCCAGCCGTTCAAGAACATCCGCGTGCTGGACTCCCTGCAGGACACGTCGAAATACACCAACACGCTAAGCTTCACGATTACGGTGTCTGACATCAGCGGCGGCGCACCCACGGACGCCGCCGGCACCTTCGCCCTCACATCGTCCACGCAGTTTCGCCAGACCGCGCCCGGAACCTACACCCTGAAGGTTGGAACGGCCTATGACGCAGCCCGCACCGCTGCCAGCCGCCTTGCAGCCCTGGATTTCACCACCGGGCAAACGCCCTCCACCGCTGTCATCAAGATCACGGCGACCGACAACCTGAACCAGACCGGCACCGACAGCCTCACCCAGGTCGTCACCGCCGTGCCGCCGACGAAGTTCATCGTCACCGACACCCTCAACAACAACAACTACGCCTTCGCAGGCGCCCCCTACATCGGCTCAGCAGGCGTCAACAACCAATACGTCGTTCAATCCGACAACCCCGCCCTCAGCGCCACCAACCTCAACATCACCGCCCTCGCCCCGAGCGTGTTCATCCACACCGGCAGCGGCGTGGACGCGATCAGCGTCGCGGGCGTCGGCGGCAAGAACATCCTGGACGGCGGCACCAACTCCAACTTCCTCACCGGCGGCACCGCCGGGTCCGGCGCCGATACCTTCTTCGTCGATGCCCGCGATGCCGCCTTCGACATCTGGGACACCGTGACCAACTTCCACGCCGGCGACGCCGTGACCCTGTTCGGCATCACCCCCACCAACAAGGCCATCGCCTGGGCCGACGGCCAGGGCACCACCGGCGCCACCGGCCTCACCCTGCACGCGACGCAGGCCGGCGCGCCGCAGGCATCCTTTACCCTCGCCGGCTACACCACCGCCGACCTCAGCAACGGCCGCCTCGGCACAACCTACGGCACGGAGCCGGACGGCACGCCGTTCCTCTACGTTGTTGGTTTGAAATAAGGCCCGGCTGCGCCGCGGCGGGCGCCGGCGCCAGACAAGCCCGGCCTCCTGCTTGGCCCACGCCGGGAAGAGCTGCTGGACACTCGGAAACGCGCCCAGATACGCAACGCGCCAGCTTGAAATCCTGAGTAGTCTAAAATGGGGCAACCCGTCAAGGATTTCTTACCTAGCAGACCGCGCGCCCGACAGTCCTGAACGGCGGCCCGTGCCCGCTTGGGGCAACGGTAAATAGTCACCAAGATCTAATTGACAGAAAGCCCCAGTCCCAACGATCCTCCCCTTTGGCGCAGCTTAAAATCAAGCCTGCGCGGCGTGTTTGCCTCAAGAAAAATCAAAAAGGAGGAAACGCATGGCCCTCAGCATCCCCGACATCGGCAACGTCATTCCCCCAGGCGCCGACACCCAGTCGTTTGAAAGCGTCGGCGTAGTGAAGACCCAGCAGAACACGAATACCCAAACCAACATCGACAACAACACCAGCTCGCAAACAGCCACCAACACCAGATCCGACAGCACCGGCGGCGAACTCACCGATGACGCGGCCGCCGCCGTCGCCAACAACCTGGAGAACTTGGCCCCTATCACGAGCCAAACCCCAGGCACCTCCAGCATCACCGAAACCTCGTCCAGCTCGCAGACCAACATCAACACCGTGACGCCAGTCATCACGGCCGAGCCGCCCATGAAGTTCCTTATCGCCGACACCTTGGCCAACAGCAGCTACGCCGCCGGAGGCACCGCCTGCACCGGCCTGGCAGGCGTCAGCAGCCAGTATGTCGTGCAAACCGACAACCCCACCCTCACTGCCGCCAACCTCAACATCACCGCCCTCGCCCCCGGCGTGTTCATTCACACCGGCAGCGGCATCGACGCCATCTCCGTCGCAAGCGTCGGCGGCACGAACATCCTGGACGGCGGCACCAACTCCAACTTCCTGGTCGGCGGCGCCGCCGGGTCCGGCACCGACACGTTCTTCGTCGATGCCCGCGGCGCCGGGTCCGACATTTGGAGCACGATCAGCGGCTTCCACGCCGGCGACGCCGTCACCCTGTTCGGCATCACCCCCGCCAGCAAAGCCGTCGCCTGGGTGGACAACGAGGGCGCCCCCGGCGCCACCGGCCTCACCCTGCACGC
>CALMVT010000504.1 GCA_937873175.1 uncultured Acetobacteraceae bacterium | reverse complement strand
CGGCCGGGTCGGATGTCACCGCCCTGCTGGCGTCTGCCAATCCGGATGCCGGCAAGTCCAGCATGACGAAGCTGGGCTGCGTCGCCTGCCACAGCGTCAATGAGGGCGGTAAGAACGGCGTGGGTCCCAACCTTTACGGCGTGGTCGGCGCGCCGCACGCGCACAAGGACGGCTACGCTTATTCGGCCGTGCTGAAGGGCAAGGAAGGCGCCTGGACCTACGCGGAGTTGGACAAGTGGCTGCTCAAGCCCAGTGCCTATGCTCCCGGCACCAAGATGAGCTTCGCCGGCATCTCCGACCCCAAGGTGCGGGCCGACGTGATCGCGTATCTCCGCTCGCTGTCGGCCAACCCGGAGCCGCTGCCCACGGCGGAAGGGGCCAAACAGCCCGGCTGACGGAGCTTCATGACGCCGCGGTGGGAATGACCGGACGGACCCGGCGTGCTGCCTGACGCTGTTGAGATCGTCGAGGTCAGTCCGCGCGACGGGCTGCAGAACGAGGGCCGGCCGGTCGGCACCGCCGACAAGCTGCGTTTGATTGAGGGCTTGATCCGTGCCGGTGTGCGCCGTGTGGAGGCGACGAGCTTTGTCCACCCGGCCCGCGTGCCGCAGATGGCGGATGCGGAAGCGGTGATGGCAGGGCTGAAGCGCCCGCCCGGCGTGGTTGTTTCGGGCCTCGTGCTCAACCGCCGGGGCGCCGAGCGCGCCATTGCTGCCGGATGCGACGAGTTGACCTTCACCGTGGTCGCCAGCGAGGCATTCGGCCAGCGCAACCAGGGCCAAACGGTTGAGCAGGGCCTGCTGGTCTGGGCCGAGGTGTCCGCCATGGCCCGTGCCGCCGGGCGCCGCGCCACCGTGGTGATCGCCACCGCTTTTGGCTGCCCGTTCGAGGGCGCGGTGGACCCGGCCCGCGTCGAGGACATCGCCCGCCAGGTTCTGCGGTCCGGCCCGGCGGAGATCGGCCTGGCCGACACGATCGGCGTCGGCACGCCGCGGCAGGTCATGGACCTGTTCGCGCGGTTGCGGGGGGCCATCGCCGTGTCGCAATCCGGGCGGCCGGCGATGCGGGCGCATTTCCACAACACGCGCAACACCGGCTATGCCAACGCCTACGCGGCGCTGCTAGCCGGGGCCACGGTGCTGGACAGCAGCGCGGGCGGCATTGGCGGCTGCCCCTTTGCGCCGCGCGCCACCGGCAACATCGCGACCGAGGACCTGCTCTACCTGCTGGACGGCCTGGGGGTGCGCCACGGCATCGCGCGCGAAGCGGTGGCGGCGCTTGACCCGTGGCTGGCGGAGGTGCTGGGCCATCCGGTGCCGGGCCAGCTCGGCAAAACCGACGCCTGGCCCCCGGCGGCATAGGTCCGGGGTTTGCGGCACGCGGATTGCACGGACCTGCCCGTCGCCAAGGCGCAACAGGTCGCCAAGGCGCAACAGAAAGCCCAGCCATGACCCAGCATCGCGTCGCCGCCACGCCCGAAACCGTCCGTTGGGGCACGTTCAGCGCCGCCTACCCGCCCGTGCTTACCGTGCGAAGCGGCGACACCGTCGTGCTGGAATGCGTCACCGGCGCGCCGGACGTGATGCCGTCGGAAGGCTCCGGCATGGAGGTGCCGCCGGCGCTGGCCGCCATCCACGCCGCAAACCCGCCGCGGCTCGGCCCGCACATCCTGACCGGCCCGGTCGCGGTTGCCGGTGCCGAACCGGGGGACACGCTGGAAGTGCGCGTCGAAAAGATCGAGCTGGGCGCCGATTGGGGGTTCTGCGGGCACCGTCCGCTCGCCGGCACGCTGCCGGAGGACTTCCCGCACCGCTTCCTCAGCCACATCGCCATTGACCGCGCCGCCGGCACCTGCCGTCTGCCCTGGGGCACGGAGTTGGCGCTGTCGCCGTTCTTCGGGGTGATGGGCGTGGCGCCGCCGCCCGCCTACGGCGCGATCTCCACCAAGGAGCCGCGGGAGCACGGCGGCAACCTGGACAACAAGGAGGTCGGCGCCGGGTCCACGCTGTTCCTGCCGGTTTGGGTGCCCGGCGCCAACTTCTCCGCCGGAGACGGCCACGGCGTTCAAGGGGACGGCGAGGTTTGCATCAACGCGCTGGAAACCTGCCTGACCGGCACGTTCACATTGGTGCTGCACAAGGCGGGAGGCGCGCCGCTCCGCTTCCCGCGGGCGGAAACGCCCACGCACTACATCTCGATGGGGATGAACGAAGACCTGGATCTGGCGATGAAGCAGGCGCTGCGGGAGATGATCGCCTTTATCTGCGCCCGGTCCAGCCTGTCTCCGGACCAGGCTTACCAGTTCTGCTCGATGGCGGTGGACTTCCGCGTCACGCAAACCGTAAACGGTGAGAAGGGGGTGCATGGCATGCTGCGTAAGGGGCTGTTATTCTAGACGAGTTATCCACAACTGTTTGCGTTAGGTTAACATTTTCCGCCTATCCCTCGGCATTCCATCGCCCTATCATCCGTTGCGGAGATGAACGGTTAGGAGGCCCGGAATGGATTGGAACGAGGAGACGATCGGCTGCCTGCGCCAGTTCTGGCAAGACGGCCATTCCACGGCCGAGATCGGCCGGCGCATGGGCATCACCAAGAATGCGGTGGTCGGCAAGGCGCACCGCCTGATGCTGGCGCCCCGCCCGTCGCCGATCCGCCGGGACCTGCCGGAAGGCCATGTGCCGCGGCGGTCCGTGCCCCGGCGCGCCACCGGTCCGACCCTGCCGGCGCCGAACCTGCCGCCCGTTGCGGCGTCCGTGCCGCCCGCAGCGTTGCGTGCACCCATCTCGCCGCCGCCGAAGCACATACCTCTGCAGCAGGCGCCGGTGCAGCTCCGCGCCGTGCCGATCCCGCGCGCCGCCCCCAGAGTGTCAACTTGCTGCTGGCCGATCGGCGATCCCGGCACCGCAAGCTTCCGCTTCTGCGACGACGGCGCGATGGCGGGAAAGCCATACTGCGCACAGCACGCGGCGCTGGCCTATGTGAAGGTGCGCGACCGCCGGGACGACGCAGCCTAGCGTTTTCGCGGATGCAGATGTTCCGCCCGCGCCCTTGATCCCGGCGGTGTCGCGGTTTAGGGGTTACGCGGAGACATCATGCCGCCATACGAGACTGCCCTTCCGAGGGAGCGTCACACCGCTCTCGATGCCGATTCCGTCCGCGCCGCTTATCGGCGATGGGCAGGGGTGTATGACGCCGTGTTCGGGGGCGTGTCGGCCTTTGGCCGCCGCCGTGCGGTGGAAAAGGTCAATGCGCTGCCCGGCGTGCATGTGTTGGAGGTCGGCGTCGGCACCGGCCTCGCCTTGCCGCACTACTCGGGCGCCAAGCGGATCACCGGCATCGACCTGTCGGCGGAGATGTTGGCGTTTGCGCGTTCTCGGGTGAAGTCGGCGGGCCTTTCCAACGTGGAAGCTCTGGTGGAGGTCGATGCGGAGGCGACGGGCTTCGATGCCGGGTCGTTCGACATCGCGGTGGCGATGTTCGTGGCGTCCGTGGTGCCGAACCCGCGGCTGCTGCTGGCGGAAATGCGCCGGGTAGTGCGTCCGGGCGGGCACCTGCTGTTCGTCAACCACTTCGCCGCCGAGCGCGGCCCGCGCTGGTGGGCAGAGCGGGCGCTGGCCCCGGCATCCCGCAAGCTCGGCTGGCATCCCGACTTTTCGCGCGACGCGTTGCTGCCGGAAGACGACCAGGCGCGCGCGCAATTTGCGTCCGTGCCGCCTTTGGGCCTTTTCACCCTGGTGAGCCTGCCCAACTAAGCGGGGCCAGGCCGGACCGCGGCTTGATCTAACGCAAGCTGTCCGATACGTCGTCCGGATGCCCCGGGCTTTGTCCGGGCACCATGCAGGTGGGATGAAACGGACGATGCAGGGTTTTCCGCGGCTCCGTGCCGCAATTTTCACCGTTTTTCTAATGGCAGTCGCCGGGCCGGCTTCCGCGCAGGCGCCCCACAATTGGCAGCTCAGCTTCCAGCCGGCGCACAGCCCGGTCCAGCAAGGGATCGAGGGGCTGCATGCGATGGTGATCTGGCTGATGGCGGCCGTGACCATTTTCGTGGCGGCGCTGCTGGCCTACTGCATGTGGCGCTTCCGCGCGTCGGCCAATCCCAAGGCGAGCCGCATCAGCCACCACACCACGCTGGAGGTCGCCTGGACGGTGCTGCCGGTGCTGATCCTGGTGATCATCGCCATCCCGTCCTTCCGGATGATCTACTTCGAGGACCGGACGGACGCCGCGGACATGACGATCAAGGTGGTTGGCCATCAGTGGTACTGGGAATACGACTACCCCGACCAGGGCGGCATCAAGTTCGACAGCTACATGGTGCCGACTGATGACTTGAAGCCCGGCCAGCTTCGCCAGTTGGAGGTGGACAATCGCGTGGTGGTGCCCGCCGGCAAGAACGTCCGCATTCTGACCACCAGTGCCGACGTGATCCACAGCTTCTTCATCCCGTCGCTCGGCGTGCAGCGCTACGCCATCCCCGGCCGCACGATCGAGACCTGGGTGAAGGTGGACCAGCCCGGCGTCTACTACGGCCAATGCAACCAGATCTGCGGCACCAACCACAGCGCGATGCCAATCGCGGTCGAGGCGATGACCGAGCAGGGCTTCGCGAGCTGGATCGAGACGGCCAAGACGAAGTTCGCTGCCGGCGGCGACCCCGCCTCGGGCGAGCGGCGCTTGGCCGCGGTTGAGAATACACGGCGCTGACCCACATCGGTTGACGCGAGGGAGCACAAGGACATGTCGGCGACGACCCACGATCACGACCAAGGCCACGGCCACGATCACGATCACGGGCATGCCCCGAATTTCGTGAATCGCTGGCTGTTCAGCACCAACCACAAGGACATCGGCACGCTTTACCTGATCTTCGCCGTGATTGCGGGGATCGTCGGCGTGGCGCTGTCTGTCCACATGCGGATGGAGCTGCAGAACCCCGGCCTGCAGTTCTACGCTTCCGGCCAGGCATGGAATGCCACCGTCACGGCGCATGGTCTCATCATGATCTTCTTCATGGTGATGCCGGCGATGATCGGCGGCTTCGGCAACTGGTTCGTGCCGATCATGATCGGCG
>CALMVT010000503.1 GCA_937873175.1 uncultured Acetobacteraceae bacterium | reverse complement strand
GGGGGAACAGCATCCTGGAGCCGGCACCCCGGCGTCGCCAAGCCACCGCATCAGGCCAGCCAAGGCCTACTTACCGCTGTGGCCAGCCGCAAACGTCAAGTCGCTGGACGGCTCGCCAAGTGCCGTATCAAGTCACGCAGCCCGTAGGTCCACGGGACACAGGCGTCGCTCGGGCACATCGTGTTCACAAGGCGGCCCAACTTCGGCGTGGCGATGGTCACGATGTCGCCCGGCTTGTGCGTGAAGCCCTGGCCCGGTGTGCCGCGGTCCTTCACCGGGGCGAACATGGTGCCCAGGAACAGCACGGCGCCGTCGGGATATTGATGGTTCGCGTTCAGCATCTGCGCGACCAGGTCGGCCGGGTCGCGGCTGATCATCTGCAGCGAGGAGCTGCCGTCCATCGTGAAGCCGTCCTCGCCCTCAACCAGCAGCGACACCTCCATTGCGCGCACGTCGTCCAGCGACAGGGTGGCGTCGAACAGCCGGATCAGCGGGCCAATGGCACAGGAGGCGTTGTTGTCCTTGGCCTTGCTGAGCAGCAGGGCGGAGCGCCCCTCGATGTCCCGCAGGTTCACGTCGTTGCCCAGCGTGGCGCCCACGATCGCGCCGGTGGAGGTGACCACCAGCACCACCTCAGGCTCCGGGTTGTTCCAAGACGAGGAGGGATGCAGCCCGGCTTGCATCCCGGTGCCCACCGCGGACAGGACGGGCGCCTTGGTGAAGATCTCGGCATCGGGGCCGATGCCGACCTCGAGGTACTGGCTCCACAGCCCCTGCTCGATCAGCAGCGCCTTCACCTGGGCCGCCTCGGGGGAGCCGGGCCTGAGCTGCTGCAAGGTGCCGCCCACCACGGCGCCGATTTCGGCGCGGATGCCAGCGGCGGTCCCGGGATCACCCTTGGCCCGCTCCTCGATCACACGCTCCAGCATGGACACGGGGAAGGTAACGCCCGCCGCCTTGATCACATGCAGGTCGATCGGCGCCAGCAGCCAGGGCTGGGTCACGTCCCGGGTCGCCGGATCGGTGTTGGCAAGAATGGGAGCCAAGGAGCCGAGCGGCTCGCCCCGGACGGCGCGGAGGGCAGTGGCGGGATCCGCGGTTTCGGTCAGATCCGCCACCGTCGGAAAGGTCGCCGACACGTCGAACACGCCGTCGTCGCGGACCGCGACAACAGCGGGACCGGAGCGTTCAGGTTGCCAAACCCGGCCAACCAGGCTGCCGGCCATGCCGTCGGTCGGCAGGAGGTGAACGGGGGAGAGCGTCATGGGCATGGGCGTTTCCTGCTGCAGTTCTTGTTGCTGGAGCGCTTTGGCGGCCTGGACTACATGATGCCGGTTTCCGCGAAGATCGCCTCCGTGGTCATGCCGCGGCCCAGCATGGCCCTGACCCGCTCTTCACCCTGCACCTTGGCGCTGGCGGCCTGAATGATGTCCTGCACGTGGGCGGCCGGCACCACCAGCACGCCATCGAGGTCGCCGACGATCAGGTCGCCGCTGTCGACCACGGCCGCGTTGTCGAACTCCACCCGGCAGCGGTAATCCACCACCCGGCCACGCAGCCGCTGGTCCTGCGCATAGGCACCGGTCGAGAACACCGGAAGGCCGAGCCCCAGGATCTCCCGCGTGTCGCGGTGGCAGCCGCCCAGCACGGCACCTGTAGCCCCCAGCGCCTTGGCGCGCGTGCTCATCAAACCGCCCCAGAACGCATATCTCAGCGAGCCGCCGGCTGCGACGTACACCTCGTGTGGGCGCAGCTGGTCCAGGGCACGGAACATCAGGCCGAATGGCTCGGCTTGGCCGGAGTGGCCGACCTGCTCGCCAGCGCAATCCGCCTCCAAGACCGTCATGGCCCGGCCGACCACGACCATGTCCGGCCGCAAGGCGCGGATGGTCTGCGGCAGGAACTGCCGGGTCAGGCCGGCAGCGTCCATCACGTCGCCGATCACGGCGGTGAACAGGTGTTCGCGCACCAGGCGGAACAGCTCGTCGTCTTCCATCGACATGTTCATTCTCCTTCTGTTTGGCCCAACCGGTGCATCGCCCGGTCGATGTCGTCGAAGTGCTCGGCCATGGCCCGGCGTGCAGCCGCCGGATCGCCGGCGATGACCGCGTCCAGGATGACCCGGTGCAGATGCTGCACCCGGTCCAATTCCGCCGGCCCGGCGTTGCTTCGCAGCGCAATGGCAAGGCTGGACAGCAGCGCCTGCTGGGTGTCGGCGACGAACAGCATGTAGAGTGGGTTGCCGGTCGCCTCGCCAAGCAGGATGTGGAAGCGTAGGTCCGCCTCGGCGTACCGGACGCGGTCCTGCAACGCCGCCGCCATCGCCTTCAGCGCAGCATCCAATCCTTCCAACTGCTCCGAAGTCCGGCGTTGGGCAGCCAGGGCGGCCATCTCCACCTCCAGGCCGCGGCGCAGTTCCATGACCTGGCCAAGGTCGGCTTGGTCCGTCATCAACGCCGCTTCCAGCACGGCCCGCAGCACCCCGCCGCCCAGGCCTTCGCTGCCTTGCCGCTCGCCGCGCGTGCCATCCCGGCCCGCGTTCAGCGTGCCGACACAGGGGCGGCGGCCAGCGCCGACGCTGATCAGGCCGATGGCGCTCAAGACCGCCGAGGCTTCCCGGACGCTGGGCCGGCTGATGCCCAGCTCCCGGCTGATTTCCGCTTCACCAGGCAGGCGCGCACCGGCGCCCAGATGGCGAGTGCTGATGTAGTGGCGCAGATAGTCGGCCACCTGCTGTGTGCGGGGACTTGGCGGCGGTTGCTGATCCTGGCGCGACATCGGCACTCCTGCTTGCGCAGACCTGTCTGACAGGTCTAGCCTTCATAGGAAAGGGGCGGTGCGGATCCTCGTGCCGGACGACCCCTGACCCGGAGGTTTGCGGCCCATGAGTGACCAGATCCTGTCGGCAGACATGCGGGCCGCTGCCGCGACCGCGCCTGCCGAAACCCGCGCTGTCGTCCTCGCCAGCGCCGTGGGCACCATCATGGAGTGGTATGACTTCGCCCTGTATGGCGCGGCCGCGGCATTGTTCATCAACCGGCTGTATTTTCCCACCGTGAGTCCATTGATTGGGTCGCTGGCAGCCTTCGCCACCTTCGCGGTCGGGTTCTTCGCGCGGCCGCTGGGAGGCCTCGTGGTGGCGCATTACGGGGACCGCATTGGGCGCAAGCCGGCGCTGGTCTTCACCGTGGCGCTGATGGGCGTGTCGACCGTGCTGATCGGGCTCTTGCCGGGCTACGACACGCTGGGGATCTGGGCGCCGGTGCTGCTGGTGCTGCTGCGGCTGTTGCAGGGGTTCGGCGCTGGGGCGGAGCTGGCGGGTGCCATCACGTACATCGCCGAGTTTACCCCGGCACATCGCCGGGCCTTCTACACCTCTATCCCCAATGCCTGCACAGCGGTCGGCCTCGCCTTGGCGGTCGGTTTCTACGCCATCTTGGGTACCCTGCTGACCGACGCGCAGATGCTGGCATGGGGCTGGCGGGTGCCGTTCCTGGCCAGCACGCTGATCGTGTTCGTCGCGATCTACATCCGGAACAGGCTGCAGGAATCACCGGCCTTCGAGGCGGAGCAGCGCAAGGTGGCCACCGCCGTCAAACTGCCGTTGGCACAGGTGTTCAGCGAACGAGGCGGCAGTGTGGTGCTGGGCTTCCTCTCTGTGACCGGGCACAACGCCAATGCCTACGTCCTGAACGCGTTCGCGCTGGGCTACATCACGAACACGCTGCATCTCAGCCGTGCTCTGGCGCTCACCGCACTGCTGCTGGCAGCTGCTGCGGGGATCGTGATGACACCGCTGTTCGGCATCCTGGCGGACCGGATCGGGCGCAAACCGGTGTTCATCGGCGGGGCAGTGTTCGTGGCGCTGTTCGCCTTTCCGTTCTTCACGTTGTTGCAAACTGGCTCCGCACCCCTGGTTGTCGGTGCGATGATGGCGGGATACGGCATCGGCTTCGGTGCGATGTCCGGTGCGCAAGGGGCCTTCCTGGCGGAACTGTTCGAGACGCGGTTCCGCTACACTGGCATTGCCGCGGCGCGGGAGATGAACAGCGTGTTGATTGCCGGGCCAACTCCCTTCATCGCCAGCGCGCTGGTGGCGACGGCGGGCGGGCAACCCTGGCTGGTGGCGTGGTTCATCATTGCATGCCAAGCGATAACCATGATCAGTGTGTGGTTTGCGCGGCCAGCTACTCCGCCAGCCGTTTGAAGGTTCGTTGCAGGCCGTTCTGCCCTGAGCAAAGCGGCAACTGCCTGGTGGCGCTCTGGCGCTTGCTATGGGCAACAAAGGAGAGCCATGGCACCGACCAGGCGGTGTCTGCTTGCTGCGGCAGTCCTCTCCGAAGCTGAACGGCAGCTATCGGCCAGACCATGCCATCAGGCGCCAGCCCAGAACTCTCGCTTTCACGTCCGATGGCGAGCCTGTAGCAGGCATTCTAAGCGCCACTCCTCCTACAGTCGCTTTCCACCACCTACCTCCTGTCTCAAGTGGGGTTTGGCCCGCCTCCTGGCGCCTCCTCGCGCATCGGCTGCAGCAACTCTGCCCCGTTGTGCCGCACGCTGTTCACGTCCGTGCTCACCGGCCACGTCTTAAGAACCGTGTCGGCTGCAGGTCGGAGCAGCGCCCTCGGATCGCCGTCCTCCTCCCCGAGCCATGCCGGCCAGTCCGCCGGCTCCAGCACAAGGGGCATGCGGTCGTGGATCGGCGCCATCGTCCCGTTCGCGTCCGTGGTGACGATGGCGAAGCTCCGGGTGACGTCGCCGTTCGCCGGATCGGTCCAGCTTTCCCAGATGCCGCC
>CALMVT010000502.1 GCA_937873175.1 uncultured Acetobacteraceae bacterium | reverse complement strand
GCAGGTGGACGCGGATGGCAACGACCTCGGCGGCATCCGGTCGGTGTTCGTGCAGACGCCGATCGGCACCTACACCGGCTGGAGCGTCGGCCGCGCCGGGCGCTTCGAGGGCGGCCTGTGCAACCTGCAGGGCAGCTTCATCCCGTTCGCGCCGGACCGCGCCGCGCGTGAGGCCAGTGGCGACCCGCGGCCCTCCTTGACGGAGCGCTATCCGGACGGAGCCGCCTACCTTTCGGCGTTCCGGGCCGCGGCGGACCGCTTGGTGGCGCAGCGCTTCCTGCTGCTGGACGACGCGCGGGCGCTGGTGGCCGTGGCCGAGCGGGACGGGATCGGCGCCGTGCCCTGGGCGTCGCCGGCGGGCGGGTCGCCGCGGTAGCGCGCCTGGGCGGGCCGCGCCGACTTATCCTCCGGCGATCAGGTCCTGCCTCCGGGTGGCAAGAGCGTCCAAGGCGAACGGCTTGGTCATTACGTGCATGCCGGGGTCGAGATGGGCGTGGCTGAGCACCGCGTTCTCGGCGTAGCCGGTGATGAACAGCACCTTCAGGCTTGGCCGCGCCACCCGCGCCGCGTCCGCCACCTGCCGTCCGTTCATGCCGCCGGGCAGGCCAACATCCGTCACCAGCAAGTCGATCTGGGCGTTGGATTGCAGCACGCGCAGCCCCGCCGCGCCGTCCGCCGCCTCGATCGCGGCGTAGCCGAGGTCCTGCAGCACTTCCGTGACCAGCATGCGCACCGTGGGCTCGTCGTCCACCACCAGCACGGTCTCGCCCTCGGCGCCATGCCGGTGCCGTTGTCGCTCACGCACAGCGACACGTATTGCCCCGGCGGCAGCTCCCGCTCAGGCGTTACCCGTTCGTCGAGCGATTGGTTGCCGGTCTCGATGGTGAGCCGTCCGCCGGCCGCCCTTGCACCCGCTCCGCGGGTGCTCCCTCCGGAGGATGGCTGCGCCATGGCGTCGCGGGCGTTGATGCACAGGTTGAGCAACGCGTTCTCCAACTGGCCCGGGTCAACCCGCGTGGCCCACAGCCCGGCGCCTGCCACCGACCCCACCGTGATCTCCGGCCCCATCGTGCGCTCGATGAGCTCCTGCATCCCGGACACCAGCCGGTTCACGTCCGTCACCTTGGGATCGAGCGTTTGCCGGCGCGAGAAGGCCAGCAGCCGGTGCGTCAGCGCCGCCGCGCGCTTGGCCGCCCCTTGGGCGGCGTTGACGTAGCGGTCCAGGTCCCCGGCGGTCCGGCCCTGGGCCACACGGTTCTGCAGCAGTTCCAGGCTGCCGGTGACGCCCGTCAACAGGTTGTTGAAGTCGTGGGCCAGCCCGCCGGTCAGTTGGCCCACCGCCTCCATCTTCTGGCTTTGGCGCAGTTGCTCCTCTGCTTTCGCCAGGGCGTCCGCTTGCTTCTTTTCGGCGGAAACGTCGCGCCCCACGGCGGTGATCAACCCGCCAGCGGAGCTGGTCGGCCAGTTGATCCAGCGATAGCTGCCGTCCCGGCACGGATACCGGTTCTCGAACCGTGGGAGGGACCATCCCTCGGAGAGCCGGGCGGCGCTCTCCGTCGTCTTCCCGAGGTCGTCGGGATGGACGAACCGGAACAAGGATGCGCCGATCAGCTCCGCCTCAGCCCAGCCCAGGATTTCCGTCCAGGCCGGGTTGACGGCGACCGCCGTGCCGTCGAACCGGCAGCGAAGCATGAGGTCCGCCGACAGCTCCCAAAGGCGGTCGCGCTCCACCGTGCGGAGGGCCAGCTTCGCCGCCTGCTCCTTTTCTCCCGTGATGTCCCGCGCAGTGCAGTAGAACTTGCCCTCATCCGGCACGGCTACCCATGAAAGCCAGCGGTAGCCGCCATTCTTGCATCGATAGCGGTTCTCGAAGCTCAGGACCGGCTCGCCTTTTTTAGCCGGCCGAACGCATCGCGGGTTCGTCCGTGGTCGTCGGGATGCACCAGTTCCATGAACGGCACCGCGACGGTTTCCGCCTCGCTCCAGCCGAGCACCGCATGCCATGCCGGGTTGGAGTTCTCGGAGTGCCCGGCCTCGTTGCAGTCGCCCAGGGAGTCCGAGCTGACCGGTCAGATCCGCCCGCGCACCTGGGACCGCGCGATCACCTGGCGTTCGAGGTACGCGTGCAGCGCGCGCAGGCTTGCCTCGCTTTGGCGCAGCGCGTCCTCCGCCAGCCGCTGCCCCGTCCGGTCGCGCAGGACCTTGACGAAGCCCGCGGTCGCACCGTCGTCCTCCTTGAGCGCCGTCATCTCGCCCATGGCCCAGAAGCGCTCGCCGCTTTTGCGCTGATGCCAGCGCTCGTCCTTGCCGCGCCTGGTGTGGAGGGCCGCCCGCACCTCCTTCTGGACCTGGCCGTTCGCCACGTCCTCGGGCGTGAAGAACCGGTCTGCCGGCTGGCCAAGCATCTCCTCCTCGATCCAGCCGAGAACGCGGCGGGCGCCCTCGTTCCAGCGGGTGATCCGGCCGTCCAGGTCGGTGGCGACGATCGCGCAGTCGATCGCGCTGTCCAGGATCTGGCGGCTGCGCGCTTCGCTGGCCCGCAGGGCCGCCTCGCCCCGCGTGCGGTCGGTCTCGTCGGACCCCTCGACAAAGATGCCGGTCACCCGGCCATCGTCGTTTCGGATGGGCTGGAACACGAAATCGACGAAGCGCTCGGCCACGGGACCGCCCGGGGCAGCCTGGGCCGCGAAGGCGGCGGCGTTCGCCGTGTAAGCCTCGCCGCTGTCGAACACGCGGTTGAGCAGGTCGAGGTAACCCTGCGCAACCACCTCCAGCAGCGCTTCCGCCACCGTGCGCCCGACCACCGGGCGGTGCCCGACCAGGCGGATGTAGCTCGGGTTCGCAAGCTCGAACCGGTGCTCCCGCCCCCGCAGCACCGCCATGAAGCCCGGGGCCTGGGCGAACATCTTCGTCAAGCGGTCGCGTTCGGCCTGCAGCGCGAGGTTGCTCTCGTATACGCGCTGCGCCCGACTGAAGATGCCGCTGTGGGCCGGCACGAGGTTTGGCGCAGCCGCATCCCCGGCCTGTTCGAGCGCGCCGCGCAGATGCTGCAGCTCCGTCACGTCGATCGGGTGCTACAGCACGGCCGAGACCTGCCCGGCGGCGTCGAGCACGGGGACGCGGGTGATGCTCCAGTAACGCTCGGCGAAGCCGCCGCCCTCCGCTTCGGGGCGGGGCACGTCGAAGCGCAGCAGCGCCATGGTGTCCGGCTGCTTCGTGCGGATCACGCGCTCAAGCGAGCTGATGACTTGCCTGACCATTTCGGCGTCGCCCGGGAACGCGTCCCAGGCCCAGCGCCCGACGATGTCCGACAGCTCGCGCTTCACGCCGGCAAGGTAGGCGCGGTTCGCGCCGACGATGTGGGGCCTGCGGTCGAGCACGAGGTAAGGGTTGGGCGACGCCTCGAACAGGCCGGGGAAATCCATCTCCGGCACCCTGGTCCGGTCCATCGGCTCGACCCTCGTGGTCCGGCCTCCATCGGCGGCTGCGCGCCCCGCCCTGCGGGCCGGGGCATGCTCGCCGCATGTAGCTCCATGATCGGCATGGCTGCCAGGGGACCGGTCAGGGCGAGGTGGCGAGGGTGCTTGGCGGTCATGGCTGCTGGCTTAGCACTACAAGTCGAGGGCGTCGTTTTCAATGCAGCTTTGCATCTAAGTTTGGAGGCCGCTGCCAATGGCCGGGCGCACGCGGATCAGCCGGGGAAACGTGGCTCCGGGTAGCGGATGCCCACGACCTCGACCACCTCCGGCCCGCGCGGCGTCCGCACCCGCGCCTCGTCGCCCACGCGGGCGCCCAGCAGCGCAAGCGCGACGGGCGAGCCGACGCTGATCGTGCCGTCCGCCACCCTGGCCTCGTCCACGCCGACGATCGAAACGGTCACTTCCTCGTCGCGCTCAGTCAGGTAGGTGACGGTTGCGCCAAAGAACACGCGGTCGCGCTGCGTCTGGGCACCGGGGTCCACCACCTCGGCATGGGCCAGCCGACGGTCGAGGAAGCGCAGGCGGCGGTCGATCTCGCGCAGGCGGCGCTTGCCTTCCTTGTAGTCCGCGTTCTCGCTTCGGTCGCCGTTGCCGGCGGCCCATGACACGATCTCGACGACCCGGTGCCGCTCCGCCCGGCGCCCGGCAAGCTCTGCCCGCAGGCGGGCATGCCCTTCGGGCGTCATGTAGAACTTGCCGCCGGGCAGCCGCGGCGGGCCATCCTCGTCATCGTCCTGCAAAGCCTGGCCCTCCTTCCGGGCGGCCTTCTCGCACGCGAAGGGCTGGCTGGACACCCAGCGCCAGGCTGCGCAACGGGTGGCCGCCGGGCTTGCCACGGCGTTGGTCTGCTTGGCGGAGCGTCGCGGCCGACCCTAGCCCTTTGCCCGCCCTTATGCTTTCCTGAAGCGCATAACGGACCCGCCGAAACGTCCCACGGCATCCCGAATGCCCCGGCCATCCTGCCGCTGCTGCCGTGCCTCGGGCTGCCGGGCGGGAGCCTAGCCAACGTCAAGAGCTGAGGAGAACGCCATGCAAGCCCTCGTCCTCGAACGCAAAGGCGAACTGTCCCTGCGCGACATCGACCTGCCGCTCGATGTCGGGCCGACCGACGTGAAGATCGCCCTGCACACGGTCGGCGTTTGCGGCAGCGACGTGCATTACTACACGCACGGCCGCATCGGACCCTACGTGGTGAACGCGCCCATGGTGCTGGGCCATGAGGGCGCGGGCACCGTGGTCGAGGTCGGCAGCGCCGTCACGGGCTTCAAAACCGGGGACCGCGTGTGCATGGAGCCGGGGGTGCCGGACCTGTCGTCGCGCGCGTCCAAGCTCGGACTCTACAACGTGGACCCGTCCGTCCGCTTCTGGGCGACGCCGCCGGTCCACGGCGTGCTGGCGCCCTTCGCGGTCCACCCGGCCGCCTTCACCTTCAAGCTGCCGGAGAACGTGAGCTTTGCCGAGGGCGCGATGGTGGAGCCATTCGCGATCGGCATGCACGCGGCGGCGCGGGCGCGCATCATGCCGGGCGACGTGGCGGCGGTGATCGGGGCCGGGCCGATCGGCATCATGGTGGCGCTGGCCGCGCTGGCGGGCGGATGCTCCCGCGTGCTGATCTCGGACTTCAGCGCGGAAAAGCTGGCCATCGCCGGCCGCTACCCCGGCATCATCCCGGTCAATATCGGCACCGAGCCGTTCGCCGCGACGGTCGCCCGCGACACGGACGGCTGGGGGGCCGACATCGTGTTCGAGGCCAGCGGCAGCCCCAAGGCATTCGGCGACATCTTCCGGCTGGTGCGGCCGGGCGGCGCGGTGGTGCTGGTCGGCTTGCCGGTCGGGGACGTGCAGGTGTCGGTGGCGGACGCCATCGCCAAGGAGGTCCGCATTGAGACGGTGTTCCGGTATGCCAACATCTTCGACCGCGCCTTGGCGCTGATCGCGTCGGGCAAGGTTGATCTGAAGCCGCTGATCACCGGCACCTTCGCGTTCCGGGACAGCGTGCAAGCCTTTGAACGTGCCGCCTCCGGCCTGCCCACCGACGTGAAGCTGCAGATCCACGTGGTCGAGGGCTGAGCCGTCTCGGCCGGCCGTATGGGAGACCTGGACAGCCGCCGGCCATCGGGTAAGTTGGTTCGGAAGCCCTCATCAGGGGGCATGAATGCGAAGCCGTCGAGATCGGCACAGGGGAGGGTTCATGCGACCGCTGCTACGAAACATGGGTGCCGCCATCGCGCTGCTCGGCAGCGCGCTGTGGGCCGCGTCGCCCGCCGCGGCCCAGGCCCAGGCCTGGGACATCGCCAAGGCCGCCGCGCCTTATAAGGGCACCCAGCTCAACGTGATCTTCCTGGACCGGCCGGGCTACCGCGCGATCATCAAGCTGCTGCCGGAGTTCGAGAAGCAGACGGGGATCAAGGTCAACTACGAGATCGTCCCCTACGAGAACACCCGCGAGAAGGAAGTGCTCAACTTCAACTCAAAGGGCGACCTGTCCATCGCCCTCGTGGACCTGGTCTGGATCGGCGAGTTCGCGGAGAACGGCTGGATCGTGCCGATCAACAAGCTTTCGGGCGATCCCGCGATCACCGATCCCAACCTGAACCTCAAGGGCTTCTTCCCGCTGCTGCTTGACGCCTTCGGCTCCTGGGGCGGGACGACCTACGGCTTGCCGTTCGACAACTATTCGGGCCTGCTGTTCTACAACAAGTGCATGCTGAAGGATGCCGGCTTCGACAAGCCGCCCGCTACCTGGGACGAGCTGGCCAACACCTATGCGCCCAAGCTGACCGACCCGTCCAAGAAACAATATGGCTACGCGCTGCAGTCGCTCCGCGGCGAAACGCAGTCGGCGGACAGCTTCATGCGGATGCTCTGGCCCGCCGGCGGCTCGCTGCTGGACAAATCGTTCCGGTCCAACCTCGGTGGCAAGGACAGCCAGGCCGGACTGCAGTTCCGCCAGAACCTGATGAAGTACATGCCGCCCGGCGTCGTCAGCTGGGATCATGCGGAGGCGGTCAACGCGCTGGCGCAGAACCAGGTCGCCATGATCACCGAATGGTCGGCGTTCTACTCGACGCTCACGGACCCCAAGACCTCCAAGCTCGGCGACTGCCTGGCGGTCGCGCCGGAGCCGGCCGGGACCGCGGGCCGCCTGCCGGCGCTGGGCGGCTTCTCGCTGGCAGTGGCCTCCCAGGCGTCGGAGAAGGAGCAGAAGGCGGCCTGGATCTTCATCCAATGGGCGACCTCCGAGGCCATCGCCAAGCCCTATGTCCAGGCCGGCGGCGTGTCGGGCCGCATGGCGGTGTATGACGACCCGGCGATCAAGACGGCCTACCAGTTCGTGGACCCCATGGTGGCGTCCTGGCAAAAGGGCGTGCCGGAGTTCCGACCGCGCTTCCCGGCCTGGCCCGCGGTGTCGGAGATCGTCGCCGAGTTCGGCTCCAAGATGATGCTGGGGGAGGTCACGACGGAGCAAGGGGCCAAGGAGATCGGCGCCCGTATGGAAGCCATCCTGCAGAAGGAGGGCTACTACGACGGCAAGAAGAAGCTGCTCCAGTAGCCGCTTCGGCCCGGCCCAACTGCGCGCGGGGACCGGCTGGCCCCCGCATCCCGGCGCGTGCGCCGCTTCTTCAGGGCTGGGTGACGCCAAATGTCCACCGCACGGCCACGACGCTCACCTTCCGGCTACGGACGCCTGACGCCGCTCTGGTTCCTGGCCCCGGCGGTGCTGGCCCTGCTGGTCATCGGCATCTACCCCACGCTGTTCGCCGCCGTGACCTCGCTGCGGCGCTACAACCTCACCCGGTCGCGCGACGGCTTCCCGTTCGTGGGCCTCGACAACTACCAGCAGGTGCTGAGCGACCCCACTTTCTGGGAAACATTGGGCCGGACTGCCAAGTTCTTCCTGTGCGTGATGCCGTTCGAGATCGCACTGGGCCTCGGCATCGCGCTGCTGCTGCATCAGCCGGGCCTCGGCGGGCTGCGCGCCCTGGCGCGGGTATCGCTCGTGGTCCCGCTCGCCACCACCTACGCGGTGGTGGGCCTGCTGGGCCGGCTGATCTTCAATAGGGATTTCGGGATCGCGAACAGCTTCATCGGGCTGTTCGGCTTGCCGTCCTTCGACTGGCTCGGCAACAGCGCCGGGGCGTTCGCGGCGATCTGCGTCATGGACGTGTGGCAATGGACACCGTTCTGCGCGCTGATCTTCCTGTCCGGCCTGTCCATGGTGCCCGTCGAGATCGAGGAGGCGGCCCGGCTGGAAACCGCCAGCAAGATCGCGCTGCTGCGCAACGTGCAGCTCCCCTATTTGCTGCCCGGCCTCACCGCCATGCTGATCCTGCGCTCGGCGGACGTGCTGAAATTGTTCGACGTGGTGTTCACGATGACCCGGGGCGGCCCGGGCGCAGCCACGGAGCTGATTTCCGTTTACATCCAGCGCGTGGGCTTCCGCGTGTTCGACCTCGGCACCGCATCGGCGCAGGCGCTGCTGCTGCTGATCATCACGATCATCCTGGCCCGCGTGTATATCCGCTTCTTCTACCGGGAGATCGAGTGATGCCGCGCATCGGCCGATTGCTGCACGGCGCCGGGCTGCTGGCCGTGTTCGCCGTGACGATCTTCCCGTTCTATTGGATGGTGTCATCCTCCTTCAAGACGCAGACCGACCTGCTCGCCTCGCCGCCGGTTTGGCTGTTCACGCCGACGCTCGCCAACTACGCCGACGTGTTCGCCGACCAGAAGGTGGTGGGCGCCATCGTCAACTCGCTGGTCGTCGCCGTGTTCAGCACGGGGCTGGCGGTGGTGCTCGGCACGCCGGCCGCCTTTGCGCTGGCGCGCTACGAGTTCCGCGGCAAGTCGGACCTGTGGTTCTGGTTCATCTCAAACCGCTTCATCAGCCCCATCGTGCTGGCGCTGCCGATCTACCTTGTCGCGCAGAACATCGGCCTGCTCGACACTCACCTTGTGCTGATCCTGGTTTACATCACCTTTATCCTGCCCATCGTCGTCTGGATCTGCACCGACCAGTTCCGCTCGATCCCCCGGGACTTGGAGGAAGCCGCGCGGCTGGAGGGCGCCAGCCAGTTCGACATCTTCTGGCGCATCTACCTGCCGCTCGGCGTGCCCGGCATCGCGGTGTCGGCGATCTTCGGCTTCATCTTTTCCTGGAACGAGCTGCTGTATGCGCTCGTGCTCACCCGCCGCGCCGTGCAGACCGCGCCCGTCGTGGCGACCAGCTTCATGTCGGGCTACGAGCTGCCCTGGGGGAAGATCATGGCCACCGGCACCGTGATCGTGCTGCCGGTGACCATCTTCGCGCTGCTGGTGTCCCGCCACATGGTGCGGGGCCTGACCATGGGGGCGACCAAGTGACGCCACGCTTGGTGACGACTGAGGAGGGCGCGCGCATGAGCTTCCTGCGGCTTGAAGGGATCGAGAAGCGCTACGGGGCGGCAAGCGTCATCAACGGCGTGAGCATCTCGGCGCGCGAGGGGGAGTTCGTCGTGTTCGTCGGCCCGTCCGGCTGCGGCAAGTCCACCCTGCTGCGCATGATCGCCGGGTTGGAGGAGGTGACGGCCGGGGAGGTGTTCATCGACGGCGCCCGCGTCACCGAGCTGGAGCCGGCCAAGCGCAAGGTGTCCATGGTGTTCCAAAGCTACGCGCTGTTCCCGCACATGACCGTGCGCGACAACATCGCGTTCGGCCTCAAGATGTCGAAGGTGCCCCGGGCGGAGATCGAGCGGCAGGTCGCGGAGGCCGCCCGCATCCTGCAGATGGAGCCGCTGCTCGACCGCAAGCCGCGCCAGCTTTCGGGCGGGCAGCGGCAGCGGGTGGCCATCGGCCGGGCCATCGTGCGCCATCCCAAGCTGTTCCTGTTCGACGAGCCGCTGTCCAACCTGGACGCCGAGCTGCGCGCCCAGATGCGGGTCGAGATCGCGCGCCTGCACCGCGAGCTGGGCGTGACCATGGTGTACGTGACGCACGACCAGGTGGAAGCCATGACGCTGGCGGACCGCATCGTGGTACTGCGCGCGGGCCGGGTCGAGCAGGTCGGATCGCCCGACGAACTCTACGATGCGCCCGGCAACATTTTTGTCGCCGGCTTCATCGGCTCGCCGAAGATGAACTTGGTGGCCGCGACCGTCACGGCGCGAAACGGGGCGGCGCTTACCCTGGCCAACCCGTCTTTGGTCGCGCCGTTGCAGGTCATGGGGCGGCACGGCGGCGGCGTCCAGCCCGGTCCGGGGGTCGGCGACACGGTGCTGCTCGGCCTGCGGCCGGAGCACCTGATGCTTGGCGACGGACCCAACCGGATGGAGCTTGTGGCCGACCTGTCGGAAAGCCTGGGCGGAAGCACGCTGGTGTATGCGCAAACGCGCGCGGCGGAGCCGGTCGTGCTGCAGGCCGCAGGCCGGCAAACGCTTGGCAAGGGCGAGATGTTCACGGCCGGGTTCGACGCCGCCCGGGCCTATGTCTTCAACAAGGACGGCCTCGCATTTTAGGATCGCCGACGCAGGGGAGAATCATGGATTTCAGCGGCAAGACCGTGCTGGTGACTGGGGCCGGCAAGGGCATCGGGCATGCCACGGCGGTGTTCCTGGCGGACCGGGGCGCAGAGGTCGTGGCGCTCAGCCGCTCCGCCGCGGACCTCGACGCCTTGAAGGCCAGGATCGGTTGCCGCATCCGGGCCGTCGATCTGGCCGATGCCGATGACGCGCGCGCTGCCGCGGAGGAGGCGATACCCGTCGATTTCCTGGTCAACTGCGCCGGCACGACGGAGCTTGACGCCTTTGTCGATCTCACGGTCGAGACCTTCGACGCCCTGATGGCGGTGAACTGCCGGGCGCCCATGATCCTGAGCCAGGTTTACGCCCGCGACCGGCTGGCGCGCGGCCTGGGCGGCGCGGTTGTCAACGTGTCGAGCATCTCGTCCTTCATCGGCTTCGCCGACCACGCCGCCTACTGCGCGTCCAAGGGGGCGCTCGACGGGCTGACGCGGGCGATGGCGAACGAACTGGGTCGCCAGGGCATCCGGGTCAACGCGGTCAACCCCGTCGTCACCCTGACCCCCATGGCCGAAAAGGCCTGGAGCGACCCGGCCAAATCCGGGCCGATGCTGTCCCGCATCCCGCTTGGCCGCTTCGTCCAGCCCGACGAGGTGTCGAGCGTGATCGCCTACCTGTTGTCGGACGACGCCGCGATGGTGAACGGCGTGTGCATGCCGGTGGATGGCGGGTTCCTCATCAACTGACGCGGCGTTGGGGTAGGGGCGAGCTCAGGACGAAATCGGCCGCAACGCTGCTGGCCGCGACGAGGCGCCCGTTCGGCAGGTCGTTCAGCTCAAGTTTCACCTCGATCTCCTTCGGCAGCAGCCTGTAGCCCCGCCACCGCCTGGTCAGCCTCCGCCGCAGCACGTCCTCCGGGACGGCGATGGCAACCGTGATGTCGAAGAAGGCGTGAAGGCCGCGCCAGGGCGGGCGGTCGAGCAGGAGGTAATTGCCCTCGACGATCACCCGGCTCACGGTTCGCGGGATCAGGGAAGCACCCGCCCGGGCAATTTCCAATGCCCGGTCGAACACCGGAACGGCGATCTCGTCCTCCTCGTTGCGCCTGAGGCGGCCGAGCATGTGGAGCAGTCCGCCAACATCGAACGTTTCGGGCGCCCCCTTGCGCGCCCTCAGCCCACGCGCCACGAGAACGCGGTCGTCGAAATGGTAGCCGTCCATCGGCAGCACGGCCGCGCTGCCGGGCGCCGTCCCGTTGATGCGGGATGCAAGCCGCTCGGCGAGCGTCGATTTGCCGGAGCCGGGGGCGCCGACAACCGCAACAACGCTTCGCCCGGTGCCGGTTTCCCGTGCAACGGCGGCTGCTAGGCCCTCAAAATCAATCGTCTTGGCATCAGCCATGGCTGCTCAGCGCATGGCCGATCCTGGGAAAGCGTTCCATGGGCCGGATGAGATCAGGGCTTGGGCGTCCATGCAATGGAGGAGACGCCAGCTTCCTGCTCAGGCCGGGACAGCAGGAGCCGCGACAAGCAGGCAGCCTCCGCGCGCGCCGTCGCGAACACTTCAGCCGGTCATCCGTTGACGCCCTGTGCCAAATGGATTGAGCTTGCAGCCAAAGCCGCGAACAAGGCTGTCTCAGTATGCCGCTGCGGGCGGGCGAAGGGGAAAACGTAGAATGGTCAATCACTATCGTCGTGCGCTGTGCGCCGGCATCATCGCCCTGGCTTTTGCCGGCGGCGCCCAGGCCTCGCCCGACAAGCCGGTGATCGGCGTCGTGGTCAAGATCGGCGGCATTCCGTGGTTCAACGCCATGGAAGCGGGCATCAAGAAAAAGGCTGCCGAGCTTGGCGTCCGGGCCTTCATGGTCGGCCCGACCAGCGCCGACCCGGCCCTGCAGGTGCGCGCCGTCGAGGACCTGATCGCCCAGAAAGTCGATGTCATCGGCGTGGTGCCCAACGACGCCGAAGTGCTCGAACCCGTTTTGGAACGCGCCCGCGTGGCCGGGATCAAGGTCATCACCCATGAGTCCCCGAAGCAGAAGAACGCCGACTACGACTTCGAGCTTGCCTCTTCCAAGGGGTTCGGCGAAGCCTACGGCAAGCGCTTGGTCGAGGCGCTGGGCGGCAAGGGCGAGTATGCGGTATTCGTCGGGTCCCTCACCGTTCCCCTGCACAACGCCTGGGCGGACGCCGCGAACGCCTACATCAAGGCCAACGCACCCGGCATGACGCTTGTGGGCGACCGCTACGGCGTGGCGGAGAACGTGGATCAGTCCCGCAGCACGGCGCTCGACCTCATGCGCGCGCATCCCGACCTCAAGGGGTTCCTCGCCTTCGGCAGCCAGGGGCCGATCGGCGCCGCCCGCGCGGTCGCCGAAAAGCGCATGAACGGCAAGATCCTCGTGATGGGCCCGTTCTCGCCGGGACAGGGCAGGAAGCTCGTCCATGACGGCGTGCTCACGGGCGGCTACATGTGGAACCCGGCGCTTGCCGGCGAGGTGTTCGTGACGCTCGGGACCATGGTGGCTAAGGGCGAGACGATCAAGGACGGCACGGTGGTGCCGGGGCTTGGCACCGTGCATCCGGACGGCCACAACCTGATCGTCGATGAGCTTGTGGATCTGAACAAGGACACGGTGGACGAGCTGGCCAAGACGGGCCTGTAGCGCCGGCTTTCGTGAAGGCGGCCCGGCCATGCCCAGCACCGCCGACCGCCCGCACGCCGACGCCGGGGCGCCGTTGCTTCAGCTTGACCACATCTCGAAGCAGTTCGGCGGCGTCAAGGCGCTGGACGACGTGCGGTTCGACATCCGGCGCGGCGAGGTGCTGTGCCTCGCGGGCGAGAACGGCTGCGGCAAGAGCACGCTGATCAAGATCATCAGCGGCGTCCACCGGCCCGAACCCGGCGCGGTCATGCTGTTCAACGGCCGCTCGGTCGAGGGGCTTGACCCCGCGGCGGCGCGCGCGCTGGGCATCCAGGTGATCTGGCAGGACCTGGCGCTGTTCCCCGAAATGACGGTTGCCGAGAACATCGCCTTTGAAAGCAACCTCGGCGCCCGGCCCCGCCTAGTGGACTATGGGGCGATGAAGGCGGCGGCGGTCCGCATTCTCGGGCGGCTCGGGGTCAAGCTGGACCTCCAAGCGCCCCTGCGGACGCTTCCCATTGCGCAGCGCCAGATCGTGGCGGTGGCGCGCGCCCTGGTTGCCGAGGCGACGCTTGTTTTTATGGACGAACCCACCGCCTCGCTCAGCCAGGCGGAAACGGATGCGTTGCTGGCCATTGTGCGGCGCTTGTCCGACGAGGGCATCGCGGTGGTGTTCGTGAGCCACCGGCTGGCCGAGGTGCTGGACGTGTGCAGCCGCGTCACGGTGCTGCGGGACGGAAGGCTCGTCGGCACTTTCCCGACGGAGGGCATGACGCAAACCCGGCTGACTCAACTGATGACGGGCAAGACCTTCGACTACGCGGTGCAGACCCGCGACCTGTCCGACGCGCCCGTCGTGCTGTCCGTCGAGAACCTGTCCCGCGCGCCGGACTACGCCGACGTGTCGTTCACGATCCGCCGGGGCGAGATCGTGGGCCTCACGGGCCGCCTCGGCTCCGGCCGTACCGAGCTGGCCCTCAGCCTGTTCGGCATGGCCCCGGCCGCCGCCGGCACGGTCACGCTGGAGGGCAAGCCCGTGCGCTTCGCGAGCAACCGCGAGGCGATCCGGGCCGGGGTCGCCTACGTGTCGGAGGACCGGCTGCAGCTTGGCCTGGTCCAGCCCCAGTCGATCTCAGACAACACGGCGATCACCGTGCTCGACAGCCTGCTCGGCCCCGGCTACCTCATCTCCGCCCGGCGTCAGGATGCGCTGGTCGATGACTGGGTGCGCGACCTCGGCGTGAAGATCGGCCATCCCGACCACGCCGTTTCAACGCTGTCCGGCGGCAACCAGCAGCGCATCGTGCTGGCCAAGTGGCTGGCCACGCATCCCAAGCTGCTGATCCTGGACAGCCCGACCGTGGGCGTCGATGTGGGCGCCCGCGCCGGCATCTTCGCCATCGTGCACAAGCTCGCCGAGGCCGGGATGGCGATCCTGCTCATCTCGGACGAGATCCCCGAGGTTTACTTCAACGCCGACCGCATCCTGCACATGCGGGACGGCCGTATCGTCGGCGCCTATGTGCCGGGCGAGACCGACATTGACGCCATCGAGGGGGCTGTTCATGCCTAGGCTCGGCATCGGGAGCACTGAAGGGTGGCTCCTCCTCGTGATCCTCGCGATGGGCGGGGGGCTGGGGCTGTTCGCCCCCTCTTTCCTCACTTTGCCCAACCTGTTCGACCTGCTGAACGCCAGCGCGGTCAACATCATCTTCGGCGTCGGCCTGCTGGTGGTGCTGATTGCCGGCGGCATCGACATCTCCTTCGCGGTCGCCGCGTCCGTGGTGCAATATCTCACCGCGATGGCCCTTGCGCCGCTCGGCGGGGGAGATTGGGCCGTGGGGCTGCTCCTGGCGGGCGGCTTCGGGGCGCTGCTGGGCTGCTTGAATGCCTTTTTCATCCACCAGTTCCGCATCGTCTCCATCGTCGTCACCATCGCGACCTTCAACCTGTTCTTCGGCCTGCTGATGTTCTGGTCTGGCGGCGTGTCGATCTACGACCTGCCGGACTGGTGGACCACGCGGGTCGTGATCTTCGGCACAGAAACCGCGGGCGGCCATGCCGAGCTGACCCTGCCGGTGCTTGTCATGGTGGCGTGCGTGGCGGCGACCTGGCTGCTGCTGCGCCGCACCAGCACCGGCCGCCAGCTTTACGCCATGGGCGACAATCCCGAGGGCGCGCGCCGGGTCGGCATCAGCATCGGCGCCATGCACTACCTTGCCTTCGGCTGGCTGGGCCTGATGGCCGGCATCGCGGGACTCATGCAGTCGCACTACGCCCAGGAGGTCGTGCCGAACGCGCTGTATGGCCGCGAGCTTGATGTGCTCGCCGCGGTGGTGCTGGGCGGGGCGCGGCTCGGCGGGGGGCGCGGCACGATCCTGGGCGTGTTCCTGGGTATCATCCTGGTCGCCGTCACCCAGAACGGCCTGAACCTGCTGGGCATCTCGCCTTACGCCTTCAAGATGATCATCGGCGCCATCATCCTGGTCGCCATCACGCTGTCGAGCCAGGGCGTGGGCCGCCTGATCGGCTCCTGGCGGACGCCGGCCGCGCGGGGGGCCGCCTGATGTCCACGGAAACCCTGCGCCGCGCCGAGGGCCGCCGCTTCGCGCCGCGGATCGGCGGCGACGTGGCCGGGCTGCTCGCCTTGCTGGCCGCCGTGGTGGTGCTGCTGGGCGTCGCCGCACCGGGCTTCCTGTCCCTCAGCACCTTTACCTCCGTCGCCTTCCAATTGCCGGAACTCGGCCTGCTCAGCCTTGCCATGCTGATGCCGATCATCTCGGGCGGCTTCAACCTGGCCATCACCTTCACGGCGAACCTGTCCGGGCTTGCGATGGCCTTCGTGCTGCAAAGCCAGGGCGGCGTGGACGCGGGCTTGGGGGCCATCGCCGCGGGCGTGCTGGCGGCGCTCGCGACGGGGGCGTTCGTGGGGTGGCTGATGGGCACGATCATCGCCTACACCGGCGCGCACCCGATCCTGGTGTCGCTGTCCACCATGATCTTCGTCCGCGGCCTCGGCGAGTTCCTGACGCGGGGCGGCGACATCTCGGGCGTGCCGGGCTATGTGCAGGCCGTCGGCCAGGGCACGGTTGGCGGCATCCCCGCGCCCCTGCTCGTGTTCGCGGCGGCCGTGCTGCTCTGGGCCGTGGTGCTGTCGCGCTCCCGGCTCGGCTTCGCGACCCGGATGATCGGCTCCAATATCGAAGCGACCCGCTTCTCCGGCGTGCCGACCCGGCGCTCGCTGACGCTGATCTACATGCTGTCCGGCCTGATGTGCGGCATTGCGGGCATCGTCATGCTGGCGCGGTTCAACTCGGTGCGGGTCGGGCACGGCGAGTCCTACCTGCTCATCACCGTGCTGGCGTGCTTTCTCGGCCGGGTCGATCCGTTCGGCGGCTTTGGCCGGGTGCTCCCCGTCGCCATCGCCCTGGTGATCCTGCAGGTGATCGCCTCCGGGCTGAATCAGCTCGGCGCCAGCCAGCACCTTTCCACCGCGCTTTGGGGCGGCTTCCTGCTGCTGATCATGGTGGTCCGCTCGGTCTGGGCCAGCCGCTTCCTGCAGGTCATGTTCGGCAAGCGGTAGAGTTTCGGGCAGATGCAGGATCAAGGGAGAGAAACAGGATGAACAAGCTCGGTGTCCACGCGCTGGTTTGGGAAAAGGGCTGGAGCCACGACGAATGCGCCAGGGCCATCGCCAACACGGCCAAGGTCGGGTTTGACCTGATCGAGATCCCGGCACTCGATCCCGCTTCCATCGACGCCGATTTCACGCGGAAGCAGCTCGAACAGGCCGGCATCGGCGCGACCTCCTCGCTCGGCCTCGATGCCGACACGGACATTTCCAGCAATGACCGCGAAAAGGAGAAGCGCGGCCAGGCCCGTCTTGAGGCGGCGGTCGCGGTGGCGCGCGACTTCGGCGCGACGCATGTGTGCGGCATCCTGGAGTCCGCATTCCAGAAATACGCCGTGCCAACCACGGCGGAGGGCGTGCAGCGGTCCGTCGAGGTGCTGCAGCGCGTGGCCGAGGTCGCGGCCCGCAGCAACATCACACTGGGGCTTGAGGTGGTCAACCGCTACGAATCCAACGTGCTCAACACGGCGTCGCAGGCCGTGGAGATGTGCAAGCGGATCGGCGCGCCCAACGTCAAGGTGCACCTGGACGTGTATCACATGAACATCGAGGAGTCGGACATCGGGCAGGCGATCCTGGAGACCGGCGACCACCTTGGCTACTTCCACACCGGCGATTCGCACCGGGGCTACATGGGGTCAGGCTCCATCGACTTGGCGGGCGTGTTCCGGGCGGTGGTCAAGTCCGGCTACGCCGGGCCGATCACCTTTGAGTCCTTTTCGTCCCGCATCGTCGGGCAGCCGCTCGAAGGCATCCTCGGGATTTGGCGCAACTTGTGGGAGGACAGCCACGACCTCGCCGCCCATGCGCTGATGTATACCAAGGCGCAGTTGAAGGCGGCGCAGGAAGCCCAGAAGCAGGCGGAGCGCAGCCGGTTGCTTTGACCCACCGGGCGCTTCGCCGTCCTTGCGTCCGGCGGTTCGCCCTCACCGCGTTCCGGCCAAGCCTTGTCCGGCCGGCAGCAGCCGGTGCACGA
>CALMVT010000501.1 GCA_937873175.1 uncultured Acetobacteraceae bacterium | reverse complement strand
GTGCATCATCGGTCCATCGGCGCGCGACGATGCGGACGTGGACTACACTTTTTGTCAGGTGCTGGTGAAGGAATCCATCGTCCAATACAGGGGCAATTGCGGGAACATGAGTTCCGCCGTAGGTCCGTTCGCAGTGGACGAGGCGTTGGTGCACCCCATCCGGTTCAACTCGTCCGGCGACAGTGCGACCGTACGGATCTTCAACACCAATACGCAGAAGATCATCCATGGCACCTTCCCAATCGAGGACGGTATGACGCGTTACGACGGTGACTTGGTCATCCCCGGCGTGTCCGGGACCGGCGCTCCGATCAGGCTGGACTTCGTGCAGCCCGGCGGTGCCAGCACCGGGAAGCTGCTGCCGACGGGTCGAGTGCTGGATCGACTGGACGTGCCGGGCGTAGGTACCGTGGAGGCGTCGCTGGTGGACGCCGCCAATGCCGCCGTGTTCGTTCGCGCCCGCGATGTCGGGCTTACCGGGCTGGAGCTGCCGGACGAGATGGAGGCACGGCCGGAGATGTTGTCGTTGTTGGACACGATCCGGGTGCAAGCCTCCGTGCGCATGGGTATCGCCGGGAACGAGGAGGAAGCACGGCGCATCACCATCGTGCCGTTCGTCGCCTTCGTATCGCCGCCATCCGACAGCCCAACACTGACAGGCGAGCCGGTGCAGGCAGGCGAAGTGGACCTGACCGTGCGGGTGATCTCGAACGGGCAGCCGCACCGGGCGCTGCCGCTCACGATCTCCCTGTGCAGCGCCGTAGCGGCGCGGGTCGCCGGGACGGTGGTGTCGGACATGATGCGGCAGACGCCGGCAGAGGCACCGATCCGCCTTGGGATGCCGTCTGGTATCCTGACAGTGGGCGCGGACGTGGGGCAGGACAACGAAATCTGGGTAGCGCGGGCGGGTTCGTTTTACCGTACGGCGCGGCGGCTGTTCGACGGCCGGGTCTGGGTTCCCGGTCGCATCGTACCCCGCTCAGGGCAGGGACTGTCCAGAAATTGGGGAATGGAGACGGTAACGGTATGACACACCACGCCGAGGCCAGCTGGGGGCGTTGTGCTCTTATGGCGGGATTACGGGTCAAGCCCTCCGTTGAGAGTTCGCGCTGGCGATGGGTGGCCCCTGTCGGATCATGGTTCTCTCCGGAGCTATGCCGGGATTTGGGTGACGCCGTGATCAGGCGGCGCTCTGTGCTGGCGTGTTGGTGACCTCAACGCCGTTGTGGAATGTGACGCCCTGGACGACCTTGGGCAACTGGTTCTCGCCTTTCAGCCGGCGCCAGGTCTTCGCAGCTGCCATGACAAGTTTGAACACCATGAGCCGGGCCGTGTCCTGCGACAGCGCGCCCTTGGTCCGCACCGTCCGGTGCCTGACCGTGGCGAACACGCTCTCAATCGGGTTGGACGTCCTCAGGTGATCCCAATGCTCGGCGGGAAAGTCGTAGAAGGTCAGCAATGCGTCCTGGTCCTTGGTCAGGCAGGTGACCGCCCTCTCGTACTTGGCCCCATACTTCTCGGCGAACGTCGCAATGGCCGCCTCTGCCGTCGCCCGGTCCGGCGCGTTCCAAACCTCGCGCAAGTCCGACTTGGCCGCCGGCTGGACCGACTTGGGCAGCTTGTCCATGACGTTGACGTTTTTGTGGAGGGTGCAGCGCTGGTGCCGGGGTGTCGGCGACACCTCGTCCAGCGCCTTCCAGAAGCCGAGCGCCCCGTCGCCGGTCACCAGCTCGGGCGCGACAACCAGGCCGTGTGCCTTGAGGTCAACCAGCAGCTCGCGCCAGCTGTGCGCGCTTTCCCGCACGCCTACCTGGAAGCCGAGCAGCTCCTTCCTGCCTTCCGGCGTCGCCCCGATCAGCACCAGCATGCATTCGGCCTGCGGCTCCATGCGGGCCTGCAGGTAGACGCCGTCGGCCCAGACATACACGTAGCGCCGGGCCGACAGGTCGCGCCGCTGCCAGCGCATGGAGTCCGCCTCCCACTCGCCCCGCAGCCGCGCAACCACCGACGGCGACAGCATCCGGAAAACGAAGCGGCCGGAATGCTGCCCTGCAGGCTGCAAGCGTGTTGTTTGCGGCGCATCAGGACGCCACCGCCCTGCCGCAGCGCGTATCGGACCCGGCCGCCGCGGCGTCCGCCAGCAGCCGGGTCCCTTTGGCCAGCAGATCGAGCTGGCCCCGAAGGCTGAGCAGCCGCGCTCCTGCCGCAAGCAGGTCGAGACGGCCGGTGCGGCTGAACGGCAGGCTGATCCCCAGCGCGCCGTCGAGCTGCACGCTGCCGCGCAACCGATACTCCACCCCCCCTGAACGCAGCACGTCCCACAGCTGCGGGCCCAGACTGCGCACCGTCGTGGTTGCCGCGAACGGGACCAGCACCGAAGAGTGCGGCGGCAGGCGCACCGGCGCCTCGCTCTCGCTTTCCGCCAGTGGCGCGCCTGCGACTTCCAGCGCCGCCGAGACCCTGCGGAAGGACAGCTCCGTTGCATTGGGATTGCTGACGCAGAGCGTCACCCCGAGCGCTTGGTCGGGCACGCCCAGGCCGCGCAGCTCGACACCGGCCACCTCGACCTCCGGCGGCGTTGCCGTGGCCAGCGCGCATCCGGCCGCGAGCAACGCGAGTGCGACAGCCATGGATCTCACGGCCACCTGTTCGACCCCTCATCCTTGTCCGCCTCGGCGGCCGGGCTGCGCCGCGTCCTTCTCCGGCAGGCCCTTGCGCATGTCCTTCAGCAGCTTGGCCGAGGCCCGCATGCCTTTGCGCTCGCTTGCGTCGAGGTCCAGTTCGATCACCCGCTCCACCCCATTCTTCCCCACGACGCACGGCGTGCCGAGATACACGCCTTCGATCCCATACTCGCCTTGCAGCAGGGTGGAGACGGCGAGCACGGCGCGCTCGTTGCGCAGCACCGCTTCGCAGATGCGCTGCACGCACAGGCCGATCGCGTAGGCGGTATGCCCCTTGCGCTTCACCACCTCCGGCGCGGCGCGGCGCACCCGGTCGAGCAGGTCGCCGTAGTTTGGGAGCGCCCGGACGCCAGGGTAGCGCCCGAGTTTGACCCCCGCGACCCGGGCGCCGCTCCAGACCGCGATCTCGGAGTCCCCGTGCTCCCCGATGATGTAGGCGTCCACCGCACGCGGCTCGACGCCCAGCTCCTCCGCAAGCAGGCCGCGCAGGCGCGCCGTGTCGACCAGCGTGCCCGTCCCGATGACCTGGCCCGCCGGCAGGCCGGACACCTCCTGCGCGACCTGCGCCAGGATGTCCACGGGGTTCGAGGCCATAAGGAGAACACCGGCGAAGCCTTCGGCCTTGAGCTTGCCGACGATGTCGCGGACGGTCCCGACGTTCTTGGACAGCAGGTCGAGCCGCGACTCCTCCGGGCCGCCGGTCGCCTGCCCGGCCGTCACCACGACGACGGAGCTTCTTGCGGCTTCGGCGTAGTCGCCATGGATGATCCTGACCGGCGGCTTCATCGGCACCGCGACGGCGTGCTCGAGGTCCATCACCTCGCCTTCCGTCTGCTCCTGCGACCGGCCGACCAGGACGAGTTCCCGGATGAAGCTGCTTTGGATCAAGGCATAGGCACTCGCCATCCCGACCCGGCCGCAGCCGATGATGCAAACGCGGTTCTCATGGGTCGCAGACGCCGAGGTGTCCGCGGGCTTCGAAGAGCTGGTCTGGCGGGAGCTGTTCATTGTCGGGGACGCAATCCTGAGGGTTAGGCCTTGATAGGCGGAGTGGTTCAAGCGAGCGTCACGCCAGCGGCCTAGGCTTTGACAAGCCGGCGTCTGCCACCTTCGGAGTGTTCGCCATCCCGACGAAATGGAAAGCGAGTGCGGCAACCGCGCTGCCGAGCAAGGGGCCGGCGCAGTAGACGAACCAGACCGAGTAGGTTCCTGCCACGATCATCGGCCCGAGCGCGCGTGCCGGGTTGCCGGCGCCGCCGCTGACCGGGCCACCCAGGAGCACGCCGGCTGCCAGCGCGAAGCCGATGGCGACCGCGGCGCTCCCCGGCGGCACGCGCTTGTCTGTGGTGATCGAGATCACCGTGAACACCAGGATGAAGGCGATCAGGGCCTCGACCAGCAGGACCTGCATCCCGCTTGCGCCGTTCGCCGGCGCTGGCGCCCCGAGATGCGCGTCCACGTAGGCGCCGTGGCCGTATGCCGCCCATACCACGATCGCACCAAGCGTTGCCCCCACGAGCTGCGCCGCCCAGTAGGGCACCACGTAGGCCCATGGGAACTTGCCGGCGATTGCCAAGCCGAAGGTCACGGCGGGGTTCACGTGCGCGCCGCTGACGTGTCCGAGCGAGCCGACAATCGGGATGAGGATTAGCCCAAAGGACAGTGCGACCGCCAGGGAGTTGTAGGCCGGCCCGGCGGTGCCCTTGCCGAGCACGGCCGCGGTGGCCACGGTGATTCCGACCAGCACGAGGAGAAACGTGCCGATCGCCTCGGCGGCGCAGGCAAGGGGAAGGTTGCTCGACGTCGCTCCGGCCGCGCCAGGCTCGCCGAATTGGAATGGATCGATGGGCCTCGTCTCGTTCATTATCTTTTCCGTTTGAAAGGTGTTCGGCTCGTTTGGTGTGGTTGGGTCCTGATGTCGTTGGCAACTTGTTCCCTGGATGCTGCCCGACACCTGCTCCACCCGGCGCGTCATTCCCAGGTTGGCGTTGGTGGCTTGCAGCATGTCGCTGAAGTTGCGCGCGACGCTGCCGGTCAGCCGACCGCCTCGGCCCTGTGCGGCTGGTGCAGCAATGCTTCGATGCCTTCCCGCTCGGCAATCCCGGAACGGAGTGCAATGTTCGCGGCCTCGATCTCGCGGGTCCGAGCGGTAGCCATGGCTTCCAGCGCGAGGGACAAGCCCATCCGCGTCGGGTCAAGCGCTACCTTAGGGCCTATGGGGTGTACGCGCCTGTTCAAGCTGGTTCAGCAAGCCTGGGTCGGTCAGCGTCACATGGCTGTAGTGATGGTCGAACGGGGACAGTCCCGCACTGAGCTGGTCAAGGATTGCCGACCATGGGTCGCGGTTGCCTGGACGGGGTTCGACTTGGCCGTCCACGAATGCCACGGCCGTCGGCCGGCCGAGACGGTCCAACAGGACTCGCGCGACCTCCGGCCGCGCCACCGTGCCCGGCGGTGGTTTGCCATGGGCCGCGGCGTAGGCCATGAAAGCCGCCCGCTCCGGCGGGGGTAGGTTGGCGAGGATGGCGTGCCCGCCGATGTCGTCGTCCAGCCGCGCGATCGCCCCGACTGGCCCCGAGTAAACCAGCGATCCCGGGCCTGTGATGGCCGCGACCCTTGCGGTGAACCAGCCGAGCCGGATGCT
>CALMVT010000500.1 GCA_937873175.1 uncultured Acetobacteraceae bacterium | reverse complement strand
GTCCGGCGGGCGTTTGGACCCATTGCCGACCAGGTAGGGAAAGCCCGTCCGGCTGCGTCCGCCGCCGCGACGGCATCCTGCACCGTTGCCGCCGCTGCTATCGTTGCAACTGTCCCGTCGATGGGATTGTAGCGTTCGTAGGTGCCGCCGGTGCCAGCACCGATGCTGTTGCCGCCGATCAAGAGGTCGATCTGCATGTTCGCTCCTGGAGTCTGGTGTTCGCTCGCAAATGCTCAGTTGCCGGCAATGACGCCCGCCTCTGCGGCAACCCCCTGAAAGGTACGCTGCGAAGGAATGTGACGGCCGAGAACTGCCAGGGCGACTGCAACGCCAGCCATCGCGAGGCCGAGCATGGTAAGGTAGCCCGCCGCGCCCCCGGCCGTGATGACCGCGGCGCCGATGAAGGCGCTCAGGATCGCTCCCAAACGGCCGAAGGCCAGTGCGGAGGCAGTGCCCGTTGCCCGCACGGTCGTCGGGTAAACGTAGGCGCAGACAGCGTACATGGTCGACTGCACCGCGTTCGCGAAAAAGCCTTGCAGACCGAAGCCTGCAATCAGCAGATTTGTGTTCTCCGCAACGTTCACCGTTCCCAGGTAGAACGCGGTTGTCGCACCGCCGATGCAGCACAGCAGCAGCGGCCAACGTGAACCGAAGCGGGTGATCGCCAGCGCGCAAAGCAGCGCGCCGAACACGCCGCCAAAGTTGTAAGCGGTCAATCCCGAGCCGGCGACGGCCACGTTCAGCCCCTCGGCGCTCAACATGGTCGGCAGCCAACTGAAGGCGCTGTAGACGGCCAAGAGGTTGAGAAAGAACGCGATCCACAAGGCGGTCGTGTCCCGAGCCCGTCCACGCTCGAACAAGGCCGGAAAGCCCTCCCGCTTCTCGACTTTCTGCTCGTCCAAATCTGTGAACGAAGTTCCTTCGGCAGTGGGGCGGGACATGCGCCGGAGCAGCCGGGCCAGTTCCGGCCAGCGGGCAGGGCGCCGCACAAGGTAACGCGGGGACTCGGGGAGAAAGATGGCCAGGACCACGCCCAGGATCACCGCAAGCGTGCCACCAGAGAAGAACAGGGCGCGCCAGCCAAATGAGGGCAGGACGTAACTGGCGAAGACTCCGGCCAGCATGCCGCCTAGGGGGACGCATACGATCGTGGCGGTGATCGCCATGGTTCGACGGCGTGCAGGCGTGAACTCGGCGGTCATCGTGGTCGAGCTGGGAAGGGCGCCCCCGATGCCCAGGCCGGCCAGGAACCGCAGCACCCCGATCGTCAGGAGGCCCTGCGAGAAGCCGATGGCGATGGTGGACAGGCCGAAGACAAAGACGCTGCCGATGATGGCCGACCGCCGGCCGAAACGGTCCGCGAGCAGGCCGGCACAGGCACTGCCGATGCCCATCCCGATGAGCCCGATTGCGAGCGGAAGTGCGAAGTCACCTCGGGTGACACCCCACTCCTTGATCAGCACGGGGATTGCGAAGCCGATGAGCTGGCCGTCGAAGCCGTCCATGACGATGGAAAGGGCGGCGAGGAGACCTACGAGCTTCTGCATCGTCGTCCAGGGGCCGGTATCAAGGATCTGACCGATGTCGGCGGAGCTGCTCGTTGCGGCGGAGGCGCTCATACCGGCCACCAAAGGCCAAGAGCCGAGACTGGCGTAATGCAGGCGTCATGCGCATGCACCTGGACTGTAAACGCAGCCATCGCGTTGTTTCCCCCAATTGCTGCCCGGCTTCGTGCCCGGCTTACCTGGCCACTTGCAGGGTTCCGAAGCGTCTGTCAAGTTGGTATGCACACCAACTATGTAACTTTGATGGGGGAAACGATGGATACCAAACGGGCGGCAAAGGCCGGCAATCCAGGCGGCAGAGCTGGGCTCAAAGTCGCCGTCGTTGGCGCAGGCGCGATGGGCGGCTATTTCGCCGGGCTGATCGCGGAGCGCGGCGGCGCCGTCGTCCTGGTCGATGTTGATGCTGCGCGTCTCGACGCCATCGCCGCGCAGGGGCTTCGCATCGAGGACGACAAGGGGGACAGGACCATCACCATGTCCATTGCCCGTGCCGAAGAGCTTGTGGATCCAGTCGACTTGGTCATTATTTTTACCAAGGGGATGCACACAGGCCCCGCTGCGGATTCGGTTCGCCATGTCGTCGCAGCCGATACCTGGTTCCTCACGCTGCAGAATGGACTTGGCAATCCCGAGCAGATCGCCGCACTTTATCCGGGCAACTCCATCGCCGTCGGCGTGACGGACGTGCCGGTCGACCTGGCGGGACCTTCCCATGTGCGATCACATGGGGCGGGCTCAGTCCGGCTTTGGTCGCTGGACGGGGATCCGTCAGACATGCTGGAGCGGATCCGGTCGCTGCTCGATGCAGCTGGCCTTTCCTGCACTGCCGATCCCCAGATCAGGATTGCAGTGTGGGAGAAAGCATCGTTCAACGCCGCGCTCAACGCCTTGACCGCGCTGGCCCGGGCTCCAGTCGGCGGGCTCGACAACGCCGATGGGCGAGCTTTGATCGGGACAATCGTTGACGAGGCACTCGCCGTTGCCACGGCAGCCGGGATCAAGCTCGACCGCGCTCAAATCCTGGGGAAAATTGACAACGCTCTGGTCCACCACGCCGGTCATGAGCCCTCGATGTTGCAGGATGTCCGCGCCGGCCGGAGCACCGAAATCGAGACGATCAACGGTGCGATCGTTCGGATTGGCGAGGCGCATGGAATCCCGACACCGGTGAACAGCACGGTGACGCGCCTTGTCCGATTGGCGCAGAGCGCCGGGAAACCGCGGCCATGAAGCCCATAAACGCCGACGACTACCGGCGCCTTGCGCGGCGTCGCCTGCCCCGCATGGTGTTCGACTATCTCGAAGGCGGAGCAGGCGATGAGCGCGGCATCCGCCGCAACCTGGCCGCCTTTGAGGCAATCACCCTTGCACCGCGACGGCTGGTCGATGTCAGCCGTCGCAGCATGTCCGTTCGCCTTCTCGGGCGCGAACAGCCGCTGCCGTTTGTGGTGGCGCCGATGGGGCTGAACGGCGTGCTCTGGCCGGACGGCGATGTCGCTCTGGCGCGTGCCGCACGGAAAGCACGCATCCCATTCACACTCTCGACTGCGTCGAACGCGACCATTGAGGACGTGGCAGAGCGCGCCGGCGGCGAACTGTGGTTCCAGCTCTACGTCGTGCAGCGATCTCTTGCAGACCAACTGGTGGCCCGCGCCTTGGCGGCTGGCTACCGTACCCTGGTCCTGACTGTCGATGTGGCGGTCAACGGCAAACGGGAACGCGATCTACGGAGCGGCTTCGGGGTGCCGTTCCGCTACTCGGCACGCACTGTGCTGGACGCGGCCCTCCATCCGACCTGGGCATTGCGGCAACTGAGGCACGGCCTGCCCCAGCTTGCAAATTTCGTCAGCCAGGACACGGCAGACGTCAACGCCCAGGCGGCCCTGATGCGTCGTCAGATGGACGCCAGCTTCGACTGGGACGATTTGAAAGCGCTACGGGACGCTTGGCCGCACACGCTGCTCGTCAAGGGCGTGATGGACCCGGCAGACGCCACGCACTGCGTTGAGCTAGGGGCTGACGGTGTGGTCTTGTCAAATCATGGTGGGCGCCAACTGGAAGACGCCCGAACTCCCATCGAGGTTCTGCCCGCCGTCGCTGCGGCCGTGAAGGCGCCGTTGCTGCTCGACAGCGGCGTGCGCCGGGGTTCGGACGTGGTGAAGGCGGTCGCAATGGGCGCGCAAGCCGTGTTGTTGGGTAGGCCGCTATTGTACGGCCTCGCGACTGCTGGCGAGGAAGGTGCCACTCACGTCTTAGAAATGCTTGCCGCTGAAGTTGATACCACCCTCGCCTTGGTTGGGTGTCCTGACGTGCTACGACTCAACACAGGGCATGTCGGATTACCTGCAATGGGTTCGGGATTCGGGCTTATGCCGAACTCGGCATAAGCCCGAATCCCGAACTTACCCCTTCATACAGCCGCTTCCAACCGAGGCTGTGTGAAAACACAGCTACAGCGGAGGGTTCACGGGCGCAGATGGTTCAAAGCACTGCATGATGTGGCAACCCTGTTGCTGCTGTCAGGTCGCAAAACATTGTTGGGTGAACCGTCCTGGGTTTCCCGGAGGCGTTGTGATGTGTGTTACGCGGCGATCGGCGTGTCCGCAAGCGCGGCGTAGTAGGCGTCCTCGGCCTCGGCCGGCGGGACGTTGCCGATGGGTTCGAGCAAGCGGCGATTGTTGAACCAGTCCACCCATTCGAGGGTGGCGAACTCGACGGCCTCGAAGGAGCGCCACGGACCGCGCCGGTGGATCATCTCGGCCTTGAACAGGCCATTGATGGTCTCGGCGAGAGCATTGTCGTACGCGTCGCCGACGCTGCCGACCGACGGTTCGACCCCGGCCTTGGCAAGACGGTGAGTGTAGCGC
>CALMVT010000499.1:20640-22991 GCA_937873175.1 uncultured Acetobacteraceae bacterium | reverse complement strand
GGGACGCGATGAAGGCGGCCCCGTTCGACGTGATCCTGCTGGACGTCGGCCTGCCCGGCTTGTCCGGCCTGGACCTTTGCCGGGAACTGCGCCGCACCCGCAACATCCCCGTCATCATGGTCAGCGCGCGGGGGAGGAGATGGACCGCGTGCTGGGGCTGGAACTGGGCGCCGACGACTACATCGCCAAGCCGTTCGGCACCAAGGAGCTGCTGGCCCGCATCCGCGCCATGCTGCGCCGCGGGACGGCGGTGGGGCCAGTCGCCCCGGCGCAGGCGCGCGACATGCTGCGCTTCGACGGCTGGGGTCTCGACCTCCGGCGGCGGGAGCTGACGGACCCGTCCGGCACGGCGGTCGAGCTTTCTGGCGCCGAGCACGACCTGCTGCTCAGCTTTCTGGAAGACACCCAGCGCGTGATCGGGCGCGACCGCCTGCTGGAACTGTCGCGTGCCCGGCTGGGCGACGTGACCGACCGCAGCGTGGACGTGCTGGTCAGCCGCCTGCGCCGCAAGCTGGGCTCGACCGGGGCGGACGGCCTGATCCGCACCGTGCGGGGCGTGGGCTACATGTTCACCGCCGCCGTTGAGCGGGGCTGATGGCCGGCCGCCTGCTGCATCTCGTTCTTTGGCCCAGCGGCTTGGTCGGGCGGGTGGTCCTGATCCTGCTCGCCGCCTTGGTCCTGGAATTCGGCGGCAGCACGCTGGTGTATGAGCAGTCCTCCGCGTTCATCCCGAGCACGGAGCCGCTGGACGACCTGGCCTGGCGCCTGGCGCGGACGGAACGGGCGTTGTCGGCACTGCCGGAGGCATGGCGGGACCGCGCGGCACGGGAATTGTCCGGCGAAGGGCTGCAATTGGGCTAAAGCGGAGACCGGGACGCGGAGGACGGGCCTGCCGCCCGCACGCCAATCCCCTTGGCCCTGCTGCACGGGCGCTTGACCGGGTTGCGGCCGGAGCTGGCGCTGCACGGCCTGCAACTGCACGCCGGCCTGCAGCAGGCTTCGGGCTTGTCGCAGAACTTGGTGGGCACGCTGCGTCTCGATGACGGGACGACGCTCCGCTTCGCCGCCGAGCGGGTCGCCGAAACGCGGTTCAGCGTTTACGAGGCCCTGCTGTCCACGGCGCTGTTCGCCGGCGGCGTGCTGCTGGCCGCGGCGATGGTGGTGCACACCTTGGCCGCCCCGCTGCGGCGGCTAGCGCGGGTGGCCGACGCCATCGGGCATGGGACGCCGGTCCACGTGGCGGACCAGCAAGGCCCGCGCGAGGTGCGCCAGGTCGCCAGGGCGATGAACGCCATGCAGGGCCGCATCGCCAGCCTGATCAGCGACCGGACCGAGGCGCTGGCCGCCGTGTCGCACGACCTCCGCACGCCCATCGCCCGGATGCGCCTGCGCGCGGGGCTGCTGGACGCGGGCGACACGGCCGCTGCGATGGAAGCCGACTTGGCCGAGATGGAGCAGATGATCACCACCGTGCTCGCCTTCCTGAACGGGGAAGGCGACCCGGAGCCGGTGCGGACGGTGGACCTGGCCAGCATCCTGCAGACGGTGTTGGACGATGCGGCCGACGCCGGGGCGGAGGCGGATTATGCCGGGCCGGACCATTGCAAGGTCCGGGCGCGGCCGGTCGAGATCAAGCGGGCGTTCGTCAACCTGGTCGGCAACGCCGTCAAACATGGCGGCGCGGCCCGCGTCACCCTCGGCGACGCTTCCTCGCCCGGCGGGCGCGCGGCGGTGCGGGTCCGGGTGGAGGATGACGGTCCGGGCATTCCGTCTGCCGAGTTGGAGCGGGTGCTGGAACCGTTCCGCCGGGTGGACCCCTCGCGCAACCCGGACTTGGGCGGCATGGGCCTGGGCCTGGCCATCGCGCGGCGCGCGGTGGAACGCGACGGCGGCAGCGTGGTGCTGAACAACCGGCCGGACGGCGGGCTGCGCGCCGAGGTCACCCTGCCGGTCGGCTGACGCCGCCCGGGCTGACATAGTTTGACATGGTTCCGTCGCACGGCCGCAAAACAAGGGTCGCATCTGTCTGGCAGGCTTCGACGAACGGGGCCCGGACGAACCGATGGAGACCAAAAATGCAGAAGCTTCTCGTTGCGGCAGTTCTCAGCCTCGGCCTGGCCAGCCCGGCGCTCGCGCCTACGGCCTGCGCGACGCCGGCTCGTCGGGCCACGCCGCCGAGCTGCAGCAGATGACGGGGTCGCAGGCCTACCCCGAAAGCAGGGGCGGCCACGTGCGCGAAGCGCGTCCGGTGCAGACCGGCAGCGCGGCGTATCCGCAGCCCACGCGGGGCGTCCCGCACAACGGCGTTGACATGATGATCGGCGGCAGCTCGCGCCACCCGGTGCTGACGC
>CALMVT010000499.1:8944-20540 GCA_937873175.1 uncultured Acetobacteraceae bacterium | reverse complement strand
GTGCTGACGCAAGGCTTCGACCGGATAAGCCCACGGCCGGCCAGCATCGCGGCAGCCGCGGCCGCCGACATCGACGGGTAACTCGCCATCCCGCCCCGCGCGCTTGCACCCGGCGGCGCTACAATCGCGGCTGCGCGGCGTCCATGCCCTTGCTTGGGCGCCACCCTGCCAGCATCTGTCCATGGCGTGATTCGGAAAGGCTTCCCATGACGCCTCTGCGCCTGCTGCTGAACATCGCGTGGGTCATCTTCGGCGGCGTCTGGATGGCGGCGGCGTGGGTGGTTGCGGGCGTGGTGCTGGCCATCACGATTGTCGGCCTGCCATGGGCGCGGGCAGCGTTCAACATCGCGCTTTACACGCTGCTGCCCTTCGGCCACCAGGTCGTGCCGCGGGACGAGTACACCGGACAAGGCGACCTCGGGACGGGACCGCTCGGCTTCCTCGGGAACATGATCTGGTTCGTGCTCGCGGGCTGGTGGCTGGCGATCGGGCACCTCGTCGTCGCGGCCGGGCTGGCTGTCACGATCATTGGCCTGCCGTTCGCGTGGGCGCACCTGAAGCTGGCAGGCATCGCGCTTTGGCCGATCGGACGGATGGTCGTGCCGGCGGACTTGCCGCGCCAGGCGGCATACCCGATGCGGCGCTGACCGGCGTGGCGTTGTGCCGGCCGGTCAGTGCCGCGTGACGGTCGTGGTTTCGGCCGGTGGGCTTGCGCCGGCACGCGGCAAGGCCGGCGGCGGCTCAGGGGGTTCCCTTTCCAGCCCGAGCAGGCGGACTGCCGAGGCGGCGGTCCAGCCTTGCACGGCCACGGACACGACCACTGCCACGAACACGACGTCGAACAAGGTCCGCCCGGCCTTGACGCCCGCGAGCAGGGGGATGGTGGTCAGGAAGATCGGCACCGCGCCGCGCAGGCCGGCCCAAGCGACGAACGCCGTTTCCCGCACCGACCATCCGAACGGCAACAGGCAGGCCATGACCCCGACCGGCCGGGCAACCAGGATCAGCACCGTCGAGACGGCCAGCGCGGGCATGATCACCGGCGGCAGCTCGTGCGGCGTGACCAAAAGCCCCAGCATCAGGAAAAGCGCGATCTGCGCCAGCCAGCCGAGCGCCCCGAAGAAGCGCGTGATAGGCTGGGACGCCGGGTGCTCGGCGTTGCCAACGATCACGCCGGCCAGATAAACGGCCAGGAACCCGCTCGCGCCGAGCACCTGCGCGGCCCCGAACGTCGCGAGCGCGCCGCCCACGGCAAACACGGGGAACACCGACCGCTCCACGTCCAGCCAGCGAAACAGCCGGAGCAGCGCGTAGCCGCTGGCTAGGCCAATCAGGGTCCCGCCGCCCATCTCCTCCCCGAACAGCAGCGCCGCGTGGCCTGCGTCCATCCCCTCGGGCGCGGTCAGGAACGCGACCAGGCCCACGGTGAGGAACACGCTCATCGGGTCGTTCAGCCCCGACTCCACCTCCAGCGCCGCGGACACGCGCGACGGCACCCCGATCCGGGACACGCGCAGCAGAACCGAGACCGCCGCCGCGTCGGTGGGCGCCAAGGCCGCCCCGAGCAGCAGCGCCTCCGGCCAGGACACGCCGAACAGGAGCACAACCGCGGCCCCGACCACGCCGGCGCTGATCGCGACCCCGGCCGTGGCCAGGGCCACCGCGGGCCAGAGCGCCTGTTCGATCATGCAGCGCTCGGTGTTCAGCCCGCCCTGGAACAGGATAGCGGCGAGCGCAAGGCTGCCGACCAGGTAGGCGGCCCGGAAATCGTCGAACTGGATGCCCCCGATCCCGTCCTCGCCCGCCAAGATCCCGATCCCGATGAAGGCCAGCAGCAAGGGCGTGCCGATCCGGGCCGAAACCAGCCCGGCGGAAGTGGCCAGCAGGCACAGCACGCCGGCGGCCAGGATGATCTCGTGGGCTGTGTCCAAGGGGCTTGGTTCCTTCCGGCGCGTGTCGCACCGGCATGGCACACCCTGCGTCCGTGCGCGACCAGTCTCCTTGCGCCCCGGCGCGGACGGACGCCGTCCGCCGGATTACCGCGCGAACTCGGCCCGAATCCGCGCCGTGTGCTCGCCAAGCGCCGGCACCGCGCCGAGTTCGCGTTCGCCGTCGTTGAAGCGCGGCGCGGGCGCCGCCACGGTCACGGAACCGCCGGGGGTGTCGAGCGCGACGCGCCGCAGCGCCGGGTGGCCCGCAAAGGCGGCCACGTCGTTGACGAAGCCGTAAGCGGTGTTGGCCGCGCGCAGCTTCGCCGCGCACTCGTCGCGCGTCAGGGCGCGAAAGGTTTCGGCGATGCGGGCGTCCACGGCGACCCGGTGCGCCACCCGCTCCACGTTGCTGCGGAACCCTTCGCGCGCCGGCAGGTCCGGCTGTTGGAGGAAGCGGGCACAGAACTCCGCCCATTCGCGCTCGTTCTGGATCGAGACCAGCACCAGCGCCCCGTCGCGCGTCTCGAATGCGCCGTAAGGGCAGATGGAGGGATGGGCCAAGCCGATGCGCCGAGGCGGCTTGCCGGTGCCCTCGAAATACAGCAGCGGCACGTTCATCCAATCGGCCATGCCGTCGAACAAGGAAACCGCGATGCCCTTGCCCCGGCCGGTCGCGCCGCGCTCGATCAGCGCTTCCAGCACCGCGGCGTGGGCGTTCATGCCGCAGGCGATGTCGCAGGCCGAAACGCCGACCCGGCCCGGCCCCTCCGGTCGCCCGGTCACGCTGCACAACCCGCTTTCGGCCTGCACCAGCAGGTCGTAGGCCTTCATCTGCGCGTAGTCGCCGCTTTCGCCGTAGCCGGAAATGTCCACGGTGACGAGGCGCGGGTGGCGCGCCCGCAGCGCCTCCGAACCGAAGCCGGCGCGGGCCGCGGCGCCGGGCGCCAGGTTCTGGACAAAGATGTCGGCCACGGCGACCAGCCGGGCCAGCAGCGCCTTGTCCCCCGGCGCCTTGATGTCGAGGACCAGGCTTTCCTTGCCGCGGTTCAGCCACACGAAGTAGCTCGACGATCCCTTCGCGGCGTTATCGTAGCCGCGGGCGAAGTCGCCCTCTGCCCGCTCGATCTTGACTACGCGCGCCCCGGCGTCGGCGAGGCGCGAGGTGCAGTAGGGCGCCGCGACGGCCTGCTCCATCGAAACAACGAGCAGGCCCGCCAGCGGCTTCGATCCCGCCATCGCCCGGTCCTCCGTCAGAAGCTGCGCGGCAGGCCGAGCACGTGCTCGGCGACATGGCTGAGGATCAGGTTGGTGCTGATCGGCGCCACCTGGTAGAGCCGGGTTTCGCGGAACTTGCGCTCGATGTCGTACTCGTTGGCGAAGCCGAAGCCGCCGTGGAACTGCAGGCAAGCGTTGGCCGCTTCCCAGGACGCCTTGGCCGCGAGGTACTTGGCCATGTTGGCCTGCGCCCCGCACGGCTCAAGCGCGTCGAAGCGGCGGCATGCCTCGAAGCGCATCAGGTTGGCGGCCTCGATCTCGATGTGGGCCTCGGCGATCGGGAATTGCACGCCCTGGTTCTGGCCGATGGGGCGGCCGAACACGGTGCGCTCCTTGACGTAGGGAACCACCTTGTCGATGAACCAGTAGCCGTCGCCGATGCACTCCGCGGCGATCAGCGTGCGCTCGGCGTTCAGGCCGTCGAGGATATACTTGAAGCCCCTGCCCTCCTCGCCGATCAGGTTCTCCGCCGGGATTTCCAAGTCGTCGAAGAACAGCTCGTTGGTTTCGTGGTTGACCAGGTTCGGGATCGGCCGGACAGTCAGCCCACGGCCGACCGCGTGGCGCAGGTCCACGATGAAGATCGACATGCCTTCCGACTTCTTCCTGACCTCGGGCAGCGGCGTGGTGCGCGCGAGCAGGATCATCAGGTCCGAATGCTGCACGCGCGAGATCCACACCTTCTGGCCGTTCACCACGTAGCGGTCGCCCCGGCGCACGGCCGTGGTCTTGATCTTGGTGGTGTCCGTGCCGGTTGTCGGCTCGGTGACGGCCATGGATTGCAGGCGCAGCTCGCCAGAAGCGATGCGGGGCAGGTACTCGCGCTTCTGTTCCGCGGAGCCGTGGCGAAGCAGCGTGCCCATGTTGTACATCTGGCCGTGGCAGGCGCCGGAGTTCCCGCCGCCGCGATTGATCTCCTCCATGATCACCGAAGCCTCGGTCAGCCCAAGGCCCGACCCGCCGTACTCCTCCGGGATCAGCGCGGCGAGCCAGCCGGCCTTTGTCAGCGCATCGACGAATGCTTCGGGGTAGCCGCGCTCCGCGTCGATCTTGCGGTGGTACTCGGCGGGGAAGCTCGCGCACAGGGCGCGCACGGCCTCGCGCAGTTCCTGGTGGTCGTTCAGCATGGCGGTCTCCTCGGACGTGTCCTGGTGGCGGAACACCCGCTGCTTGTTGCCGGTTCCCCGGGCGGGTGGGAACAACGGATTCGCGCTGGAAGCCAGTCGGACAGCAATCGCCCGTCCCACACCCCTCGTCCACGGTGGCGGCGACCTCGGCATGGGCGGAGGCGAGCGGCAGGACCGTAGCGCCCAAGCCCTTCATCACCAGCCCCTTCTGCATCCGCACGGAGTCCGCTCTTATTGAGCAACATGGTAGTTCAGGCAAGCGTGGCCGCCGCCGTAAGGTGGCGCCCATGCCGGCCGCCGGCCGCAGCAGACGGGGAGGCACGCATGGAATCGGAAGCGTTGGGCGCATCGGCGCCTTCATGGCAGCGGGAGGTTTTCGACGTGCTGAAGGCCGCAGGCGTGAAGCACGTGGCCTACGTGCCGGACGCCGGGCACTCGGCCGCCATCCGGCTGGCCGAAGCCGACCCTGGCATCCATTCCATCGTCCTGACGACGGAGGAGGAAGGCATCGGCTACCTGGCCGGCGCCTGGCTGGGGGGCGAGCGCGGCGCCCTGCTCCTGCAGTCCAGCGGCGTCGGCAACTGCATCAACACCCTGGCCCTGCCGGCCTGCGCGCGCTTCCCGCTGCTGATGGTCGTGACCATGCGCGGGGATTGGGCGGAGTTCAACCCGTGGCAGAACCCGATGGGCCAGGCGACGGAAGCGGCGCTGCGCCTCATGGGCGTGCTGACCTGGCGGGCGGATGACCCGAAGGAGGTGACGCCCTTGCTGCGCGGCGCGGCCACCATGGCCTTCGAGGGGAACGCGGCCTGCGCCGTCCTGCTCGGGCAACGGCTGATCGGCGAGAAGGAGTGGGTGAAATGAGCGCCGGCGGGACCCTGGACAGGCGGGCGGTAGTTGCGGAGCTTCTGCGGGACCGCGGGGATCTGCTGGTGGTGACCGGCCTCGGCTCGCCTTCCTACGACGTGGCGGCGGCGGGCGACCACGACCTGAACTATTATCTTTGGGCGGCCATGGGCAGCGCGGCAATGGTGGGGCTGGGCCTCGCCACGGCGCAGCCGGACCGCCCGGTGCTGGTGCTCACCGGTGACGGCGAGCAGTTGATGGGCTTCGGCGCGCTGGCGACGACCGCGTTGCGCAAGCCGCGCAACCTGAGCATCGTGGTGCTGGACAATGGGCATTTCGGCGAAACCGGGATGCAGCTCAGCCATGCCGGCCAAGGCATCGAGCTTGCCCGGGTCGCCGAAGCCTGCGGCTTCCCGCGGGTGGCCTCGGTCACGGCCATGGCGGAGGTAGAACCGCTGCGCCGGCGCATCCACGCGCGGGAGGGTCTGGGTTTCGCGACGGTGAAGATCGCCGCGGTGAACCCGCCGCGCGTTCTGCCGCCGCGGGACGCCGTGCACGTCAAGAACCGCTTCCGGCTGGCGCTGGGCCACGCGCCGGCTTGAGAAAGCCGGGCGGGAGGGGCGGACGTGGACGGGCACCCGTTGCGCTGCTTTCTCGCCACCGCCGAACTCGGCTCGGTTACGCGCGCCGCCGGGCGCTTGGAAGTCGCCCAGCCCACCCTGAGCCAGATCCTGCTACGGCTTGAGGATGAGCTTGGGGTTAGGCTGTTCGAGCGGACCGCTTGCGGCGTTGCCGCTGATTCCGGATCGGCGCAAGCACGGCTGCCTCGACGGGACGGCTTCGTCGAGGAAAACACGGGATGGCAACGGCAAGCGGCGTGAGCAGGCGATGCTGATGGCCCGGCCTGCTGAGCCCCCGCCTTGGCGGGACTTCGCGGGTGCGCTTCGCGTTGGACGCCTATACGCTTGCAGCCGGGACGACCGAATCCAACGATCATGAACCGAGGAGGCCAACCATGTCCGACACGATCACAACCGGGCGCTTCGACCTGCGGGCGATTGCGGCCACCCTGCCGGAAACCGCGAGCACGCTCTTGGTTGACACCTACCTGACCAACCGCGAGGCCGCGAGCGCGCGCGTGTTCCGCGTTTACCGGAGCACGCCGCCCCATTACCACGCCACCTGCGACGAATACCTTTACGTGCTTTCGGGCCGCGGCACCTTCTGGATGGGCGACGAAAGCACGAAGGCGGCGTTCGGCCCGGGCGAGCTGCTGTTCTTCGAGCGCGGCACCGTGCACGCGCTGCCCGACATCACGGAAGAGCCGGTCGTGTTCCTTTCGGTGGACACGCCCCGGCGCGAGCCGACCGACATCATCTTCGTAAACCCGGGCGACGGCACGCCCGCGACCTTCATGGCCCGCAACGCCGCGCAGGGCTGACGCGGCAGCGCCATCCCCTGGGACCGCAGGACCGGCGCGGGCGATGACAAGGGTTTGGCTCCGCTTGAGGGTTCCCGATTGACCGCGCCCACCCCGTCCCGCCGGCTGTCCCCCGTTGCCTTGCTCGTCGCCGGGGCGTTCTTCATGGAGAACCTGGACGGCACCGTGATCGCGACCGCCCTGCCGTCCATGGCGCAGTCGTTCGGCACCACGCCGCCGGCGCTCGCCATCGGCATGACGGCCTACCTGCTGACGCTTGCGGTGTTCATCCCGGCCAGCGGCTGGGCCGCCGACCGGTTCGGGGCGCGCCGGGTGTTCATGGCGGCCATCGCGCTGTTCACGGCCGCGTCCGTGCTGTGCGGGCTGAGCCAGGGGCGGTGGGAGTTCACGGCGGCGCGCATCCTGCAAGGGGGCGGCGGCGCGCTGATGGTGCCGGTGGGCCGGCTGGTGGTGCTGCGCGGCACGGCCAAGCCGGACCTGATGCGGGCCATCGCGACGCTCACCTGGCCGGCGCTGGTGGCGCCCGTGCTTGGGCCGCCGGTGGGCGGCTTCATCGCCACCTATGCGTCCTGGCGCTGGATCTTCTTCCTCAACGTGCCGCTCGGCGTGGCCGGCCTTGTTCTTGCGTGGTTCCTGATCCGCGACGCCGGGGAACGGGAGCCTCGCCCGTTTGACGGGCGCGGCTTCGCGCTGAACGGGCTGGCGTTGGCCCTGCTGCTGTATGCGTTCGACCTGCTGGGCCATGGGGCGCCGGGCGGCGGCGCGCAGGCGCTGGCCACCGCCGCCGCCGTGCTGGGGGCGAGCGGGGTGGCGGGGTTTCTGGCGCTGCGCCATGCCCGGCGGCACGCGCACCCGCTGGTGGGCCTCGGGGCCTTCGCGGTTCCCTCCTTCCGCGCCACCATGAGCGGCGGGTTCGTGTCGCGCGTGTCCATCAGCACCCTGCCGTTCCTGTTGCCGCTGCTGTTCCAGGTTGGGCTGGGCATGGACCCGTTCGTGTCGGGGCTGCTGGTGCTGTGGTACGGGATGACCAACCTGGGCATCAAGCCGTGGACCTCCGGCATCCTGCGGCGGCACGGGTTCCGCGGCGTGCTGCTGGGCAACACGCTGGGCAACGCGCTGGCCATCGGGGGATGCGCGCTGATCGGGCCGGGCACGCCGCTGCCGGCGGCGGCGGCGCTGCTGGCGCTCGCCGGGGCCAGCCGATCATTGCAGTTCACCAGCCTGAACACCCTGGCCTTTTCGGAGGTGCCGGCCGCGCAGGTCGCGGCGGCGAACACCTTGTTCAACACGGCCTTCCAAGCGGCGGTCGGCATGGGCATCGCGCTTGGCGCCGTGCTGCTGCACGCGGCGCAGGCGGCCGGCCCGGCGGTGGGGCTGCACGGTTCCGTGGCGCCGTTCCGCGCTGCTTTCCTGCTGGCGGCGGCGCTGGCGCTCCTGCCGCTGCCGAGCTTCCTGCGGCTGCGCCGGGACGCGGGTTCGGCCGTGAGCGGCCACCGCCCGGAACCGCTGCCTCCATAGCGACGCGATCGAGGGCGTCAACCTTTCGTGTGAGGGTTGCCCGCCCAGCCAAATGCGGCGACGCTCTCCCGATTGCCGGCTGGCGAATGCCATGCACGCCAAGGTCGGCATCCCGCCCAACGGGGCAAGGGGTGCCAAACGGGGGAAACAATGGCCAACCAAGGATCTGGCGCACGCATCAACCCCGCCGGCGTTGCCGAGGACGCGCCGCCGGTCGGGCGGATCGTCCTGGTCGCGGCCACGGCAGCCCTGGGCGGCTTCCTGTTCGGCTTCGACACCGCCGTGATCAACGGCGCGGTCGGCGCCATCCGGGACTGGTCCCACGTGGGCGACGCCTTGCTGGGCTTCTCGGTCGCGAGCGCGCTGTTGGGGTCGGCCGTGGGCGCCTGGTTCGCCGGGCCGCTGGCGAACCAGTACGGGCGCATCCCCGTGATGCAGGTCGCAGCCGTGCTGTTCTTCATCAGCGGCATCGGGGCGGGCCTGCCCTGGGATATCTGGTCGCTGACCTTTTTCCGGCTGGTGGGCGGCCTGGCGGTGGGCGCGGCCAGCGTCATCGCCCCGGCCTACATTGCGGAAGTCTCCCCGGCGGAGATGCGGGGCCGGCTCGGCTCCCTGCAGCAGATGGCCATCGTCGTCGGCATCTTCGCGGCCTTGCTGACCGACTACGCGCTCGCCGCGGCGGCGGGCGGGGCCAGCGGCAAGCTGTGGTTCGGGCTGGAAGCGTGGCGGTGGATGTTCATTTCCGAGGCGCTGCCGGCCCTCATCTACGGCGTGTTCGCCGGGTTGATCCCGGAAAGCCCGCGCTACCTGGTCGCGAAGCAACGCCTCAAGGAAGCCGCTCACGTCTTGGAGCGCTTCGTCAGCCGGCGGCCGCCGCCGGAGGTGAAGATCGCCGAGATCCAGCAAAGCATGCAGTCGGAAAGCGTGCAGTCGCTGAACGACCTCAAGGGTCCGTTCCTGGGGCTGCTGCCGGTAGTCTGGGTCGGCATCCTGCTTTCGGTGTTCCAGCAGTTCGTCGGCATCAACGTCATCTTCTACTACTCGTCGGTGCTGTGGCAGGCGGTCGGCTTCACCGAGGCCAACTCGCTGGCGATCACCGTGATCACGTCGGTCACCAACATCCTGACCACCCTGATCGCCATCGTCCTGGTGGACCGGATCGGGCGCAGGCCGCTGCTGCTGGTCGGCTCGCTCGGCATGGCGGCGTCCTTGGGCACCATGGCCTACGTGTTCGCCGCGGCGCCGACCCCGGTTGCCGACGCCGCCCCGGTGCTGACCGACGCGCAGGGCATCGTCGCCATCATCGCCGCCAACCTTTACGTCGTGTTCTTCGGCATGAGCTGGGGGCCGGTGGTGTGGGTGCTGCTCGGCGAGATGTTCAACAACCGCATCCGCGCCTACGCGCTGGCCGTCGCCGCCGCGGCGCAATGGGTGGCGAACTTCGTGGTGTCCCAGACCTTTCCCGCGCTGGCCTCCGCGGGCCTGGGCTTCGCCTACGGCATCTACGCCGCCATGGCGCTGCTGTCCTTTGTTTTCGTCGTGCGCTACGTGCAGGAAACGCGGGGCCGGGAACTGGAGGACATGGCATAGGGGCCGGCCGGGCCGCCCTTCACCGCGCCAGTCCCGGCCGCTTACCGCAGCAGCCGCCACCGCCGCGCGCGCCGTCCGGCTCCGCGCCGGTCCGCCCCTGCTTCTGCCGTGCCGCCCGGACGTGCCGAGCGCGGCCTCCGGGGCGGACGTTGATCTTGAAAGGTGCCTGCATTGACCGACCCAGGACGCGCCGCCCCTCTGCTGTTCCCGCATCCGGAGCCTCCCGCGCCCGGCACGTCGGTGGTGGTCGCCGACGGGATCGAATGGCTGCGGCTGCCGCTGCCGTTCCGCCTGGACCACGTCAACGTGTTCCTGATCGAGGACGAGGGCGGCGTCGCCGTGGTGGACACCGGGATCGGCGACGACACGACGCGCGCCCTGTGGAGCGCGTTGCTGGACGGTTCGCTGCGGCGCCGCCCGATCACCCGCATCGTCGCGACGCATTTCCACCCGGACCACGTGGGCCAGGCCGGCTGGCTCGCCGAGCGCACCGGCGCCCCGCTGCTGATGAGCCAGACCGAGTACCTGACCTGCCTGACCATCCAGCTCGACCCCGACGCCGCGAATGCCGAGCCATACCGCGCCTTCTACCTGGCCCATGGCCTCGACCCGGCGGTGGCGGACCGGCTGCTGACCAACGGGCACCGCTACCTGCGCATGATCACCGGGCTGCCGCGCACCTTCCGCCGGCTGATTGCCGGCGAAACGCTCAGCATCGGCGGGCGCCGCTTCGACGTGCTGAGCGGCGGGGGGCACTCGCCGGAGCAGGTCATGCTGCACTGCCCCGAGGACAAGCTGCTGCTCGCGGCGGACCAGGTGCTGGCGCGCATCTCGCCCAACATCAGCGTGCACGCCAACGATCCCGAGGGCGACCCGCTCGGCATCTACCTGCGCTCGCTGACCGCGCTGAAGGAGGCGATCCCCGCCGACACCCTGATCCTGCCCGGACACAACCTCCCCTTCGTCGGCCTGCACGCCCGGCTGGACGAGCTGGCGACCCACCACGCCCTGCGCTGCGAGGCGATCCTCGCCGCCTGCCGGGACCGGCGCTTGTCGGCGGCGGAGCTGGTGCCGGTGGTGTTCGGCCGGGCCATCGACGACCCGCACCAGATGAGCTTCGCGTTCAGCGAGGCGCTGGCCCACGCCAACCTGCTGCTGCGCCAGGGCCGGCTGGCGTTCGAGGGCGGGCGCTACGGGGCCGCGTCAGTGGATTAAAGGGCAGCCGACGCGGCGAAATAGGGCAAGCTGGACGGCGCCCTCAGTCCCGCCAGTCAACCACCTCCGTGATCGGGGCGCGGCCGGTGCGGAACCCGTTGGCGGGGTGTGCCTGGTCGGGAAAGCCGAACGAGATGCCGCACACGACCAAGCGGTTGCCGGGCAGGCCGAAGTAGTCCCGCAGCCAGGGGCTGTGGGCCGCGACCGCCGCCTGCGGGATCGCCGCCAACCCAAGGGACTGCGCCGCCAGCAGGAAAACCGAAACATAACCGCCGCAGTCGATGGCGCCGTAGGTGCCGAGGTCGCGCTCCGTGGTGATCAGCGCGAAGTGCGGCGCGCCGAAGAACCGGAAGTTCTCCCGGCCCTGAAGCGCGGACCGCGCGCGGTCGCCGCGCTCGATACCTACGGCGCCGTAAAGCTGGTAGCCGCATTCCCGCCGCCGGGCCAGGTATTCGCCGCGGTAGGCGACCGGAAACGGCAGGTCCGGCTGGTCGGCGGCGTCCGACTGATGCTCCGACAGCGCCTCGGCCAATTGCCGGGTCGCAGCACCCGAGGTGAGCGTCACGCGCCAGGGCTGGGTGTTGCACCAGGACGGGGTGCGCTGCGCCATGTCCAGCAGGCGCTCGATCGTCGGGCGCGGCACGGGCGTTGCC
>CALMVT010000499.1:4059-8844 GCA_937873175.1 uncultured Acetobacteraceae bacterium | reverse complement strand
CGGACCCTGATCGCCCGCGCCGACGTGCTGCTCGAAGGGTTCCGGCCCGGCGTCATGGAGCGGCTGGGCCTGGGTCCCGCCCCCTGCCTCGCCGCCAACCCGCGCCTGGTGTATGGGCGGATCAGCGGCTGGGGCGACGCCGGGCCGATGGCGCGGGACAGCGGGCATGACCTGAACTACCTCGGCCTGACCGGGGCGCTGCTGGCGATGGGCGACCCCGGCGCGCCGCCGCCCGTGCCGCTCAACCTGGTGGCCGATTTCGGCGGCGGCGCGATGCAGTTGGCCTGCGGCGTCCTGGCCGCTTTGCTGTCCGCCCGCGCCACGGGGCAGGGCCAGGTCGTCGCGACCAGCATCCTGGAGGGTGCGGCGGCGCTCACGGCGATGACCCATGGGTTCCGGGCCGCCGGGCAATGGCGGGACGCGCGACGGGACAACATCCTCGACGGCGGCGCGCCGTTCTACCAAACGTATGCCGCCGCGGATGGCGGCTTCCTGGCCGTCGCCGCCATCGAACCGAAGTTCTTCCGGGCGTTGCTGGCGGGGCTGGATCTGCAGGATGTTGTCGCGCCCGCAGCCCAGCTTGACCGCGCCGGCTGGCCCGACGTGGGCCGGCAGTTCGCCAAACGGTTCGCGACCCGCACGCGGGACGACTGGGCCGCGCGGTTCGCGGGGACCGATGCTTGCGTCACGCCGGTGCTTGGCTGGTCCGAGGCGCTGGAGCATCCGCAGGCGGCGGCGCTCGGCTTGTTCGAGGGCGGCCTGCCACGCACGGCGCCGCGCTTCTCGGCCACGCCCTGCGCTGCGCCGGCGGAGGCGGTGGAAGCCGGCGCGGATACGCGCGCGGTGCTGCGGGAGATCGGATTGGAGCCGGGCCAGGTCGATGCGGTGTGATCAGTATCTCGATTGGAATTTCTACCGCTGGTGAATAGAGTACATTGACCAGGAAAGTGCGATGCAGCACTTTGGGGCGTGAATGCTCGTCGCGCTGTTCTGCCCTCTGCGTTGCACGATGCTCTTGCCGAGGTTGGGGCCAAGCTGGAACGTGGCGACGGCATAGGGAGCGAACTGGAAACGGCTCTTGATCTGCTGGCCAGCGTGTCGCCAGCGCAAATCACGAGAGCCGAAGCGAAAATCTTGCAGCGGCAAATTTGGATCGCTGGGCACCCCCACCGTCGCTCGAAACCCAGTTATTTCGCACAACCGACCATAAGCAACTACTCCGAACACCCAAGCTTACGTACCTGTTTTTGTTTCATCGAAACGGCCACCTTCGCGAGGTGGCATTGATGAAGCTGTCGGAAGGTTTGCCCAATCCCTTTCTGTTTGCCGCTGTCGCGTGGCGGCTGAATGACTGGGCAAAGCCGGTACGCCAGGCCGCCACGCGTTGCGCACGCCGGTGTTTCCCGTTGACGAGGCCAGAGGTGGTAGCCCGCGCTGCTGTGGCCCTGCTGGTCCAGCAAACCAGTTGGCGGCGTTGGGGCGAGGAGCGCAGGCTTCTTGACCAAGCGTTCGCCCGTCATGCTCATTCGGAATGTGACCGGTCCGATGCCATCAGTTCTGCGACACGCGCTCCGCATGCCTGCGCTTGACCCTTGTCTGAAACGTATCGCACATGAGGCTGTCCAACCGCAGGTGCGTGCTGTCGCGCTGGACACATTGATTCAAGGCAGGTCCGAGTGGCCATCGCGTTATAGCTGGCAATGGGTTGATAAGTCATTGGGGCTAGGTCATTGGGTAACGACCTTTGACCATCGAACACTGACCGTTGCTGTCGCGAGAAATGAGTTGATCGCGCTGGGTGTCCGCGACCGATCTGCCGCGGTCCGCCGCGTTGCATTTGGTGGTGTCATGCGTCACCTGCTTGGAACGCTGGAAGGGCGGGAGTACGCTGCATTGCTGGCCGCGGATTGCTCCTCATCGGTGCGGGAAAGGGCGGAGTTGGTCCTCCGGGATGAACGCCATGGTCCGTCTTAACAGGTGACCGCCATGTGTCGAAAACCGAAGCTCAAGCCGAGACACTACCGTCCCATGACCATTCTCCGCAACGCCCCGGCGGACGCCGTGGAGGGCGGCGACCTGCTGATCAAGATCGAACGAAACGGAGACGCATAGATGCCAGGCTTGTTCTTCGAGGATCTGACGGTCGGCGCCGCCTTTGACCACCCGTGGCGCCGCACCGTCACCGAAACCGACAACGTCCTGTTTTCCTCCATGACCATGAACCCGGCCCAATTGCACCTCGATGCCCACTACGCCGCCGGGACCGAGTTCGGCCAGGTCATCGTCAACAGCCTGTTCACCCTGGGCCTGACGATCGGCATGTCGGTGAACGACACCACGCTGGGCACCACGCTCGCCAACCTCGGCATGAGCGACGTGCGGTTTCCGAAGCCGGTGTTCCACGGCGACACCCTGGGCGTGCGCACGGTCGTGCTGGCGGCCCGGGAAAGCAAGTCCCGCCCCAACGCCGGCATCGTCGAGTTCGAGCACACCGCCAGCAACCAGCGCGGCGAGGTGGTCGCGGTGTGCCGCCGCCAGGCGCTGATGCTGAAGCGTCCCGCCGCGACGCCGTAACCGGCCTCAACAGCCCGGCACGGCCGCGCGCCGCTGCAACCCGGCGGCGGTTGACGTTCCACGGCCAAACGGCATGTCCAAGCCATTCGGCAAGGAAGGAACCAGCATGCAGCTCAAACACAAGGCCGCCCGCGGACCGGCCGCGAACCGGGGCGCGGCCTGATGCCGGAGGGCATGAGCCGCGCGCAGGCGAAGCGGGCCAGAACGCCGGCCGCCCCCCGCCTCTCCACGCCCAGCCCGATCGAAGCGCACGGCGTGGTCGGCGACCAGGGCACGGCGGCGCTGGTGGCCGACGACGGCACGGTGGATTTCCTGTGCTGGCCCGGCTTCGACGGCCCCAGCGTGTTCGCGGCGCTGCTCGACCCCGAGCGGGGCGGCGCGTGGAGCATCGCCCCCGCGCTCGACGGCTCGCGGCGGCGGCAGATGTACCTGCCGGACACCAACGTGTTGCTGACCCGCTTCGCGGCGCCGGGTGGCGTGGGCGAGATTACGGACTTCATGCCCTTCCCCGAGCCGGACGGCACGCCGCGCTTGGTGCGCCGGGTGCGCGCAGCACGGGGCGAGGTGCGCTTCGCCCTGCGCTGCGCCCCGCGCCTGGATTACGCGCGGAGCAGGACCCGCGCGGAGGAGGCCGCGGGGAACGCCGTCGTGTTCGGCGGCGACGCCGGCCCGGCGCTGCGCCTGTGGGGAACGGTTCCGCTCGCCGCCGAGTCCGGTGCCGACGGCGGCGCGGCGGTGGCCGAGTTCACGCTGCGGGCCGGGGAATGCGCCGAGTTCGTGCTGGGGGACGCCGCGGAACCGCCGGGCCAGCCGGACCCGGAAGCGTTGTTTCGGGCCTGCGTCGCCCATTGGCACGGCTGGGCCGCGCATTCCAGCTACAAGGGGCGCTGGCGCGAAGCGGTGACGCGCTCGGCGCTGGCGCTCAAGCTGCTGACCTCGCGCCGGCACGGGTCGGTCGTGGCGGCCGTGACCTTTGGCTTGCCGGAAGCCCCGGGCGGCGGGCGGAACTGGGATTACCGGGCGACCTGGATCAGGGATGCGTCGTTCACGGTTTATGCCCTCATGCGGCTGGGCTTTGCTGACGAAGCCAACGCCTTCATGCGCTGGGTGGGCGCCCGCGCCAAGGGCTGCGGGTCCGACGGGTCCATGCGGATCATGTACGGCGTGGACGGGCACGAGCAACTGGAGGAGGCCGATCTGCCGCACCTGCGGGGCTACGGAGGCGCGGCTCCCGTGCGGACCGGCAACGCCGCTTTTGGGCAGGTCCAGCTCGACATCTACGGCGAGCTGCTGGACGCCGTTTACCTCGCCAACAAGTACGGCGACGCCATCGGCAGCGAGGGCTGGCGATACGTGGTCCGCACCGTGGACTACGTGTGCGACCATTGGAAGGAGCCGGACCAGGGCATCTGGGAAATGCGCGGCCCGGCCCGGCACTGGCTGCACAGCCGCGTGATGTGCTGGGTGGCGCTGGACCGGGCGATGCGCCTGGCGCAGAAGCGCTCCCTGCCCGCCCCGCTCGTGCGCTGGCACGCGACGCGGGACGAGATCCACGGCAGCGTGTGGGATGAGTTCTGGGACGCGGAGCGCGGCCACTTCGTCGCCGCCCGCGGCGGGACGCACCTGGACGGCGCCATGCTGCTGCTGCCGCTGGTGCGCTTCGTGTCGGCCACCGACCCGCGCTGGCTGGCGACGCTGGACGCCATCGGGCGCGAGCTGGTGGAGGACGCGCTGGTGTTCCGCTACCGAGTGGACGACGGGCTGGACGGGCAGGAGGGCGCCTTCACCGCGTGCTCGTTCTGGTATGCCGAGTGCCTGGCCCGCGCAGGCAAGCTCGCGGAAGCGCGGCTGGTGTTCGAGCGGATGCTGGGCCACGCCAACCACCTCGGCCTGTTCTCGGAGGAGATCGGCCCGTCCGGCGAGCAGCTCGGCAACACGCCGCAGGCGCTGACCCACCTGGCCCTTATCTCGGCCGCCTTCTACCTCGACCGCGAGCTGTCCGGCGCCCGCGGCGGGACTTGGCGGCCGTAAGAGAGGCGTCGGCCGCCGCGTCCCGGCCGCTTACACCGGGCCAGCGGCTGCGACCCTGGCGCCGCCGGCTGAAACCATCCAATGTGAGCGCTGGACATGTGGTGAACCCGCCAAGATGGGATGACGGACATGGATGACGTGGACACCCGGCCCGCGGCGGTCGTGGATGCAGGTGCGGTG
>CALMVT010000499.1:0-3959 GCA_937873175.1 uncultured Acetobacteraceae bacterium | reverse complement strand
ATCCTGCGCCGGGTCGGCTTCATCGAGCACGGCCAGGCCGGCGTCACTCTGGTCGCATCGCGGCACGAGGGCGTGGGCGAGTCTTTGCGCATCCAACGCTTCCTGGGCCGCAACGGCTACCCCGTGCGCGTGCTCGACATTGACCTGCCCGGCGCCGCGGGCGAGGACGCGCGAACGGTGCTGGCCGGGCACGGCTTTGGCCCGGACGACGTGCCGGTGGTGGTGTGCGGCCCGGGCCGGGCGTTGCGCAGCCCGGGCAACGCCGAGCTGGGCGCGTGCCTCGGCCTGACGGAAGCGCTGGAACGGGACCGGGTGTTCGACGTGGCCGTGATCGGCGCGGGGCCGGCCGGGCTGGCGTCGGCGGTGTATGCGGCCAGCGAAGGCTTGTGCACGCTGGTGCTGGAAGCGGAAGCGCCGGGCGGCCAGGCGGCGACCAGCAGCCGCATCGAGAACTACCTGGGCTTTCCGACCGGCATCTCGGGCGGCGCGCTGGCCGGGCGGGCGCAGGTGCAGGCGCAGAAGTTCGGCGCCCGCATCGCCGTGCCGCGCAGCGCCGTGCGGCTGGACTGCACGGCGCGTCCCTATGCGCTGCACCTGGATGACGGCAGCATGGTCCATACGCGCGCCGTGGTGATCGCCACGGGCGCGAGCTACCGCACGCTTGACCTGGCCGGCTTCGACCGCTTCTCCGGCGGCAACGGCGTCCACTGGGCGGCGACTGCCATCGAGGCCGGGCTGTGTGAACAGGAGGAGGTGGCCGTGGTCGGCGGGGGCAACTCGGCGGGCCAGGCGGCGGTGTTCCTGTCCCGCCACGCCGCGCATGTCCACATCCTGGTGCGCGGCACGGGCCTCGCGGCCAGCATGTCGGACTACCTGGTGGGCCGGATCGAGGCGTCGGACCGGATCACGCTGCACACGGAAACGGAGGTCACGGCGCTCGTGGGCGGGCGGCATTTGGAGCAGGTGGAGTGGACCAACCGCCGCACGGGCGCGGTGGAGCGGCGGGCGATCCACAACGTGTTCCTGATGCTGGGCGCGGTGCCGAACACGGGCTGGCTCGGCGGCTGCGGCGTGGCGCTGGACGAGCGCGGCTTCGTGCAGGTGGGGGCGGAGGCCGGGGCGGACGCTGCCGACCCCCTGTGGTCCGGACGCCGGCCGCACGTGCTGGAAACCAGCCGGCCCGGCATCTTCGCGGTGGGCGACGTGCGCGCCGGCTCCGTCAAGCGCGTGGCGTCGGCGGTGGGCGAGGGGTCCGTCGTGGTGTCCTCCGTGCATCAGGTGCTGGCGGAGCATTGAAGCGGCGGTCGTAACCCATCGGGCCTTCCGGGACCTGAAGCTCAGCTTGCTGGAGGGCATTTAGAACCGCCCTGCAAGGGCAATCCAACCCACGCACCCTGCCGGGTGCCCGTGCCGTCGGCGTTGCCGACAGGTCGGGCGCGTCACCCCAGGTAAGCCTCGCGCACCGCGTCGCTGTGCAGCAGCTCGGGGCCTGGTCCCGAAAGCACCACCTCGCCGGATTGCAGCACATACGCCATCTGCGCGATCTCCAGCGCCATGAGCGCGTTCTGCTCGACCAGCAGCACCGTCACGCCGAGCTTGTTGATGGCCAGGATCGTTTCAAACACCTGGTCCACTACCTGCGGCGCCAGGCCCATGCTCGGCTCGTCCATCAGCAGGGTGCGGGGGCGGGACATCAGGGCGCGGCCCATGGCGAGCATCTGCTGCTCCCCGCCCGACAGCGTGCCGGCCAGTTGCGCCATCCGCTCCCGCAGGCGGGGGAACAGTTCCAGCACCCGGTCCAGCTCCGCCGCCAGCTCGGCGCGCGGGGAGCGCCGGCGGAACGCGCCCATGCTCAGGTTCTCCCGCACCGTCAGCCGGGCGAACACCCGCCGCCCTTCCGGCACCTGCACCAGGCCGAGCGGCACCAAGTCGTGCGGCGGCACGCTTGTCACATCCTGCCCGGCCAGCACGACGCGCCCGGCGCTCAAAGTGCGGAGGCCGCAAATTGCGTTGAGCGCCGTGGTCTTGCCCGCGCCGTTCGCGCCCACCACGGCGCAGATCGTGCCCTCCGCCACCGCCAGCGACACGCCCCGCAGCGCGCGGATGTTGCCGTAGCTGACGTGCATGTCGAGGGCCGCCAGCGCGCTCACGGGTGGGCGTCCAGCGCGTCCATGCCGTGCCGGGCCGCACGCGCGCCGAGGTAGGCGGCGATCACCGTGGGGTCCCTGCGGATTTCGGCCGGCGTGCCCTCGGCGATGCAGGCGCCGTGGTCCAAAACGCTGATGCGCTCGGAGATGCCCATGACGACGCGCATCTGATGCTCGATCAGCAGGATTGTCAGCCCGTGCCGGTCGCGCAGCGCACGGATCAGTTCGAGCATGGCGTGGCTTTCGACCGGGTTCATCCCGGCGGCGGGTTCGTCCAGCAGCAGCAGCACCGGCTCGATGGCCAGGGCGCGGGCGACTTCCAGCCGGCGCTGGTCGCCATAGGGCAGGTGCCGGGCCAGCCGGTCGCCGCGCCCGCTAAGGCCCACCGCCCCCAGCAGCGTACGCGCCCGGGCCACGGTGTCGCGGACCTGGCGGCGGTGCGAGGGCGTGGCGAGCAGCGCGCCCAGCAGGACCTCCGGCCGCTTGGCATCCACGCCGACCATGATGTTCTCCATGGCCGTCAGGTCGGGGAACAGCCGGATGTTCTGGTAGGTGCGGGCGATGCCGTGCTTGGCCACCAGGTCCGGGCGCAGCCCGTCGATCCGCACGCCGTTCAGGTGGATTTCCCCGGCGCTGGGCTGCACGAAGGACGTTAGGCAGTTGAACAGCGTGGTCTTGCCGGCGCCGTTCGGGCCGATCACGCTGTGGATGGCGCCCCGGGGCACCTCCAGGTCCACCTGGCTGATCGCCAAAAGCCCGCCGAAGCGCTTGCTGACGCCCCGCGCGGACAGCAACTGCCGGGTCACATCGCTTCCCGGTGGGCGATGGCCTTGGGGCTGAGTCCTTCCGGCTTCAGCCGGACCACCGCGATGATCACCAGGCCATAGATCAGGTAGCGGTATTCCCCGAGGTCGCGCAGCACCTCCGGCGCGCCGATCAGCGCGGCGGCGCCGACCAGAACGCCGGGCAGGCTGCCGATGCCGCCCACCACCAGGATCGCCAGGACGTTGACGGACACCAAGAGCTGGAAGCTCTGCGGAAAGGCCGATCCGACCATGCCGGCGAAGATGCCGCCCGCTAGCCCGGCGAACGCGGCACCCATGGTGTAGGCGGACAGCTTGACCCGGACCAGCGCGATGCCCAGCGCCTGCGCCACGTCCTCGTCCTCCCGCACCGCGAGCCAGCGCCGGCCCAGCCCGGAATGCTGCACCCGCCAGGCGATATACCCGGCCAGCGCCGTCAGGGCCGCGGTCATGTAGAACAACTGGGTCGGTGAGCTGAGCACGGCGCCGAACAAGGAGGGCTTGGGGATGTTGACGATGCCCTGCGCCCCGCCCAGCAGCGGCTTGAGCATGTCGGACAGCACCAGCACGCGGATGATCTCGCCCAGGCCGAGCGTCGCGATGGCGAGGTAATCCCCGCGCACCTTCAGCACCGGCAAGCCGAACAGGAACCCGGCGGCGGACGCGGCCAGGATAGCGAACGGCAGCGCTGCGAAGAACGGCAAATGCCCGCCCATGCCCGCAGGGTCCGCCGTCAGCAGCGCCACCGTGTAGGCGCCCACGGCGAAGAACGCGACGAAGCCGAGATCGACCAGCCCGGCCAACCCCAGCTCGATGTTCAGGCCCAGCCCCATCAGCGTATACAGGCAGACAAGCATCATGACCTGCGCCACGAAGTCGTTGGTCAGCGCCGGCAGGGCCAGCACCGCCAGGAGCAGCAGCAGCCGCAGCGCCAGCCTGGCCCGGGCCGGCAGGCGGCCCCACGCCGCGGCGCCAGGGCGGGCCGCCAGCAGGGCGCCAATGGCGGCGG